>CAZOZM010000002.1:0-175481 GCA_964584255.1 uncultured Lachnoclostridium sp. | reverse complement strand
TTTGAAGTCACGAGCGAAGCGAAGTGACTTATGAAATGGCTCGTGACGAAGCAAGCCACGGTAAGGCATTTGAGGGACTTTTAAACAGATACTTCAATTAAAAATGAATTAAACTGAAAGAAAACTGACAAGGTACCTGTATTATTGCAGGTACCTTTTTGGCTGTCAGGCGGATTTAAAAGGAGTTGAAAGATGCAGGAAAAATTTAAAAACCGTTTGTATGAGGACAGGATGATTCCGGATGAATATCGGGATATTCTGCTTGAAAAACTGATATCGGGATGCATGCCGGAGGGGTGTAAGGAAACTGATGATGTTGAGAAAATTATTTCGGCTTTGGATAAAGATCTTAATGAGATAAAAAAATTGAATTCACCATTCGTCAATGCAATGTTCAGGGTATATTTTTCCACTTTATCGGTCGAACAGGCGAAAAGAAGGAATGAGGAATTACTGTCAGCACATACAAATGCTGCTTTTGGTTTTAAAAGTAAGGACAGGCTACGGGAAAATGATATAAACCTTCCGAACGAAAGAAAATCCTTAATGATGAACCTTGAAGTGACTCCGGAAGAGTTGGAGGCGTTAAAACAGTTTCTGAACGAAAAAGGAATCAGATACCGTATCTGATTCTGAATTACGGAATATAGTACGACCGGATGGAATTGCCGGGAATACCGGGCAAGGATTTACTGTCGCTTACATACCATGGAATACCACTTTGCAGCGTCTTTTTTGTAACTTTGAGCGACCTTCATCAGTTCGTTGTATTGCTCCGTGATGCTGTTGATAAGATTTTCTTTCTGGTTAAGTAATGATTCATATTCGATTTTTAAAGATTCAAGCTCCTTCTCATGACTGATAAGGAGCTTTTTGATTTTTTCATCGTAGTCTGAAACAATTCTGCTGATTTCCTCAGCAGTTGCATTTTCTGCTTTTTTTATTTGATTATTTTTTTCTTCCGCATATTGAGGCTGAACTGATTTCGGGGAAGAAGCGGATTCACTGAAAAAATCCTCATTTGATGTTGTAGGAAAAAGCTTTATCATGATTTGTCTCTCTTTCTGAATAAAATCCGGCAGACTCTCTATTGTAATTTGGCAAGTGATAAGCAGAGAGGTTCTGAGAAAAGGTACTTTATATAAAATATGTGGCAAGGCTATTGTTAATGCATAATATAAAGTAAAAAAAGGAATATGTTCCATGGCAAAATGTAAGTCTTGTAAATGCTGCAGAATAGTAAGTCCGGTGTGCAGTAAGATTGATGCCGCAGATGGATGCTGCAGAGATGTGTGTACGAACCCGATATGCGGAACTCCGGGTACATTGGGTATATTTGCCCCGGTAATATATGATGAACTGGGAATTAATCTTTGTGCAACTTTTCCTGTTGGCATTACGGTATCTACAGAGTATCCGACTGCGGTCAGCGCATGTGTAAGGCTGGTTAACCTGACATACACCTACGGAACAGCTGATGGAGAGGTTAACATTCAGCCGATAGCCGGAAGACCTAACTGTACTAGGATTACGCTCAGCAATATAGTGGCTGACTATGTGATAATATATTATGACAGCAGTTGTAATACTCTTGGTACATCGAATGTTTCGGCAACATATCTTCCTTCGGACCAGACGAGTACATTTTATGATGGGGATACAAATCCGTCATCCGTAACTCTTGAGATGTATACACCGTATGGATATTCATATAATCTGGTCGAAGGTGGTAATCCGACTGCGGCAATAAATAACATAGGATTTGATTCGACAAACAATTCAATCAGAGAAGGTCTGAATCTTTACGGAATTCCGAAGGTTCTGGATTTTGACGAGGCAGCAAGTGAAATTACAGTCGGTCTTACATTAGTAATGCAGACTCTTTACTTCGCAGGATATCGTGTTCCGGTTGTGGGAAGAATGGACACACCTAAAGGCAGCATTACGTCTGATGAAGAGTCGGTATGCATGGACTTTGTCGCAGGAGAATTGTTAAATCTTGCAATACGGCCATTGAATCTGTCGCCGCCTGCATGTGAAGGTGTTCTTAAGCAGGACTGTGATCCGGTAACGCCTTGCTGTGGATGTGATGAACAGGGAGAAGGTAATTGCATAGCAAAAACAGAAGTTTTATCCGGAACAGAATGATGACAATGAATGAAAAGAATTGAAAAAATAGAAATCCAAAAGAAATTCAAATTATAGCAAAAGGCCCTTTTTCATGTTGAAAAGACGTGAAAAGGGGCTTTTTGCGGTGGAAATGACATTAGAAGTAATTTGTGCAGGGGGATTCACGAAGGTAAACATGTTGTGAAGAAAAACAAGATAAGCGTTGGCGAAAAAATAGATGGGTAGTAAACTGTGTTACAGTAATTTATGGTTAAGGAGATAAAAATTCACTTTCATCCGGGGCCAATTACGTTAATATATCAGCCGGTTATTGAGGAAAGTAAGTATGAATTATATATCTGCGTATAATTGGGGAAAAAAGAGATTTGATATCTGTATTTTGATTGCGATACACGTTTTGGCGATATGTACGGCATGTCTTGTGATATTTATCTTCTTCTTTAATGAAAATAATAAAACTGTAATGAATGCTAAGTTTTCGGCAGGAATTTATAATTCTGCGGTGATGGATGAGTGTGAAATACTGTCATATCCGGAAGATGAAATTGACTATACGGACTATTTAGTGGAGATGTTGAGAAGCATTTATGATACGCCTGAGGTTACTGCTATAGGTGGATTTGGATATTATTGTTCAAATCTGAATATATGGAAACCTCTGGAAGTAATACAGAAGAAACATACATGTATGCAGGAAAATCTGGAAGAAGGACGAGTAGAAGAACTGTATATGGACTATACCCTTGTACACTTGATGGAACTTGATGTTGTAGAAGGAATGGATTTTGAAGAGGCAGCGGAGTATGTAGACGAAGATACAACTATTATTTATCTGGGTTCATTTCTTAGAGAGGCTTATCCTGTAGGAACAGTGTTGGAGTATGTAAAAGGTGATTACGTTCAAAAATTTTTTATAGCAGGTGTTTTAGAGGAGGGATCCTCGTGGATTCCTAAAACACTTTTAATGTCTCCGGATGTGAGTTTGTTAGAGGATACATCAATAGTCTGCCTCGATAATCTGATGATAGAGCTGTGCAGGAAAGGAACTGTAGGAGGAAGTTTTTACATTTCGTATGCTGAAAATGTATCTCAGGAAGATGTCAAAGAAGCTGTGATGAAATGTGTTAAAGAGTATAATGCAGAGGCAACAATACACCCGCTTGGTGAAATTGTGTCGAAAAATGCAAAAAGCTATGATATCGTGTTCAAGTATCTGTTGGCTGTCGCCTTAATGGTTGGAGTTATGGAAATCATAATTGTGATATGTATGAGACTGGGAGCATTTTTTACAGAACGCCGTCAATATGGGATTATGCTGGCATCAGGAGGTTTGAAAAACGAAATCACTCAAAGTATATTTGGGGATAATGTATTAGTTGGCGGATTTGCCTGCTTTATAGGTAATACAATAATAGCAGCAATTATTGGATTCATGGTTAAAACTACAAAAAAACATCTCTTGTTGAATTGTATGATGACATTATTTTTTCGAGAGTGATTCCGATAACTGTAGCACTTGCTTTACTTATAATTCTTATTGAAACAATAGTGCCAAGTGTAGTAATAGCAAGGTATCCGGTTGCGGACATGATGAGAAAATACAATGAAAACAATCGTGTTATTTATGGGATTATGGCTTTTTCACTATTCATAAACAATGCAATTTTGTCTTTTTCTGTAATTTGCACCTTGATTTCGTAAATAAGGCCGATAGTTTAGTTGGAAAACCTGATGAGATATATGAAGACTATGAGAATTTAATGCTTCTAGATTCGGAAAATAATGTTATTATGTGGATATTGATTGCAATATCGCTGGTTAATGTATTATCCGTATCAAGGTTGGTGTTTATGGGAAAAGCAAGAGAATGTGCGATAAAAAGATGCAATGGGGCAACGGGAATGAATATTCTTGCAGACGTTATGACGTATGTTTTGAAAATGAGCATGCTATCGTTGATAACGGCTGTAGTGTTTTCCTATACCATTAGTAAGATATTGCTGGATAACGCAAGTCTGAAATCAATAATTCCTGCATTGATTTTAACACTTGTAACAGCATTTGTTGTTGTCGTTGTTAATTTTAGAAAGATATCCAGAAATAAAGCATTGAACATGCTTAGAATTAGTGAGGAGTAATTATGATTGAACTGAAAGGGATATGTAAAATATATAATAGGAGTGTAAATGACAAACCAGTTTTGCAGGATGTGAATTTTAAAATAAACAGAGGTGATTTTGTTTCAATAATGGGTGCTTCGGGTTCCGGCAAGACAACTCTGTTGAATATTTTAGGCGGATTGGATGATGCAACCGGTGGTGAATACATATTTGAAGGTAAGACTGTTTCGGGATTAAATGGGAAGAAAACGGATTTGTTTAGGCGTGAGAAGATAAGTTTGGTATTCCAAAAGTATGAACTTCTGGATAATCTGAATGTTGAAAAAAATGTGGAAATTCCTCTGTGATATAAAAAAAATGTCCCGTTTGGAAAAAAAGAAAAAAATCCGGGAATGTCTGGAAAAAGTTTCTCTTGCCGGTTATGAAAAAAGAAAGATATCAGAGCTATCGGGAGGAGAACAACAGAGAGTTGTGATTGCGAGGGCACTTGCGAAAGACAGTCCGCTTATACTTGCCGATGAACCGACAGGAGCATTGGATAAAGAAAATACATATAAAGTAATGGAAATATTCGGGAAGCTTAATCAGGAAGGACAGACGATTATAATCGTAACACATGATCCGGAAATTGACGGTTATGCGAAGCACCAGTTTATAATTAAAGACGGAAAAATGAAAGAAGTGTAAAGACAGATGTATGGATTTGTTTATGCTTGAAAAATTCTTATACTGTCAGTAAAAAACGGAAGCGGGTACAGTGATGTACGGGCTTCCGTTTTTTGAATATTCTGATTATTCTGCAGCTGAGTGTAGGTTGCATGTCTGTTTCATTGACTCTGTCAGACAATATGGGGTATCGAATGTTCCTCCGTTTGCAATACTGTCTTCGGATTCGGTTTTGTCCAGGAGAACAGTGGTATGGGTATGAGGGCATCCGGATGTTGCAAGCATGTTTGATTCGTCGCAAAGGGTGATCTCAGTGCAACAGGTACATTTTTGAGTAGGAACTGTTCCGTTTGCAAAGATTTCTTCCTTTGTAAGATCTCCCATCTCGTTTTTATCACACAATCCGGAGACGGCAAGATTACCGCATTTACTGCATATTTTTGCAGTGACAATGGAATTAGGAACTTCAAAATCCTTTTCTTCGCAGCCTTTTATTGTATGAATCTGCTCCATAATATTACGCCAGAGCACTTTATGATAGCCTCCGTTTGACTGCTGGAAATTGTTGTCATAACCTGACCATATGCCGGCACAGTAATAAGGTGTGTAACCGCAGAACCAAAGGTCAATGTCCTTGGTGGTTGTTCCTGTTTTTCCCGCAACCGGAATGTTAAGATTTTGGAATCGACATGTAGAACCGGTACCGATGGTTGTAACATCCTTCATTGCATCGGTAAGGAGATATGCTGTTGACGACTTCATTATCTGTGTTGCTTTTGATTTGTTTTCCAAAAGCAGTTTGCCGTCATGGTCATAGACTTCCGTGTAGAGGCGAGGTTTGATGTAAATACCATCGTTTGCGATGCTCGAATATCCGGCCGTCAGTTCAAGAACCGAAACACCGGTAGTGAGACCACCGAGTGCGGTAGAAATGTTACGGTCGTTTGTGTCATCTATTTTGGAAAAGCCCATCTGTTCAAGGTATGAAAGTGAAGTACCGGCACCGACAGACTCAAATGTTCTTACTGCGACAATGTTCATGGAACGGTATATTCCGCGTCGTATAGGACTCAGACCCTCATAGCCGGTTTTGTACCAGTTGCGGATTGTGGTATCTTCACCGGCCGCCTCATTGCCGGTTGCATAACTGTAATATGAATCGTCAAAAGTTGAAGCAAGTGTACTGCCGCCGGTATCAAGTGCAGGCATGAATGCGGCAAGAACTTTGAAAGTTGAGCCGGGCTGACGGTAAGTTCCCGTAGCTCTGTTTAAGACACGGTCTCCGAGTTTTTCGCCTCGTCCGCCGTACATTGCCACAACCTGACCGGTTCTGTAGTCCATTACAACCATGGCTGACTGGGGCTGGAGTATAATGTTTCTGGATGATTCCAGATAGGATTCGCCGTTGTTTTCATCCATCTTGGCAGTGATAAAAGCATCAACTTTTGCAGAGAGATCTTCTTTGTTAAGTGTAAGACTGCTTATTCCTTTAGAACCACCGTCTTTGTGGTAGTAGAATCGGTCACTGTCAGTATATTCCCTGTAGTATTCTATAAGGTCGTTTGAGTGATAGTGAACCCATTTGTCATCTCCGAGATAGATTGAAAGAGCCCAGTCGCCGGAAAGTTCGTAATATGAACCCTGTCCTACTGCCGGGAAGTTTGCCTCGTTGGTAAATGCCTCATCAAGAACGGCCTGAATATCTTTATCCTGGGTGGAATAAATGGTAAGACCGCCGCTGTATAAGAGTGTTGTTGCCTCATAGGAAGAATATCCTTTTGCTTCCAAATCCTCAAGAACCTGGTTAATGAGTGCATCCGTAAAATATGAGTTCATCGAAGAATCATAAGTTGAAGCAATCTGATTTTGAGCGACGATTCTTTCGTACACACTCTGTGTATCGGCAATTGCTTCGTTATATTCCTCCTCTGTTATGAGTTGCTGCTCGTACATATTGTTCAGAGTGGCAAGACGTCTTTTGCTGTTCGCCTCAGGATAGTTCAGAGGGTTCATGAGGGTTGGTGAATATGCAATGGGTGCGAGGACGGCAGCCTCGGATACCGTCAGGTCGGCAGCATCTTTTCCGAAGTATTCCTGAGAAGCTCTTTGGATACCATAGGAACCATTTCCGAGGTTTATGGTATTCAGATAGTATTCAAGAATTTTTTCTTTCGGTGTATAAGTTTCAAGCTCTATGGCAAGATACTGTTCCTGGATTTTTCTTTTCAGCTTATCAACGAATAATGTTTCGTTTCCACCTCCGAAAACCTGGTTTTTGATTAACTGCTGGGTGATGGTTGAAGCACCGGCATCTTTTCCCATGAGAATGTCAACAAAAGCTGCACGGAAAATACCCTGAACGTCAATTCCGTTATGATCAAAGAATCTTTCGTCCTCAAGAGCTATAAAAGCATTAACGGCATTTGGTGAAATGTCATCATATTTAACATATTCACGGTTACTGCCGGAAGCGGCAAGAGTTTTGATTACAGTGCTTTCGTCGTTGTAGTAAAGTGTAGTGGCATAGGAAGTAGGAACGACACTTATGCTGTCAAGACTGGGAGATTTTGAGATGATTCCCTTGTATATGCCGTAGACAGCGGCAGTTCCCACGAACATGCAGAAAACAAGGGCAATAAGAGCAAGTCTTAAAGCCGTAACCCGAAACAGGGAATAGATGCGTCTTGATTTTGAACGCAGCATTTTCTGTCTCTTGTTGATTGAATGTTTGTTGTAATTCATAGCTTTCCTCGTTTAATGGAACTGAAAAGTTCCGTCTGAAAAATGGTTAAGAGCCTGCGTCAGGCCTTAAAGAGTTCACCGACTTCAATAGTCGCTTTGCCGTTTGTGATGGAAGTGACACTGAGTATGGCGGATTGTTCCTTTTCTGGAGGAACACATAAATCTAATTCTACTTTATCAGTATAGACAAGATTACTTATTATATAACCTTCAGTCTGTGCCATGAAGGAAATTTTTCCGTGACCGGGGTAATCGGTATGGATACGGATTCTCCGGTATTGAGCAAGTTCGTAAATGTCACACTCGTCAACAGCCGCTTTTACTGCACCCTGATACGCCCTTACGAGCCCGCCTGTTCCCAGGAGAATACCGCCGAAGTATCTTGTCACGGTTACACAGACTTTATGCAGTCCCGCACCCTTTAAAACTTCAAGCATTGGTCTGCCGGCGGTGTGGGAAGGTTCGCCATCGTCGGAACAATGTATGAATTCATCATTATCTCCGGTGATATAGGCGTAGCAGTTATGTCTCGCATCATAGTATTTTTTCCTGACCGAGTCAATAAACATAAGAGCCTGTTCTTCGTTTTCGACAGGTGTTATGTTGGCAATGAAACGGGATTTTTTTTCCGTTATTTCTGCCTGAACCGGTCCGCGTATATATAGTAATTTATCCATTAAACCTCATTTCCGTTTCGTTTGCATTGTGCCGGGGGTCATGAAACCGTTTGGTGCTTTTGTCAGACATCCGGTGTTAATTTAAGTGAAACCTCCGTAAGGGGATTCGTGCCGGATTCGCTCAAACAGATTGAAGCATTCTTGACAAACGATTTTGTATGGAATATCATGAAAACTGATTTGTACTTTTATTATAAACGTAGTCGATTTTTTTCAAAGCATCAGTGATGTCAGAGACGGAAACCCCTTCCGCATCCGCAAGGGCTTCAAGGTTTTCATAATCATCCCTGAGCTTTGTATTGACATAGCTTACAAGCAAAAAAGGATCTTTCGGCAGCATTTGTACCTCCTAAGTGATTTATTCACCGACAGGTGAGCATAATTATCATAAGTATAACGCAAATTAAAGGGTTATGCAAGATGCTTAGAGGTTATAACCGCCGCCGACATCCGGAAACGGAGAAGACAGTGGATTTATTTGACTATATGAGGGAAACAGGTGGGAAAAAAGAATCACCGCTGGCATCCAGAATGCGTCCGAAGAAACTGGAAGAAATTGTCGGACAGGAGCATATTCTCGGTGAGAACAAACTGCTTACAAGAGCCATTAAGGCTGACAAATTGAGCTCGGTTATTTTTTACGGACCGCCGGGAACGGGGAAAACCACGTTGGCAGAAGTGATTGCGGAAACAACCAGTGCTGAATTTGTACGTATAAATGCAACTTCTTCAGGAAAGAAAGAAATGGAGGAAGTGGTAAGTTCAGCCAAGGATACGCTTGGAATGTATGGAAAGAGAACAATACTCTTCATTGATGAAATACATCGTTTCAATAAAGCCCAGCAGGATTATCTGCTGCCTTTTGTTGAGGACGGAACCATAATACTTATCGGCGCAACAACTGAAAATCCTTATTTTGAGGTTAACAACGCTCTGATTAGCCGTTCAATTATTTTTGAACTTAAACCGCTTTCAACCGAAAGTATCAAAAAGCTTATCAGAAGAGCCCTTACTGACGGAGAAAACGGTCTTGCCGTTTACAATCCGGTAATAGAAGAAGAGGCTCTTGATTTTCTGGCAGATATTTCAAACGGAGATGCGAGAAATGCGCTGAATGCCATAGAATTGGGTGTTCTGACAACCATGCCGGCAGAAGACGGTAAAATTCATATTACGATGGAAGTTGCACAAGAGTGCATACAGAAGAGGGCTGCAAGATATGATAAAGACGGTGACAGCCACTATGATACGATTTCAGCATTCATAAAGAGCATGAGAGGGTCAGATATCGATGCAACAGTATATTATCTGGCAAGGATGCTCTATTCCGGGGAAGATGTGAGATTTATAGCGAGAAGAATTGCAATATGCGCATCTGAGGATGTCGGCAATGCAGACCCGATGGCAATCGTTGTCGCATCTTCGGCTTTTACGGCGGTTGAAAGAATCGGTATGCCTGAGGCGGCAATTATACTTTCACAGGCGGCATCCTATGTTGCTGCGGCTCCAAAAAGCAATTCGGCCTACGTAGCCATTGAAAGAGCCATGGAAGCAGTTAAGGATCAGAGACCGGGAGCAATTCCGCCATATCTGATGGATGCTCACTACAAGGGTGCGGCTAAATTGGGGCATGGCATTGATTATAAGTATCCTCATGAATACAAAAATCATTATTGCAACCAGGAGTATATGCCGGAGAACCTGAGGAATATGCAATTTTACAACCTGAATGAACAGGGGTATGAGAAAAATATCAAGGAAAGAATGGAGAAAATAAGAAATGAGTGCGAAGAATAAAAAGAGTTCCGTCAGAAGGATTCTTGCCATTGTTGCCCTCGTTGCGATGGGTATTTTCATTGTGGCGGGATGTGTATGTATGATAATGGGAAACATGGAAATGATGATGGCGGCACTTTTCTGCCTGGTTTTTGTTCCTATTATAATATATATGCTCATTGCGGTTTATGATGCGGTCCATAAGGAAGAAAAACATATCGCAGAGATTCTTGAAGAGGACATCGGTAAGGAAGAAGCAGAAGAGGTAACAGGCGGTTTTGATGGGGAAGAATGAGAAAAGAAAGATAGTTAACTTTGCGGAATACAGGAAAAAGAGAAACGTAAAATCCGGGTATAAGTTTGCACTGAAACTGACGGGTCTTACGGCATGTATTGTTGCCGTTACAGTTGCCGGCTTTTGGCTCCGTGGCAGAAAATGGAATAAGAACGGGGCAGATGAGGGCAAAGCCGTTGCAACTAAGGCAGATGCCGACTCCGAAAGCTGGTGGGACAGTCGGGACCTTTCTGACGGTAATGTGGCAACAGGTGCGGATGCAGACAAAAAGTATACAAAAGGCGGAAGAATATTTTTGGGTACATATCCTCAGGGCGAAGACGGTGAGGTCGAAAGAATAAGCTGGATTGTGCATTATGAGGATGAAAGCCATGTTGTTCTGGTTTCGGAATATATTCTGGATGCGTCGGAGTACTATAAGTCAAGTGCGCTTCTTAACGGTGAAAAAAGCATAGATGATTTTCTAAATGAAAATTTTTATAATCAGGCATTTTCATCAAAGGAAAAGTCGGAGATGATAAAGTTTGTTCTGGCTGACGGAATTCCGGTTGAGAACGAAGAAACCGGTACATTTGTGCTGATACCTGACGCAGAAATTGTTGAGGGTATATCGGAAAAAAAGACGGCGGCACAGGCAACCCCTTATGCACAGATACAGGGGCTTAAGGTCACGGAAGATAATTTTTCATCTTACTGGTTGCGAATAATGTCAACTTCGGATATAATGTCCGGTGAAAGTGAGGCTGCTTATGCAGATGAAAGCGGCAATGTTAATAAAGAGGGATTCGGACAGGACGAGATTAAGGGTGTGAGGCCTGTAATCTGTATAAAAACCAATCCTTAAACAAACAAAATGAATATGAGAGGTAAAAAAATGAGTTTACTTACAGAATGGAGAGACTATGCATACTCCGAGGAATTAAATAAAAGCAAGGAAGGCCAGATTTTCTGGGGAGCATATTTCGCAGATGAAAAAGGCGTTTATGAGGAAATCCTTTCAAATCCGGATACTGTTGTTACGGGAACGGTAAAGGAACTTGCAGAGAAGTTTAATATTAAGCTTTCAACATTTGTCGGTATCCTTGACGGAATTAATGACAGTCTTATAAATCCAAACCCTATTGAGGAAATGACAGAGGATACGGTTGTAAATCTTGGCTATGACAAGGAAAAGCTTTATTACAACATGGTAGAGTGTGAGGCAGAATGGCTTTACAAACTTCCACAGTGGGACAATCTTATTCCTGCAGAGAGAAGAAAAGAAATCTATAAGGAGCAGAGAAAATCCGGTACAATAGTAAAACCTAAGAAGGTTGGACGTAATGATCCTTGTCCATGCGGAAGCGGACGTAAGTATAAGCAGTGCTGTCTTTTAAAGCAGGCTTAATTTGAGGTAGAAATGTGAAATCTAAATCGAGATATGACAGCAGGTTACTGACTAAGAAGGCCAGTGGATCGGAACGCGTATTTAAGAGAAGACGTGCAGTCTGTATATTGCTTTGGTTTGCAATATGCATTGCGGCAGGATTTATGATCTACAGATTCTATTCTCAAAAGCATATGTCTGACAGGCCGGTTCATACAATTGAACTTGAAGGAAGCGTCTCGGTGGGAAATGAACTTAAGGAAGATGTGCCTTTCGGACCGTGGATGGCGGATAAATAGCAGGAGGGCTGTTTAATGAAGTTTCTTTTGTGAATCAGTCTGAAGGAAAAGATAAGGAAGTAACATTTAGTAAAAATAAAGGCTTTGACCAATCGGGTCAAAGCCTTTTTCTTTTTGCCATGCTACGGATGGAACAGGTTTTGTGCAGTGTTCGCATCGTAACATAGCCATATGATTTTTAAATTGTAGTTTTCGGACTAGCCAAGAACAACTTCAACTTCGTGTGTTCCGGCATCGAGTACAGGGATAACATTTCCGTCTACTGCCTGTCCGTCAACTGTCATTGACTTAACGCCCTTGCATACATGGTCAGGGTTCTTAACAGTGATCTTGTATGTTGCTCCACGGAATTCACGGGAAGCTGAGAAACCGTCCCATTCACTTGGAATTGATGGATCAATCTTAAGACCGTCGAAATCAGGCTGTACACCGAGGATGTACTGGGAAATTGCAACCATGTTCCATGCAGCGGTTCCTGTAAGCCATGAGTTCTTTCCTTCACCGAATCTGGATGCATCTTTTCCGGCGATCATCTGACCGTATACATATGGCTCTGTTTTATGAAGTTCAGAAATCTCTTCATTGAAAGCAGGAGCAATTTTTGAGTAGTATTCGAATGCCTTGTCACCACGTCCGGCATAAGCTTCAGCACAGATAATCCATGCATTGTTATGTGTGAAGATACCTGCATTTTCTTTGTATCCGCCAGGATATGTGGAGATTTCACCATACTGTACATAGTACTTTGTGAATGCAGGGTTGTTGAGTACAAGACCATATTTTGTATTAAGATACTTGTCGATGGAATTAAGAGTCTTGATGTCAGCTCCATCTTCCTTACCGATTTCGGACATAACTGCGAATCCCTGTGGCTCGATGAAGATCTTTCCTTCTTCACATTCTTTGGAGCCCATCTTTTCGCCGTTTGCATCATATGCTCTTAAGAACCAGTCACCGTCAAATGCGGATTCCATAACGTTCTTCTTCATCTTGTCAATTTCAGCCTGAGCCTTTGCAGCCTCATCATCTTTTCCGAGATGCTTCAAGATTCCTACATATGAAGGACCTGTGTATGTAAAGAGTGTAGCAACCATTACGGATTCTGCAACCTTTGAGTAGCCGCCCTCTGCAGCAAACTTAGGATTTGTATAAGTCTGGAAGCTTTCGCCCGGCTTATCAGAGAAGCATGAAAGGTTGATACAATCGTTCCAGTCAGCACGCATTGCAAGTGGAAGACCGTGAGGTCCGAGGTTGTTTACAATGTGATAGAATGAAACGGTAAGGTGATCAAGCATTGTCTGAGCCTTTGACTCGTCATTATCATAAGGAACCTTTTCATCAAGGATTGTCCAGTCACCTGTTTCCTTAATATAAGCAGCTACAGAAAGAATCATCCATAATGGATCATCTGAGAAGTCGCCGCCGATATCGGAATTACCCTTCTTTGTAAGAGGCTGGTACTGATGATAGCAGCCACCATCTTCAAGCTGTGTAGCGGCAAGGTCAATAAGTCTTTCTCTTGCACGATCAGGAATCTGATGTACAAATCCGAGAATATCCTGGTTGGAATCTCTGAATCCCATTCCACGGCCGATACCTGATTCGAAGTAAGAAGCGGAACGTGAAAGGTTGAATGTAACCATACACTGGTACTGGTTCCAGATGTTAACCATTCTGTCAACTCTGTCGTCAGGAGTGTCTACATTAATGATTCCGAGAAGCTTATCCCATGCAGCCTTGAGTTCTGCAAGTCCGGCAGCAACCTTTTCAGGAGTATTGTACTTGTCGATCATTGCAAGTGCCTTTTCCTTATTAATTGTCTGACCGTCTGCTTCAAATTTCTTGTCAAAATCATTCTCTACATAACCGAGGATGAAAACGAGAGTTTTGCTTTCGCCCGGTGCAAGTGTGATTTCTTTGTAGTGTGATGCGATTGGAGACCAACCGTCAGCAAATGAATTGCCGGCTTTTCCTGCAGCTACAGCCTGTGGATTTTCAAAACCGTTGTAAAGACCGATAAATGTGTCACGGTCTGTATCATATCCGTCGATTTCATCATTTACTGTGTAGAAAGCATAGTGGTTACGTCTGTCTCTGTATTCTGTTTTGTGGTAAATTGTTGAGCCGACTACTTCAACACGTCCTGTTGAGAAGTTTCTCTGGAAGTTTGTACAGTCATCCTGTGCATCCCATAAACACCACTCAGCGAATGAGAATAACTTGAAAGTTTTTTCAGCATTGCTTTCATTTGTGAGTACAACCTGCTGAACTTCTCCATCATAGTCCTGAGGTACGAAGAAAGTAACCTCTGCCTTTAAATCGTTCTTTTTACCTGTAATTACGGTATAACCCATACCATGGCGGCACTCGTAAGCATCGAGCTCTGTCTTAACAGGTGACCAGCCAGGGTTCCATACAGTGTCATTTTCCTTGATATAGAAGTAACGTCCGCCCATATCAATAGGAACATTGTTATAACGATAACGAGTAATTCTGCGGAGACGTGCATCTTTATAGAAGCAATAACCGCCTGCAGTATTGGAAATTAATGAAAAGAATCCCTGAGTTCCGAGGTAGTTAATCCAAGGATAAGGGGTTCTGGGTGAAGTAATGACGTACTCACGTCTGGAATCGTCAAAAGAACCGAACTTCATAAATACCCTCCTAAAATGTGTAATAAAAGCCCGGAGATTTATCAGTGACAGGGGTTTTTACCTGTATGCCGAACCTCCATGAAAAAGGGCGGAAACCTCCCGGTGCCTATTTGGATTTATTATATCAAACGAATGATGAAAAGTAAATCATGAATTAGTTATATATCCCCATCCTGAGGCAGGATTTGGAAGAGGAAGTGATGGAACCGGTGTGGCTTCCCGGATTAAGGCGGATTTTAGCCTGTTTCCGTACAAAAATCTGTCGTAGGAACCGGCATTGGATACCATCGCAGCCGCCCTTCCCGATACAAAGGGAGCGGCGAAGCTGGTTCCGGTCCGTAAATTGAAATCAGAGCTGCCGGGAGAAAGGATGTCAACTCCGGGTGCAATAAGGTCGGGTTTTATCAGGTTTTGAGCATTGTATCCGCGACCGGAAAAATCAGCCGGCATTCCGGTTGATTCATTTAAGGCACCGACAGTAATGACGGATGTGGATGTGGATGGTATTGTGAGTGTGGTAAGACGCGACGGACGAAGAAACCCCGTATCGGGGGAAAGTGATTCTGATACCGGAAGCCATAGATTAATATCAGAAAAAGGAATGGCAGGAGAGGAAAAACATATTCGCCATATTCCGGTTGCCGGTGAAGAATCGGAAATGAAGACCAGTCGTATTTTTGTATCCATGTAGTCAGGCGTTGAGGAAATTGTCGATACGGCAATTACACAGGATTTAAATCCCAAAAGGTCATAGTTTCCCATTATGGAAGAAGACTCGCCGTCAGGAGATATGATTTGTATTACGGGAGTGTCCCGGAAACTCAGGCATATGGTTAGGGAGAGATTTTTTTCGTTCCTTCCGATTAGCAGTTCATGGCAGGCTGAAAAAATATTGCCGGATGCAGCTGCATTTTCCCGGGAAAAATCGGCGGGAGACAGCGTAGCATGAATCGGAGCAAGTCCTTCATTGCCGGCGGCAACAACAATGCTCATACGGTAGATTGAAGTCATGTCAGCGAGAAATTGCTCAAGGAGAGACATGCCGCCATGACAACCATTGTTATTTCCGTAACTTAGGTTTACTATAACAGGAATGCTCAGGGCAGCTGAAAGACGTCCACAGAAATCAACTGCATACATTATTGAGGTGGTTTTTGCAAAACCGGAAGTGATTCCCGGCGACAGTTTTATGATTACGAGGGGTGTATCCTGTCTCTCATCAGAATTTTTGTCGAGTTCGTTTAATGCAATTTCAGCTATGGCCGTACCGTGTCCGGAGGAATCTGTTGGCATGGGAAATTGGCTGTTGCAGTTTAGCAGCGAGGCGCCGGAATACAGTACTCCAAAAGGAGGCATTATAGGGGCTGCTTTTCCGGCATTGCCATCAGAACAGTCATTTACAAAAAAAGCATCTCCGTTTCCAGCAGAGTTACCGGCAGTCTGATCCCAAAGATACAGTATACGGCTTGAACCGTCGGGATTTATAAATATGTCCTTTTGAGGATTTACCCCGGAATCGGGAATTGCAATGATAACTTTTGAAATGGTTTTCTCCGATGAATTGAATGCCTCATTCCGGAAATATCACATTATCAGCTTTATTCAACAAAGAATAGTTCGGGAAGCTGCACAAGGATGACTTGCGGAAAGCTGATTATTTCTTTCAAACCACTTCGGCTGGTATATGCGATGGCATATCCGCCGGAAAGAAGAACAATTTTTGTTTCGGGAATGGCTGAAAGAGGGGAAATGTCTCCGGAATATCGAAAAATTATTTCGCTTATACCGTTCTCGACTGAACTGCCCAAGGCACTTTTTTCTATGTAATCATCAGGAAGCTCGGTATAGAGAAAGGTATCGGGAGTGAGACGAGGGTCATTTTCATTCATGCTTTTTTTACATGGATATGATAAAAGAGATAGAAAAAGAAGTGGGATTTCGGAAAAAAAGTCAAAAATATGTTGGCAGAAATGCAATAAATAGGTAGATGACCGGTATTTGTGTAAAATATTAAAAAAAGAAGAGTCCGATCAGGATAATAAAGAAATATTAGGAAAAGTCAAACTAAAACAATTGAATTGTCAGCCCCGGTGCAGCGGGGGCTTTTTCTTGACCGTTAAATGCTGCAATGTTAAAATAAGAAAGCAAGGCTTTTGCAGGGGATGCAGAGGTCAGGAAAGAATGCGGTTTTTTTTCGGGGTGAATATGATAATAAAAAATGTAAAAAGAAAAAAGTTATTTGACAAAGTGACTGCAATGGGTATAGTCTGTGTTATGTTGATATTGCGCACCGGTGTAGGCTGTGAGGCTGCAGAATGGGACTTTTTCGGACAGGCAATGACAGAAGATAATGAATTGGCAGTAAATTCAGATGATGCGTCAGCAAGCAGGGAATTTATGTCAGATTATCATGCTACGGTTTTTGATATAGAGACTGATATGGATGCAGGCGAGGTTAATTCGCTTATTCAGACACCTGACGGTTATCTTTGGGCGGCTACTTATTCCGGACTTTTGAGGTTTAACGGAAAAACCTTTGAAAAGTTTGAAACAGATGACCGGGTTAATTCTGTAAGGGCATTATATACCGATAAAAAAGGCAGACTTTGGATTGGAACAAATGATTGCGGTATCTTTATTTACGACTACAATACAAAGACAACAACCTGTATATCTGCGGATGACGGTATTCCTTCCAATATGATAAGGTTAATCTGTGAGAAGGAAAACGGTAGTGTTCTGGCAGCAACTTCACTTGGAATTGTGGAAATTGATTCTGATTTTAATGTAAGGCCATATGCCGCAAGTACGGGGCTTACAAATGTTGTCAGCATGGAATATATTGGCAATGAAAGATTGGTTGGCATAACGAATTCGGGAGAGTTTTTTCTCTTGAAGGGAGAAAGTCTGAAGGTTTTTCGGGAGTGTGAAAATGCAGGAGAATCTTATACTGCTGTGGAATATTCATCTGACGGCATGATTTTTGTCGGAAGCTCTGAGGGGATGCTTTACCGGATTGATGAGAAAAACGAGGAATTTACGGCTGTTGCAGCCTCAAATGTTTTGTCAATTACTCAAATAAGGGAAGAAGAAAGTCTTGATGGATTTTTTATCTGTGGAGATGGTGGAATTGCTTTTTTTGACCCGGATGAGGGATGCAGACCTGTTTCAATAGATGGATTCTCAACGGCAATATCAGGTGAACTTTGTGATGACCAGGGCAATTTCTGGTTTTATTCGGATACGATAGGTGTTGCAAGGCTTTCCCTGAATCCGTTCAGCAATTGTTTAAAGGTGGCAAAACTGCAGGGGCATGTAGTTAATTCCGTATGTGAAAAAGACGGACTGTTGTATGTCGGGTGCGATGACGGAATACTTGTAATTGATGAAAAAACGTACAGATATGTGGAAAATGAATTCACTGAGAGGTATTCGGGAAAACGTGTACGCCATATATGTGTTGACAGGGAAGGGAAAATGTGGATTTCCTCCTATGGAGAACTTGGCCTCCTGTGTATAAAACCGGACGGAGAAGAAATTCTTTATTCAAATGAGACCTGTCCGGGAGTCGGTGACAAATTCAGATTTGTGTATGAACTCAGAAACGGAAATGTTGTAGCGTCCGGAGAGAGAGGACTGGTATTTATTGAAAACGGAGAGGTAAGTACGGTTCTGGGCCTGCAGGATGGTATATCCGTACAGATGATTCTTACCATATGTGAGAAAAGCGACGGAACAATTTTGGCAGGAAGTGACGGAGGCGGAATATACGAAATCAAAGACAAAAAGCTCAAAAAAAAAATAGGTGCGGCTGATGGTCTTGACTCACAGGTTATTCTACGTATAATCAAAGGAAGCAGGGGTTGGTATTATATCACCAGCAACAAAATCTATTACGAGGATTCGGATGGAATAAGGGCACTCGAAAGTTTCCCTCATAACAACAATTATGATATTTATATTACACCGGAGGGGAAGGCATGGGTTCTTGGAAGCAATGGAATTTACATAATAGATGAGAAGACACTTGCAGCAGATGGCGAATACAGATGTGAGCTGCTGAACAGAAAAAGGGGATTGGATTCCAGCCTTACGGCAAATTCGTGGAATTATGCAGATTCAGATGGAAATCTTTACCTTTGCTGTGCAAATACTCTGATGAAAGTTTCCACAGATGATTATTCCGATATCGGCGGAGATTTTAATATGTATGTATCGGGAATAACTGCGGATGGCGATGTGGTTGATATTTCAAATGGTACATACAATGTTCCGGCGGGAACAAACCGACTTGTTATTACACCTGCCATTCTCAATTATTCACTGACCAATCCCACAGTGCATATGTATCTTGAGGGGTTTGAAGAAAGTGGAGAAGAAATGCTTCAGAGCGAAATTTTTTCCATGGTATATACAAATCTTCCGGCCGGGAATTACAAGTTTCATATCCAAATCATTGATGAGGGTACCGGGGCAGTCCTAAAGGAACGCGTGATTGATATACACAAGGACTATAAGCTCTACGAACGTGTCTGGTTTAAGATGCTCATGGCTTTAATCGGTTGTGTTGGAATTGGTCTTGTAACGTGGGTTGTATCAAGGCTGTTCGTTATCAAAGAACTCAGAAGGGCTAAAATGGACGCAGATGCGGCCAATCGGGCAAAGAGCCGTTTCCTTGCAAACATGAGTCATGAAATACGAACTCCGATTAATACCATAATAGGTATGAATCAGATGATTCTCAGAGAAAACAGGGATTCAAACATCGCAGAATATTCAGAAAATGTTGAACATGCCGGACGTATGCTTTTGGAGCTTGTAAATGACATTCTGAGCTTTTCAACCATTGAGTCCGGAAGTATGGAAATTATGGCGGCACCGTATAATTTCCGAAAAATGGTCGGAGACTGCATTGTTCTGCTTAAAATGAGAGCGTCAAAGAAAGGTCTTTTCCTGGACACGAAAATTGGAGAGGAGATTCCGGAGGTTCTGGTCGGGGATGAGGTAAAGATAAAGGAAATCATCACGAATCTTCTGTCAAATGCGATAAAATATACCGCAAAGGGAAATGTAAGACTTGACATAAACGGAAGCAGGGAAGTAAACGGTTATAAACTCTGTATAAAGGTTGCTGACACCGGAAGCGGTATAAGTGAGGAGAAGATTGGAGAGATTTTTGACAGCTTTAAGCGTATTGACCTTGAAAAAAACAGGGAAATAGAGGGAACCGGTCTCGGACTCAGTATAACAAAGCAGCTTGTCGAGAAGATGGACGGCCGCATTGGGGTCGAAAGCAGTCAGGGAGAAGGATCGGTATTTACGGCATCAATAATTCAGCGTGAACCATCAAAGGAGGAATATGAGGCGGTAAAAAACGGTGAGGAGAATAAGATAAGGAGATTTAAAAATACCGACAATCTTGTTGCTCCGACGGCAAAGGTTTTAATAGTTGACGACAACCGGATGAATCTTCTGGTTGCTCAAAACCTTCTTAAGAGAACAAAGGTTACCGTGTTTACATGTTCCGGCGGAAATGAATGTATAGAAATATGCAGAAAAGAAAAGCTTGACCTGATTTTTATGGATCACATGATGCCGCCGCCTGATGGAATGGAAACACTTTCGATAATTAAGAACGATGAATACGGACTTAATTGTGACACTCCGGTTATTCTGCTTACGGCAAATGCTTCTCCTCAAATGAGAAGTATTGCAAAGAAGGCAGGGTTTTCGGATTATCTTTCGAAGCCGATTATCGGTGATGGGTTGGAAAATGCAATGTTTAATGTTCTTCCTGAAGATTTAATAAAAGAGTGTGAATCTGAAAAGAAAAACATTTCATTGGATATAAAACAGGATAAAAAGGAGGAAAATGAAAAAATATCTCTTGTTAATTACCAAAAAGCGATAGATTTTTATTGCGGTGGGAACAAAGAGGTGTATAATGAAATTCTTAAGGTTTATCTGGATGAGGCCGGAGAATATGCCGGCAGGATAAGAGAACTCCTTAAAGAAGGCAAATCCGCTGAACTTAGAATTATCTTTCATTCGCTGAAAGGAAATTCGGGTACAATCGGTGCAGATTCGTTCAGAGATACGGCGGCAAAATTTGAGCAGGCCGTAAAAAATGACGATCTGGAATTTGTAGCAACGGGTCTTGATGAGTTTTTCCGTCAATATACCGAGGTTGTAGAAGAAGTAAAAAATATAATCAAAGGATGCTAAGAGTGACCTGTTTGTTGTGGCAGGTTTGTATCGGAGGAGGTAAATAATGAGAGAACATGACGATTTAATAATTGATATGATGGACTATTTTGCAGGAGATCCTGCAAGAATACACCATTTTATGAAGGTGCTGTCCTACACGAGACTTATTGCACACGGAGAGGAACTGACAGAGGAAGAATGTTTCCTTCTTGAAACGACGGCAATACTTCTTGATGTCGGTATGAAGGTATGTGAGCAGGAATATAACAGTCGTGAGGACAAATATCTCAGGATTGAAAGTCCGAAGCTTGCAGAAAAGATGCTTCGTGATTTAGGTTATGCTGAGGATTTTATTGAAAAGGTTAAGAATCTGATAGATTTTCATCATTCTTTGGAAGAAACGGAGGACATATACAGCAGAATTCTCTATGAGGCAGATTTCCTTGTAAACATTCATGAGGAAGAACATGATGCAATGACGATAAGAATAATTTATACCAACATATTCTATACGGATACCGGTAAGGAACTCTGTTTGAAATTATATAAATATGCATTCTAAATTATGCACATTTAAGTGAGTGTAAAGGCACTGCTCGGTATAACTGTGGTAGTGCCTTTAAAAATATTAAAACCCTGGTGGTACGAAAGGAAAGTAACTATGGATTTTACCAACAAAAGAAGATTGAAGATGTCATTTATTCTTCTGGGAATTATGATGTTTGCATTTTTACTGACGGGATGCGGTGAAAAGGATGATTTCATCGTTGGTTTTGATGCAGAATTCCCACCATACGGATATAAGGACACGGAAACGGGAGAGTATGTCGGCTTTGACCTTGATTTAGCGCAGGAAGTTGCTGACAGAAACGGTTGGAATCTCGTAAAACAGCCTATTGACTGGGATGCAAAAGATATGGAGCTTAAATCCGGTTCCATTGACTGTATATGGAATGGCTTTACGGTTAACGGACGTGAAGGCCAGTATACATGGTCAACGGCTTATATAGACAATTCTCAGGTTGTGATTGTAAGAAGTGACTCAGATATTGAGAAACTTACGGATCTGGCAGGTAAAACCGTAGTGGTACAAAGTGATTCATCGGCACTTGCGGCTTTTACCGGCGATGATGCGGAGGAAAGCAACATTGAACTCAGCAATTCCTTTAAGGAATTACGACAGGTCGGTGATTACAACAGTGCTTTTCTTGATCTTGAATCCGGAGTCGTTGATGCAATATGCATGGACATTGGCGTTGCATCATATCAGATAAAGCAAAGAGGAAGCGAGTTCAGAATGCTTGATGAACAGGTATCATCAGAGCAGTATGCGATTGGATTCAGACTTGGAAATACAGAACTCAGAGATGAGGTTCAGGCAACTCTTGAGTCAATGCATAAAGACGGAACTTTGGATAAGATTGCCGAAAAATGGGAACTTTCAGATACGATATGTTTCGGTAAAGAAGGAACAGACGGTGCATATCTCCAGGATGCCGCCCAGAAAAAGGATGAGCCTTTCATGGACAAGTTTGTGGACATAGCTAAGCAGCTTTCTTCCGGTGTTGCGGCTTCTCTTGCAATATTCTTCCTTACGCTTATTCTTTCACTTCCGCTCGGTCTTCTCATAAATGAGGTGCGAATGTCTAAATTTACAATTCTTCGCTGGATTGCAAAAATATATATTTCGGTCATGAGAGGAACACCTCTTATGCTCCAGCTTCTTGTGATTTTTTATGGTCCGTACTTTGTATTCGGAGTTAACACACCGCCCGATTACAGATTTTACGCGGTAATAATCGGATTTACCTTAAACTATGCAGCATATTTTGCCGAGATATACAGAGCAGGAATTGAGAATATACCTGTGGGACAGAGGGAAGCAGCTGCCGTACTCGGATATTCAAGAATGCAGACCTATTGGAAGATTATTTTCCCACAGATGGTAAAGAGGGTAATTCCACCGGTTACCAATGAAGTTATTACGCTCGTAAAGGATACATCACTCGCATTTGCACTTTCCTATACGGAGATGTTTACGATTGCAAAGCAGGTTGCGGCTTCTGAGGCAACAATCATGCCGTTGTTTATTGCGGGTGTGTTCTATTACATTTTCAATTTTGTTGTTGCCATGGGAATGGAACAGATTGAAAAGAAAATGCAGTACTATAACTAGAATCGGAGGCAGATATGAAATTACTGGAAATAAACAATGTAAGTAAAAGTTTTGGCGAATTGGAAGTTTTAAAAGACATATCTCTTTCGGTTGAGGAAGGAGAAGTGGCATGTATAATAGGTCCGTCAGGTTCCGGAAAATCCACTTTCCTGAGATGTGCAGCACTGCTTGAAACAATGGACAGGGGTTCATTGAGCGTTTGCGGTGAAAAGCTTGCAGAAGAAAAGAACGGAAAAACGGTATATGGAAACAAGGATGTTCTAAGAAAGGCAAAAAGCAATTTTGGATTCGTATTCCAGAATTTTAACCTTTTTCCGCATTACAATGTAATTAAAAACATTACGGATGCGCCTCTTCATGTTCAGAAAAGGGACAAAAAAGAGGTTATGGAGCAGGCCGGAATCATATTGAAAAAAGTCGGACTTGAAGATAAGGAGAAGAGTTATCCGTCAACACTTTCAGGCGGTCAGCAGCAGAGAGTGGCAATTGCAAGAGCCCTTGCGATGAATCCTAAAATTCTTTATTTTGACGAGCCGACATCTGCACTTGATCCGGAGTTGACTGCCGGTATTTTAAAAATCATGAAGCAGCTTGCGGAAGAAAAGATGACGATGGTAATCGTTACGCATGAAATAGACTTTGCAAGAAAAGTTGCAGATAAGATAGTTTTTATGGATGGCGGAGTGATTGTTGAACAGGGAACTCCTGAGGAAGTAATAGACAATCCTAAAAATGAGAGAACAAAAGCATTTCTTAAAATGCTTGAATAAAAACATATATTGAAGTTAAAAACTGCCGGAAATGACCCGGGGTGAATAAGGATGTATTAAAAAAATGCGGCGTAACCTCACAAAATGGGGTTGCGCCGCATTTTCTTTATGCCACACTTTTGAAAGAAGCGGTACTCTTGCAGTGAAATTGCCGGTGCAGTTATCGTTTCCTTTTCTGTTTTGCAGAGTGAGTATTTCTCACATTCCGGTTGGAAGAAGAGGTGACTCTTGTATTTTTTGAGTTCTTCTGCCTGTAGGAATTGTTTTTCTCATGAGACGGACCCTTGCGTGAAGCATTTTTTGAATCCGGATTGCTTTTTTTCGGAGAAATTTTTCTTGGCGGTATAAGACAGAGAGGACCGAATCCGATAAGGTCATTTCTGTGTTCCCGAAGAAGGGCTTCTTTTACCAGCTCATAATTTTCCGGTTTTTTATATTGAATGAGGGCACGCTGCATTGCTTTTTCATGTGATGACTTTGCAACATAAACCGGCTGCATTGTGCGGGGGTCAACTCCGGTATAGTACATACATGTGGATATTGTTGATGGTGTCGGATAAAAATCCTGAACCTGTTCAGGCATGTAACCGATGTCGCGAATGTACTCGGCAAGTTTTATGGCATCTTTCAGGGTTGAACCCGGGTGTGATGACATCAGATACGGCACAACATACTGTTCTTTTCCGATTTTAGTATTTATGCGATTACACTTGGTAATGAATTTTTCATATACCTCGTTGCTTGGTTTTCCCATGAGTTTCAAAACATTGTCAGAAACATGTTCGGGAGCAACACGGAGCTGTCCGCTTACGTGATATTTCAAAAGTTCTTTTAAAAACGTATCATCTTTGTCGGCAAGCACATAATCAAAGCGTATTCCGGAACGTACAAAAACCTTCTTTACTTTTGGAATCTCCCTGAGTTTTCTCAGGAGGGATATATAGTCACTGTGATCCGCAGTCATGTTTTTGCATGGAGACGGAAAGAGACATTGTTTCCCTTTGCAGGCACCCGACTTCAGCTGCTTTTCACATGCCGGTTTGCGGAAGTTGGCGGTAGGACCGCCGACATCATGAATGTATCCCTTAAAGTCACTGTCGTTTGTCATTCGTTTTGCTTCTTTGATAAGCGATTCGTGGCTTCTGGACTGAATTATTCGTCCCTGGTGAAAGGTAAGAGCGCAGAATGAACATGCACCAAAGCATCCCCTGCAGCTTGTGAGTGAAAACTTGATTTCGTTGATTGCGGGAACGCCGCCCTCCTTTATGTAAGATGGGTGCGCCGCATTCATGTATGGGAGAGAGTAAACGTCGTCCATTTCCTGCGTAGTAAGAGGTGCAGCAGGAGGATTCTGTACAACATATACTCCATTGTCATAGGGTTCGGCAAGTCTCATTCCACGGAAGGGATCCGTATTATCATATTGAATTGCAAAGCTTTCGGCATATTTTAGCGGATTGGCTTTAAGTTCATTATATGAAGGAAGAAGCTGATAGTCACAGACGTCTTCGATTTTTTTTGTTTTATAAACAGTACCGTTAATGAATGTGATGTCTGAAATGTCAAGTCCGGAATCAAGAGCGTCGGCAATTTCAACGATGGAATGTTCGCCCATACCGTATGAAATAAGGTCGGCCTGAGAATCAAGCAGAATGGAACGCTTCAGGGAATCAGACCAGTAATCGTAGTGAGCAAGACGTCGGAGGCTGGCCTCAATACCACCGATTATGATGGGAACGTCGGTGTATTTCCGGCGAATCAGATTGCTGTAAACCACGGTTGCGTGATCGGGTCTTTTTCCGATAACTCCGCCCGGAGTATAGGCATCCGAACTTCTTCTTTTCCTGTTTACCGTATAGTGATTAACCATCGGATCCATGTTTCCGCCGGATATAAGGAAACCGAGTCTTGGTTTGCCGAAGAGGTCTATTGAATCGGAGTTTTTCCAATCAGGCTGTGAGATAATACCGACCCTGTAACCGTGGGATTCTAAGACACGGCTGATTATTGCGGGTCCGAATGAAGAGTGATCCACATAGGCATCACCGATTATGTAGGCAAAATCAACCTGTGACCAGCCTCTTTTTTTCATTTCGGAGCGTGAAATCGGAAGAAAATCATTCATAAATGGATAAATCCTTTCTTTTGCAGCTTAGTTTTTTACAGCTTACGCAGAAATAAAAATAGAGGCGGAATCCTTTAAACCGTAGGAATATCACTAAAAATCAGGTTTGTTATTTCAGTATATTCAGTCAGATTTTTAGCCTTGTGTATCTTTTTTCTGCAATCAGGCTGCTCGGGAAAACTCATGGCCAGGTACGACCACAGTTCTTTCATTTTAAAGAGAACAGGTTTCTCACCGGACATAATTTTAAGGTATCTGTCAAAGAGCTCATCATGAAACTTTTTTATTTTCATTCTGTCACATTTGCCATTGCCTTTAAGTTCACCGATTAGACCGGGATTTTTGAGGACTCCCCTGCCTATCATAACGTGTTCCAAAGAGGGAAAAGTCTGCATAAGACGGTCCATGGAATCGGAATCGGTTATGTCACCGTTATAGCAGAGAGGAATGTCCGAATTTGCAAGTGCATAGGCAAATGCCTCGGGGTGAATTAGCTCACTATAGTATTCCTGCCTGGTGCGAGGATGAATTATCAGTTCTTTTATCGGAAATCCGTTGAACAGATCCAAAAGTTCCGGCCATTCATCGGGGCTTTCAAATCCGATGCGGGTTTTTACGGATATATTCATGCCGCTCTTTTCGAAAATCCCGGCCAGAAATTGTTTCAGTTCTTCCGGGTATCGGAGAAATCCGGAACCGCGCTTTTTTGAGACGACGGTTCCGGAAGGACATCCGAGATTGAGATTTACCGTTTCGTAGCCATATTTTCTTAAAGTGTCACATATGGATACAAATGTTTCTGCATTATTGGTTAGTATTTGAGGAATAAGCGGACCGGCAGGGTTTGTTTCCGGAAGAATTTCGTTAAGTTCTTTTTTTCCGAGCCCCGGACTGGTCAGAAACGGGGTATAATATTCATCCGCTTCATTAAAATGATTAAAATAAGCGCCTCTGAAAGTGGAGGTGATAATTCCCTCCATTGGAGCGAGACTGTATTTCATACTGTTTCTCTCCCGTGTAATATATTTTGTACGGCAGTGACCTTATTTGCACTGATTCTGACTGCCGTCCACATGCGACAACAGCCATTCTTTAAGATATGCGTAGGTATCGGCGCGGTCAGTTTCGTTTATTACTTCATGTCTGGCACCGTCAATGAGTTTAAGTGTAAGATCGGTTATTCCGCAGGAAGCAAGGGCCTCATGGCATTTCTTTACACCCTTTCCGTAGTTACCGACAGGGTCTGCAGTACCTGATATTACGAGAATAGGAAGCGACTTCCGTATACGTGAGATGTTTTCTGTTTTTTCAACATAGGCAATAGTGTCAAACATCTGTTTAAAAGCGGAAACCGTAAATGTAAAGTTTGCTTCCGGCAAATTTTTTATTCCGTTAAGAATTTCAACATCCCTGGTTTGCCAGTTTCCGGTGTTTTTCGGAACACGGCTGTTGTAATTGGAGAAACAGAGAAATGAAACGAGAGAACTTCTGTATCCGGAGCCCTTGATGTCCGTAAGAAGTCCGGTAAGTATTCTGGCGAAGCCGAGTTTCAGAGCAGACTGGTTACCCGTTCCCATGATGATGGCACCGTCAATATCGTCGGAGTAATTGATTATATAGCGTCTTGCCATGAAAGAACCCATGCTGTGTCCAAGCAGGAAATAAGGAATTGACGGATATTCTTTTTTTACCCGCATTGTAATGCGGTGCAGGTCATTTACTATAATTCCGCCACCGTCGTGTTCACCGAAATATCCGAAGTTTTCAGGGCTTCCTGCTGATTTGCCATGACCTATGTGGTCGTTTCCGACAACAAGAAAACCATAGGAATTCAGAAAGAGGGCGAAATCTTCATATCTTTCTATAAATTCAGTCATTCCGTGTGATATTTGGACGATTGCCCTGACATCACCATCCGGAATCCATTTAACTCCATGAATTTTGGAGACTTTGTCACTTGATGTAAATGTAAATTCCTGTTTCATAAATTATTATCCTCTTTTCTTATTGTATAATCAGTATTCCCTTTCACTTCAAGCCTTATGCCGGGGAGTACCTGTGGAATACATGAATGATGCAGGGAACGTATACGGTTTATTTACATAAGAACTCTTGAAACGGCATCTTCCCATCCGGCGGTAAGACGGTTCCTTTCGTCGTTGCCTATTCCCGGAGAGAATATCCGGTGAGAGGAACGGTTTTCGCGGATCTCATCCACTCCGGAGTAAAAACCGGTTGCAAGTCCGGCAAGATATGCGGCACCGAGAGCGGTACTTTCAGTAACGGAAGGCCGTACTATATCAACGCCGAGAATATCGGACTGGAACTGCATTAAAAAGTTGTTGCGGCTTGCTCCGCCGTCAACACGAAGAGCAGTAAGCTTTATGCCGCTGTCCTCCTCCATTGCCTTTAGCACGTCCATTGACTGATAAGCAAGTGATTCCAGAACCGCACGGATAAAGTGGGCACGGTTGGAGCCTCTTGTCAGACCGAATACGGCACCTCTTGCATATGCGTCCCAATAAGGGGCTCCGAGTCCGGTAAATGCAGGTACAACATAAACGCCGTTACTGTCCGGAACGGAGAGTGCGATTTCCTCCGTTTCCTCGGCAGACGAAATAAGTTTCATTTCGTCACGGAGCCATTTGATTGCGGCACCCGCTACAAAAACACTGCCTTCGAGAGCATAGGAAGGCTTCTCACCGGTTGAAGCGGCAATCGTTGTAATAAGTCCGTTTGTTGAATAGAAAGGTTTTGTACCGGTGTTCATAAGAAGGAAACAACCGGTACCATATGTATTTTTTACTTCACCCGGATTGAAACAGCACTGACCGAAAAGTGCGGCCTGCTGGTCACCTGCGATGCCTGCAATACATATGTTTCTGCCAAAGAAAGACTCATCTGTATATCCGAACTTATGACTTGAAGGGTGTACAGACGGCATCATGCATTCCGGAATGTCAAACAGCTCCAGTAACTCTTCATCCCATTTAAGGGTGTTGATGTTAAAGAGCATCGTTCTTGAAGCATTCGTATAATCCGTGGCATGGATTTTGCCGCGTGTAAGTTTATAAACGAGCCATGTGTCAACCGTTCCGAAAAGGAGTTCACCGTTTTTCGCGCGTTTGGCAGCACCGTCAACATTTTCAAGAATCCATTTTATTTTCGTTGCACTGAAATAGGGGTCTGGAATAAGACCGGTTTTTTCGCGGATTTTGTCTCCAAGACCGTCGGCCTTTATTTTTTCAACCATTTCAGCCGTACGCCTGCACTGCCAGACTATTGCATTGTATATAGGTTCTCCGGTTTCTCTGTCCCATATGATTGTTGTTTCTCTCTGATTGGTTATTCCTATGGAGTCTATGTCCGAAGCACTGATTCCGGCAGCGGCATAGGCTTCCATCATGACACCGAATTGGGAAGACCAGATTTCATTTGGATCCTGTTCAACCCAGCCGTTGGCAGGAAAAAACTGTGTGAATTCTTTGGAAGCACTGCTGATGGTGTTTCCCTGTTTGTCAAAAATGATGCATCTGGAACTTGTGGTTCCCTGATCTATTGCAAGAATGTATTTCCCCATGATTATACCATCCGTAAAACTTTAGTTTATTAATTCTATCATAAAACTCTGTTAAATTACAGAAAAATATATATAATGAAAGCAGTTTTAAATGAAGCATTTTACGGTTGTAGGCATAGGACAGACACTTTGGCAGATACCGGTCCGGCTGAAAAGCATCTGCAACCTGTATTAAATTCGTTTTTGGAGGAAAGACATGAACGATGAAGAAACAAAACTGGCAAAAAGGATAAAGGAACTTGCTGACAGATCTTTTAATAACGGAATATATACATTTACGGATTTTCTGGGTCTTGCAGAGCAGAATGTTTTTTATACGGTGCTTCCGGGACTCTTATGTTCAGGCTACGAACTGTTTGGCGGAAGTGAAGATGCCGAACGCAGAGTAATCCGTTTCGGTTCGCCGGATGAGTTAATGTATGAGGCAGAGTTCCCAATTTGCTGCATACGGGTAAAACCGCTTATGAAAAAATTTGCGGATGAATTAAGTCACAGAGATGTATTGGGAGCGGTTATGAATCTGGGAATCGAAAGAAGTACAATCGGTGACATTTCCGTAAAGAAGGATGCCCTTTACATAATGTGTCTTGAAAAAATTGCGGGATACATATGCGAAAACCTGACCAGAATTAAAAGAACGTCTGTTTCAGCGGAAGTGGTTGATGAGCTGCCGGAGGAACTGAAACCGGATTTTGCGGAAATTGTAATATACTGTCACAGCCTGAGGGCTGACGGAATAATAGCAAAGCTGTTTAATATCTCAAGAAATGAAAGCAGTGCGCTCTTTGAAAAGGCTATGGTATACATAAACGGAAAAACTTTTACAAAGTGCGGAGTGCCGCTTAAAGAGGGCGACAGAGTCTCTGTCAGAGGATACGGAAAATTTATTTACGAAGGTGAGTGCTGTGTTACAAAAAAAGGTAATTACAGGGTTACAATAAAAAAATATGTTTAGGTATTACTGTTTCTAAACCGTAAACCCAAACATATTTCAAAAATTCTCTGTTAATTGTACATAAAGTCCCGGGAGTAAATGCCGGGAGACATTAAAAACGTCGTGTTAACTGTATATACTGTCTGTTTAAGACTTAAGTATAAAATAGATGATGCAGATAAATATGAAAAAAAAGATGCCGGATGCCGAATTGCCCTTAGTCTGTTTTTTTCGATTACTGTTTCCGCTGTTTTTATTTCCGACAGTATTTTTATTCTGTCCGGTTGTATAACTCCGGCTGTTGCCCGGATTTATCTGAGAACGGCCGGAAGTATTATACGAAGAATATTTACCATGCTGATCCTGCCTGTATGAAACACCATCATGTTTGTGATTATAGGCAAGAGGGTCAGCACTTTTTATTAGGGAGCGTGTAACAACGAAGCCGGGTTCACCATTTCTTACGGCAACTGCTTTACAACAGCAGCAGCCTTCGTCGTTTCTGAGTTCTCTACCGCAAAAAGTACAATACATATTTACCTCCTGTTTATTTCATGTTTTTCAGCATGTCTTCGGTTCTTATACTGACGTCTCCTGAAGAAAGCTTTTTAATGGTTCCGTCATTCAACCTTACAATTAGATGACATTCATCGTCGATGTCAAGTGCAGTCGCACTGATAAGATTATCAGGCTCAAATATGTTTTCCATTATGCAGATTTCCCTGCCGATTATGCAGGAACGTCTTTTGTATTCCGAGAGAAAAACTTTTCTGTCAGAACATGAATAATAGCGAAAAAATCTTTCGATGACGGCTGCTGTAAGCATGTTATAGGTATCCTGCGGTGCTTTCCCTGTTTTATACAGAGCTCCTGCAATGGAAGAAATTTCTTTATCGAATCCGCCGGCCGGCTCTTCAACATTGATTCCTATACCGACAATTGCATAATTCAAACTGAAATCCTCGTTATTGATGGAGGCCTCGGTCAGTATGCCGCATACCTTTTTTCGGTCTGAATAAATATCGTTAACCCACTTTATGGCGGTTTTCAGTCCGCAGACATCTTCAATTGCTTCGGAAACGGCAACCGCAGCCATGGTAGTCAGATAAAGTGCCTCGGAAGCAGGAATATCGGGATGAAGCAAAAAACTCATGTATATTCCTGATATGGGAGATTTGAAGCTGCGCCCCATTCGTCCCCTTCCGGAAGTTTGACTGAGGGCAATCAGAAGATGGTTTCTGTTTTTATACTCTGCTGAATGCTTTTTGAGATAACTGTTTGTTGAATCCACGCACTCGAGGACCTCTATTGAAAAGTCAGGCGGGACATTTTTTACAATGCGTAAAATGGCATCTGCCGATATGCTGCTTCTCACTTGCTGTAATCCTCAAAAGAATCAATAATTTTATCTGTACGGGAACGGCTGATATCATCTACTTTTATGTAAACATAGCCGCCGTCTATTCTGTGAATCAGGAAAGCAATATTGCCATAATCCTCGACTTCAATGTTGGTCATAAGATATTTATTGCTGCCGATTGTAACGGTTTCGAATTCATAGTCCGAAATGTCGGAAGTTTCCCATCCGGCTTCGATGAGACTGTCAATATAGGAGTTCGTATAGAAGCCTAATATGGTTTCAGTAGGATATTCACTTGCCCAGTCCTTATTACAGGTGTATGCGCAGATAACACCGGTAGAACCCTTGTAAGCAATAAGTACGCAGTCATCTGAATCGCCCGAATATTCGGCAAGGATTTCATCATCGCTTGCTTCGTATCTTGCAGGAAGGGGAATTGTAAGATCTGCCCATTCATTTTTGTATATACCGTCAGACAGAGTTCCGGTTGTATAATCTGCCGAAGGTGAGGAGGAATAATCATCATTTTCATAGTTGTAATCGTAAGACTCCTCCCAAACGGGTTCAGGAGTGTATCCGTATTCAATATCGCTTGCCTCGTTCAGTATCAGGGATGAGACAAATCCGATAATTGCACATACAATAAAGATAATAACGAGTACGGAAATTATGAGAACTGGAGTTGAAGCCCTTGATGAAGCATTGTAGGTACTTGCGTTATTAGGCATTGTATTATATCCGTTTGCTCCGGTACGGTTGTAATCGCCGTTGTAACTGTTGGTGTTTTGGGTGTATCCACCGTTGTAACCGTTGGTATTTTGAGTGTAGCCGTCATTGTAACTTCCATTTTCAGTGCCGGAGTTACTGAAGGAATCGTTGTAATTATCAGAATAACCGCTGTTAAAATTACCGTTATCCCTGTATGCGTAGTCTGCCGAAGATTTTACGGCACCGCTGCAACTGCATTTTTCACCTTTCAGAAGAGTTCTACCACAATATTTACAAAACATTTTATTTCCCCTTTTACTTTGTATATGCAATTCCGAGTATTTCAAATGCAAGCTTTTCCGAACCTTCGGAAGCTTTGATTTCTACTACATGGGAAGCACTTTCCACGGAACTGTATGTTATGTCGTAGGTTGGATTGTTCCATCCGCTTTTATCACATGCATTTATTGTTTTTACAAGCTCTCCGTCAACATATACGTCAACAGAACCGTATGAAGTGTCGGTGAGAGGAAGCTGGTGGTACAGAAGTGTCATGCACCTGAAATCCGCAGTGAAGGTGAGCGGTGAATTGTCACCGGATTTGTCGTAAGACCATCCGTCAGGGAAGCTCTGCACGCTGTCGCCCTCTTTCCAGCTTCCGCTGTCGGTAAGTTCCAGAGTATACTTGGTATAGAGAGTCATGTCTTTGTAGTAGTTTGCAAAGCAAGGTTCTGAAGGAAGTTCGTAATGATCCGATTCAAAATCCATGTTATAGATGGTCGTGCAGGCATACTCCAGATATTCTGCAATCCAGGTATGACCGTCAGGTGTAGGATGAGAGCCGTCTTTTGAGTAGTCGGAGAAGCTTATGTTACCGGCTTTAACTTCTTCGTTCATCGAGTTAACCACGCTGACCATCGGAAGCTGGTAGTGGTATCCGATTTCGCTCATCCAGCTCTGGCATGTATGACCGGTATCAGTTATACAGAAGAGAAGCATGACTGCCGTGTTTTCGTTTGAAGAAAGTATTTTGGTTATGAGGCTTTCGTAGGAATTCTTGTATTCGTCGGAAGAACCGTCGTTAACAGCAAATTCTATGATGACAAGATCCGGATTCTGTGAAAGAACGTCACGCTCGACACGGAGATTTCCGAGTACGGACGGTGTTCCGCTGATTCCGGCATTAACATAGTTTACTTCCGTGCCGAAAGTGTTCATTACCCAATTCTTAAATTTGTAGGCATAGCATTCTGTGGGTTTTACAGTATAACCGTAAGTTATTGAACCGCCGATGTAGGCAACGGTAACAAGGTCTTCTTCAGAAGCTTTGTTCATGAAGTTCTGCATTCTTTCGGTATTTCCCGTATTGAGAAGAGAACGCTGGATTATTGACATGTCCTGAGTGTAATTCTCCTTGATTTCACGTTTGGCCGCGTCAGGATAGAGATTTACGGACGTTGCCTCCGAAACATCCGCAATGTCAGTTGACGGATTTTCGGAATCTGTTTTTTTATTTCCGCATCCGCAGACAGATATACAAAGAACGGACGCAAGACAGGCGATTGCCGTGATTTTTTTCAGAAATTTTTTCATTTAACCGGTTAAACCCCCATTTTCGATTTGTTTATGCAGAAATCAGTATAACATGACACACCTAAAGGTTCAATCGGATTAAGGAAAAATTACATAAAAATACTTAAAAAAAAGCAACAAAATATTGACATATCGAGAGTTTCTCTGTATCCTAAAAAATAGAAATAAAAGTAGGACCGAGGTCCGTATACTGGTTTTGGAGGGGTATATGCAGACAGTAAATGAAACAACTGAAGAAATAAAGGAAAAGGTAAAACAGGCTCAGGCAGATATTGATATAATGAATGAGAAGCTTAAAGGACTCAAGGATGAAAAGGAAAGCCTTGAAGAGAAGTTCCAGGCGGCAAAGTCGGAATATGTTTCATACAAGGCCGATTATACATACCAGAGTTCAAATGGAAATTACTTCCTTATTATAGCTCTTGTTGCACTTGTATTTTTCGTATATGCGGGACTGTCAAACACAATGCAGGATTTCTTCATTATTCCTGCAACGGTTGTATTTGCAGCAGCTTTACTTTACAAATTTGTTAACAGCAGAAAATTTAAGAAGATGGCTCCTGTAATGAATAAGAAGGAAGAAGAATACAAGGCTGTAAAGGGAGAGTATGATTCATTCATGGCTGATTATAACGAAATTCTTTCAAGTCTTGAAAAGAAGCAGTATGAGTGGGAACTCTTCGAAAATGACAGAATTGAAGCAAGAAAAGAAGCCTGGATTGCACAGCAGAAGCTTGCAGCAAACTAATTCCGGCATCTGAATATTAAATAAAAAATCGGAGGGATGTGCGGATGTCATGTTCCTCTTTTTTTTAATCGTTTCAATATGTAACAGATAAAAATCGGACCGGTTGGAGGTAAAAATGTTTTGCAGTAAATGTGGAAGATTAATTGAGAACGGAGTAAGATTCTGTCCCGGTTGTGGAAATCAGATAAGGACGGCGGATGACGTAAATGAGAACAGATTCGTTGAAACAGAGGGAACTCCTGAAGAAAATGCAGAAGTGCCGGAAACGGAAACCGCTGCTGCAGCAGATTTAGTGATTGCTTTCCCGGAGGAAAACAACAGTGGAAATGAAAACTTTGGTGAGACTGACGGAACCGGCTTTCAGAATGCTTATGATAACGGACAGACATATGATCCGTATACATACAATGGCGGAGAGAATTACAGGGTTAAAGGAAAAAGAAGTACGGCAACAACCGTTATATGTACGATATTCAGTATTGTAATGACAGTGATTGTTTCGACGATAATAATGTCGATTGTATTAAGTACGTCGATAACCTCCTGTATGCCGAAAAATCTTTTCGAAGAGGCGTTTGGAGACATGAAGTGTTCTGAAATCCAGATAGGCTATCTTCTCGACAAGGCGGAGGGGTATGATAAAAAAACGACTCTGGCAGAGTATGTATATGACAAGATGGATGATGAACAAAAAGACAGACTGGATGAAAAAGATGTTTCCGAAATCATTGATGATACAACCATCGGAAAGTATATTCTCAGGACGGCTGACAAATATGTGGAAGTTGTCTGCGGAGAAAGAAACGAGGTTTCCGTAAAGAAGGAAGATATAATTGAACTGATTGAGGAAAATGAGGACCTTATTGAAGAAATCAGCGGTCGTGAGCTCACCGGAACCGAATATGATAAAATCGAAAAACTCATTGATGAATCCGAAGTTGAGAAAATATCACTTTCAAGGGAAGATATTTACGGTGGCGGAGCAGACACGGTACGGGCTGTCAAACTTTTGACGGGCGGAATGATAACCCTGATTCTGGATGTGGTTCTCGGCTTCGTGGCACTTTTCTTTATATTCGTGATTTTCCTGCTCAATACACACAAACCGAGACTTGTCTGTCTTTATTCGGGACTTGCGGTTTTCTTTGCCGGAGTTAACGGTCTGCTTTTCGGGGCAGCCACAAAGTTCCTTATTAACTATTTTGACGGTGAATATGGTGCATACAGCCTGTACAAAGTCGTTAGAGTATATGCGCAAAGTCTTGCGAACAGATTTTTCCTTATCGGAGCGATCACATTGGCCGTATCTGTTGTACTGTTTATCATATTTGCGGCTTTAAAGCGCAGGGCAAAAAAAATTCAGCTCAATTCATGGGAGCGTGGCATGGGAAATGTATAGTTTTAACAGCAGAGTACGATATAGCGAAACTGACGGCAGTGAGTACATGACACTCCCTGCAATTGTCGATTATTTTCAGGATGCGGCGATTTTTCAATCTGAGGATGTCGGTTACGGAACGGATGTTATGAGAAGCATTAACAGAGCGTGGATGATAGCCTCATGGCAGATTGAAGTGAAAAGGTATCCGAAGCATGCGGAAAAAATAATCATTTCAACCTTTCCTTATGAATTCAGGGGATTCATGGGTTCGAGAAACTGTGAGATGAGGACTGAAGCAGGAGAGATTCTTGCCAGGGGAAACTGCATATGGATACTTATGAATCTGAGCGAGATGAAACCGGCAAAAATCGATGATAAAATGAAAGACTCATATGAGGCAGGAGAGAAACTTCCAATGAATTATAAGCCGAGAAAAATTGCCATCCCTTCAGACGGGGGAGAAAAGCTTACTCCGTTTACGGTCGGCAGTCATAATCTGGATTCTCTTCATCATGTAAATAATTCACAGTATATCAAAATTGCGGCTGATATGAGAAAAAGAACGGGCACAATAGCTGAAGTCCGTGCGGAATATAAAAAACAGGCACATCTCGGAGAGATCTTTTATCCGGAAAGATATGTAATGCCGGACAGGGAAATCATATGTTTAAGGGATGAAGAAGACGGAATCTATGCCATTGTGGAATTCTCGGAGTGTGAATAGAGAAGAAATATTAAAATATCGCATGTTTGCGATGGATTTGAGGTAATGTGAACACTAAGAATAAAGAAAAAAAGAGAAAAACATTTTCGGTAAAGCAGGCGGTTAAGCTTGCGGTCGGGTTTGCGGTTCTGTGTGCGGTAATTGTACTTACGGCAGTAATTTACGTTAACTCGGGATACAGAACTGCCATAGGAACCTTCGATTACAGGCTGACATTCAATACGAGAAAATATGAGTTTATAACCAGTCAGAAGAGTATTGACATGTACCAGATAAAGGATCTTTCATCAGCAGAATGTGACTGTTATGTTTATGTGGGAAAATATGACCCTAATCAGGACCTTAACGAAACACTTGCCATTGTAAATCAGACAGACGGAACAAATCTTGCATTTATGAATACAACGGTCGGAAGTGAGGATTATCCCGCAATATATGTTGCATATGAAACTGATGAGGGCGGATATGCCTACATGTATTATATTGACTATCAGGGATACAATTTTGTCATTTCCACATTGAGCGATAAGGCGCACCAGCGTGAAGTGGACAAGATGTTATCGACATTTACAATAGGTAAATAAATTTTTATCGGGATGAGGAGGAATCATTAGTTGAAGCGATTGTTAAAATATTTTGAGGGTCTTCATCTGGCATGCCTCATGGGACCGCTTCTCAAATTGCTGGAGGCCCTGCTGGAACTTATTGTACCTTTGGTCGTTGCAAAGCTCATTGATAACGGAATAGGAAATAACGACAGTGCCTATTGTGTGCGTATGTGTCTTGTTCTTGCCGCACTTGCGGCCGTGGGTCTTGCAGCCTCGGTAATTGCACAGTATTTTTCGGCAAAGGCATCGGTATATTTTGCATCGAATGTCAGAAGTGCGGTTTTTGCGCATATTCAGACTTTGTCATTTAAGGATATTGATAAATTGGGAACGGATACCCTGATTACGAGACTGACAAGTGACATAAATACACTGCAAAACGGTGTTAACATGGCACTCAGACTTCTTCTGCGTTCACCGTTCATAGTTTTTGGTGCAATGATTATGGCTTTCACGAGAGATGCGTCGGCGGCAATGGTATTTGTTGCCGTGATTCCGGCACTTTCGGTAGTTGTATTTTCCGTTATCGCAGTAACAATTCCGGGATACAAAAAGGTTCAGAAAAAGCTTGATGAAGTCCTCAGTCTTACAAGGGAAAATGTTAACGGAGTAAGAGTCATAAGAGCCTTCAGAAATGAAGAAAAGGAAAAGGAAAAATTTGCAAAGGCAAACGGAGAGCTGAGAAATCTTTCATTTGCCGCAGCAAGGGTTTCGGCTTTGACAAATCCTCTTACACAGGTAATTATTAATGCCGGCATAATTATACTTATTTATGTATGCGGTGTGAGAGTGGATAACGGATATATTTCAGTCGGTGTGACGGTTGCACTTTACAACTACATGTCGCAGATTCTTGTTGAACTTATCAAACTGGCAAATCTTATTGTAACCATAACAAAGGCTTTGGCAAGCGCAAACAGGGTGGCAGACATTCTTGACATAGAACCGGGAATGGAAGACGGAAAACTCAGTTTATGTCTTGATAAAGATGATGAAATCCCGGCTGTGTGGTTTGACCATGCTTCGATAGCATACCATGAAGGCGCTTCAGAAGCGGTATCCGATGTTAATCTCAAGGTTTATCCGGGACAGACGGTCGGAATAATAGGAGGAACCGGTTCGGGTAAATCGACACTTGTTCATCTCATCCCGCGTTTTTATGATGTTACGGGCGGTTCGGTTAAAGTTTTTGGAAATGATGTAAAGGAAATAAAAGAAGAAGAACTTAGAGAGAGAATCGGAATTGTAATGCAGAAAGCGGTTCTTTTTAAGGGTGACATAAGAAGCAATCTGGAGTTTGCAAATCCGGACGGAAGTATTGAAGACATGAAGAATGCACTTTGCGATGCACAGGCATATCAGTTCATTGTCGGTTCTGAGAACGGAGATATTAATGAGGGGCTTGAAAAAATTGTGGAGCAGGGAGGAAATAATCTTTCCGGCGGTCAGAAACAGAGGGTAAGCATTGCGCGAGCTCTGGTGAAAAAGCCTGACATACTTATCCTTGATGACTCGGCATCGGCACTGGATTATGCTACGGATGCTGCGCTCAGAAAGGCAATAAAGAATCTTGATTATAAACCTACGACATTTATTGTAAGCCAGAGAGCATCATCGGTGCAGTATGCGGATGTAATTGTTGTTCTGGATGACGGTAAAGTATCAGGAATCGGAACGCATGACGAGCTTCTTAAGGAGAATGCAATTTACAGAGAAATATACAACACCGGCATTAACCGGAAAAACGGTGGAAAGCAGGTGAATGAGGCATGATGAAAAAACAGAAGAGCAATGTCGGAACCTTAAAGAAGGTTCTTGTTTACCTGAAAAAATACAGACTTTGGATGGTATTTTCAGTGCTGCTTGCCTTTGTTTCCACGGCTTCGGCACTTTATGCCCCGGTACTTATAGGAGAGGCGATCGATTACATAATCGGTCCCGGAAATGTTGATTTTGACGAGATAATCAACAGAATGATATGGGTTGCGGTATTTATCGGAATTTCGGCACTGTCGAATTGGATTATGAATCTCATAAACAACAGAATAAGTTTTAATACGGTAAGAGATATCAGACAGGATGCCATCGACAAACTCTCAAGGCTGCCGATGAGATACTTCGACGGAACTCAGACCGGTAATATCGTAAACAGAATCATAGCTGATGCGGATACGTTTGCAGACGGTCTTCTGCTTGGGTTCACCCAGCTGTTTACCGGAATTATAACAATTGCCGGAACGCTTATCTTTCTTATAAGAATAAGCGGTTTTATAGCTCTTATCGTTGTTCTTATCACACCGGTTTCACTTTTTGTTGCGGCATTTATCGCAAAGAAAACGCACAGGCTGTTTATACTCCAGAGTACAACAAGGGCAGAGCAGACGGCATATATAGATGAAATAATCGGTAATGAGAAACTTGTTAAGGCATATTGCAGAGAACAGGCTTCCGTTGAAGGTTTCAATGAAATAAATGATCGTCTGAGAGAGTGTTCCCTTGATGCGACATTTTATTCATCACTTGTCAATCCTTCAACGCGATTTATAAATGCCATTGTTTATGCTGCAGCGGCTCTTGCGGGGGCAACATCCATTATCGGCGGAAAGGGAAGCCTTACAATAGGAGGACTCAGTATAGCACTCAGTTATGCCAGCCAGTATGCAAAGCCTTTCAATGAAATAAGCGGAGTGGTTACGGAACTTACCGGAGCACTTGCATGTGTTTCAAGAATCTTTGACATACTCGAGGAAGAAGAAGAAATACCTGACAGGAACGACTCGGAAAAGCTTGATAAAGTAAAAGGAAGCGTGGAAATAGAAAACGTAAATTTCTCATATGTTAAGGAGAAACCTTTAATTGAAAACTTTAATCTCAGTGTAAAGCCGGGTATGAAGGTGGCGATTGTAGGACCTACCGGATGCGGAAAGACGACGCTCATAAATCTTCTTATGAGATTTTATGATGCGGATGGAGGCAGAATAAAGATTGATGGTGTGGACATATATGACATGAGCCGTCAGGATTTAAGAAGCTGTTATGGAATGGTACTTCAGGATACATGGCTTGCTTCGGGTACCATAAAAGAGAATATTGCCATGGCAAGACCGGATGCCACAATGGATGAAATTGTTGAAGCTGCGAAAGCGGCACATGCACATGGATTTATAACGAGACTTGAAAACGGATATGATACATTCATCGCCGAGGGAGGAGGCTCACTCAGCCAGGGACAAAAGCAGCTTCTCTGTATAGCGAGACTCATGTTGAGTCTGCCGCCTATGCTTATTCTTGATGAAGCAACTTCTTCGATTGATATCAGAACCGAGCAGAAAATCCAAAGTGCATTCATGAAACTTATGGAAGGCAGAACAAGTTTCGTTGTGGCGCACAGACTGTCGACGATACAGAATTCGGACTTAATCATCGTTATGAAGGATGGTCACATTCTTGAAACCGGAAACCATGAGGAACTTCTTGCGGCAGACGGATTTTATGCAAATCTGTATTATTCACAGTTTAAAACTGATTGATATTTTAAGTTCCGGAACGGAAGGTTTCCGTGATTACAGGAGGTATAAATTATGAAATGTTCAAAATGCGGCAGAGAGGTAGAGGACGGCTTTATTTACTGTCCTATGTGCGGAACGAGGGCCGTGGGAGAAGATGATTTTGATGTTGAAGACAATATCGATGTGGATATGTCAACAATACCTGAGAAACATAAAAAAAGAGTAAGAAATCTTCTGATACTGCTTACTGTTCTGGTATGTGTCGTATTAGTATGCGCAATTATAAAATAAGTGCGAAAATAAACCCACGCAAAAAAATGCTTTATTTTGCGTGGGTTTTGTGTATAATGTTATCTGCAAATACAATTTATGATTATTTGGTAAACTCCGTTAAATAATCATATGCAGGGATATTCGGGGGAAATCAGGTCAGAATCCTGAGCAAGGTCTATTACTGTATTTAGTCGGTGACTATAAGTCAGAATGCCCCGCCTGTATAGCATTTCGTGTGCTGTTCTGTTGTATATGAGCCCTTTACAACAGGATAATTGTTAACCTTTATACTGATTTTGGTATACGGAAAAGGTGTTGCGGATGAAGCCGGGAAGAAGTGATAATGACATCTTCCGCAGGCTTGTTTGTTATGCCTTTTTAAGACAGGGCTCTCGTAAGAGAGTCCTTTTTTTCGTAAAAATCCGTAAATGGTAATTCCGGAGTTTACCGACGGATCAGCAAGGAGGATCTATGAACAAATTTTTAAAAACCTTTATGGTTGCCTGCTTAGTGCTTACAGCGACAATGTCACTTGCATTTGCAGGAGAAATGGGAGACCTTGATGACGAACTTAAGACAACGGCTGAATATGTTTCAGACGTGGTTATCAAGGGACAGGCGGATAAAGTGGAAGCCGGCACGGCAAGTTTCGGTTACAACGACTATCTCCGCGCAGTTTATTGCCTTAAAGCGGGTTATCTTAATGAGGATGTCGCAGAAGCACTTGATGCGGCACTTGCGGCAGGCGTGGCTGATTATGATGAGAGCAGTTTTATGGGAACCGGTAACGGTACTCATTCTTACGGTCTTGCAATTGCCATACTCTATCTTCAGGAAAGACAGGCGGATGTTACGGATTATCAGGATGTAAACATGCTTGAAAAACTCAATTCGACATTTTTAAATGAAACAAACATCAATCCTTACAGCTATCAGATGGTAGCAGCTGTAACAAGACTTACAGAGTATGATTGGGATGATGCTGTTGATAAAATTAAGACGGATGTTCTTGCAGGATACAAGAACGGCGAATCCGGAGTCGGTTATGATTACTGGGGCATAAGCGCAGATAATAACGGACAGGTCCTGACTGCACTTACAGGATTCTACACTGACGAGGACATCAGGGAAAAGATTGATGCGGCAATTGAATGGACAAAAAGTACCGCAGATGCAAGCGGAGCAATCGTAAGCTGGGGAAGTGCCAATCCGGACTCAACAGCACTTGCACTTAAGTTTGCGGCAGCATTCGGCAGCAGTGATGCGGCAACATATTACAGCGCACTCGGTCAGTTTAAATCGGAAAATACAGCCGGAGTGTATACATATTCCGGAAGAGATAACCTTTTTGCAACGGTAGATGCTCTTACGGGTCTCCTGGCTTATTCAAATGCTCAGGCAGGAAAAGACGTTTTTGCAATAAAGAATGTTGTGGCAGCGGAGCCTGATCCTGAACCAACACCAAATCCGAACGAGCCGGATGCAAACGTAACCCCGGAGACAACACCTGCGGCAGATGATAATAAGACTGAAAATGCAGGACAGGAAAGCAATACGGATAATATCGACAAGGCACCTGAAACAGGAGATGACAGTATTGTACTCTTTGTTCTTGCGGCAGTATCCGTAATGGGAATTTATGTGTGTGCATCAAAACAGGCTGATAAAAACTAGATAGAAATCAGTTTACTAACCGGGAACGGGACTTACCCCGGAGAAATCAGGGTAAGGCAGCCCGGTTTTTTTAATAGGTTTACGAACAATAATCTGTAAGAATATATAATGGGGCGGATTGAAGACATCCGCATAAAAACATGAAAAAAATAAAGAAGTTTTTTATGGCATACAGGAAGATTGTCTTTTCTGTTGCGGTTATTGCAGCAATTGTTTTAGGTCTCAGTATGCTGGACATAGAAACGGTTGCGGAACATGAAAAAAAGCTGGCGGAAAGTGACGAACCGCCAATTGTCATAATAGAGGACGACACCGGTGTTGCCGAAGCTCCTGAAATACAGGGAACACCTGAAGCGGTTGAACCGGAAGTGCATCCTACAGAGAGTGAAGAAAATGCATGGACGGATGACGGAAAAGACAAGACAACGTCAACACCGACCTTACAGCCGGATAAGGGTGAAGGAAAAGGGGATGTAACCGTTACGGCGGTTCCCACGTCAACACCTGTTTTAACGGATAAACCAAATCCCGGCATTACGACTGCGGTCCCAACCGTCATGCCAACAAAAAAACCGACAAAGAGACCGACAAATACACCTGCGGCAACGCCGGCAGAGAGCGAAAAAAAAGAAGAGTACATCTCTGTTACGTTTAAAATCGGCTGTGAAAATGTTTTGGGAGACGAGGCACTTAAAACCGACGCAGTAATTCCGGAAGACGGAATATGGTTTGACGGAAAGATCAAGGTAAAGAGCGGCAGTAATGTATATCAGGTATTAAAAGCCGTTTGTGAAGCAAAGAACATTAAATATGTAAATGAATCAGGAGAAAGTTCCGCATATATTTCCTCAATCGGAGGTTTAAAGGCTTTTGAGTGCGGTAAGGAAAGCGGATGGAAATATAAGGTAAACGGATATATTCCGAATGTAGGAAGCAGTGATTACTATCTTAGTGACGGTGACTGCTGCGAGTGGTATTATGTAAAAAACATTATGGAATGATTAGATATGAAGAATTTTTTTACCGAAGTTAATCCGGTGGTTGAACTGTTGTTTTTGGCTGCGGAACTGGCTGTAATATGCATTACGGAACAGAATCGGAGCCTGCTTATTATTTTATTGTCGCTCGTGTTGGCTGACATATATTTCAAGGGCATAAAGACTGCGGTAAGGGGACTTTTTGGAAGTTTTCTGATGATGCTTTTTTTTGCTGTTTTTAACAGCCTGTTTTATCATTCAGGGGAAACGCCGCTGCTTTATGTTAATGATGTTCCAATTACATGGGAGGCAGCGGTATATGGATTTTATTCCGGATGTCTGGCCGCGGTTCTGATAAAGTGGTTCAGGTCGGCATCAGAAATGGTTGACGGACGGAAAATAAGATTTATGCTTGACCGTCATTTCCATGTAACGGCCTTGGTTATTACGATGGTTTTGGGATATACGGAGAGATTCAAAACAAGGATTGAGAAGATTGACCAGGTTTTCAAAGGGTTTAAGATGGATAAAAAAGTCGGAAAGATTCGCTATGCGGGAATTCTGCTTTCGGTACTTCTGGGATGTATGCTGGAGGAGTCTGCCGATACGGCGCGTTCCATGGAAGCAAGAGGATACGGCAGCGGTAAGAGAAGCCTGTATGTGAGGTATGAGCTGACTGTGGAGGATATTATGCTTGTACCGGTCGGCATAATTCTCTTGAGTGTATGTGTAATTTCAAAGAAAATGTTTCCGATTGCATCATTCATATTATTTCTTATTCCGGTCGGATACAGTGTGTTCAGGGAGGTACAATGGAAGTTTTATCAGTCAAAAATTTAGGATTTACATATAAAAACGGTGAATTTACGCTTGCCGACATCGGTTTTACCCTGAAAAAAGGCGAATTAAAACTTATCTGCGGTCCGTGCGGCTGCGGAAAGTCCACACTTCTGAGACTGTTTAAGAAGGAAATATGTCCGGCAGGAAAAATCAGCGGAGATATTGTTTATCCCGGAAAAGCTCCGGTATTAGGCTATCTTTCACAGAATACAGAGGCTTCTCTTGTGTGTGACAGGGTTCTCGATGAAATCGTATTCGGTGCGGAAAACATTGGTATGAATCCCGGCAGAATAGGTCGTCTTCTTGCTGAAACGACAGCATATTTGGGAATTGAAGATATTTTGGACAAAAACTGTCAGGCTCTGTCCGGCGGTCAAAAGCAGCTTGTTGCACTTGCTTCCGTTTTAATGACAGAGCCGGATATTCTACTGCTTGATGAACCGACTTCGCAGCTTGATCCGGTGAGTACTTACGATTTTGTGAGACTTCTCGTGAAGCTTAAGGATGAGCTCGGAATAGCAATTCTTGTGGCGGAACACAATCTGGATGCAATGCTTGGAGTTTCAGACAGCGTGCTTTATATGGAAGGCGGAAAAATCCAGATTGACGGAACAAGGGATGAACTTGTAAAGATGCTCATGGAAAAGGAAAGACCTTTTGCGGCATCAATTCCCGAAACGATAAAATATGCAGTCAGTGAAAAACTTTCTTATGAGAGTTTTCCGTATACCATAAGGGAACTTTATGAGTTAAAGACAGCCGGGGGTTTTGTAAAAACGGCGGAGACAGCCGGCAAGCAGGAAAATGAGACTAAAGAGTCGAAAACGGAGCTAGTGGTCGAAATAAAGAAGGCGTGGTTTAGGTATGAGAAAAAATCAGAGGATGTGATAAAAGACCTTTCACTGACTCTGGAAAAAGGAAAAATTTACGGAATTATCGGTGGAAACGGAGCCGGTAAATCAACTCTTATTTCGCTTATATCGGGTTACCGAAAACCATACAGGGGTAAGGTGAAAAAGAAGCTTGATTTCGGGTATCTTCCTCAGAATCCGGCATATTGTTTCTTTAAGGATGTTTTGCTGGAGGACTACGGACTGACATCAGAAAAAGAGGATGTCGAGAAATTGTGTGGTGAATATGAGCTGTTCCGAAACATTCCGGAATGGTTTGATAAAAATCCCCTGGATTTGTCGGGCGGTCAGCAGCAGATTGCCGCAATAGCCAAACTGCTTTTGACAAACGCAGACGGTCTGATTATGGATGAACCGGTAAAAGGACTTGACGGTTCGGAAAAGGCGGCTTTGGGAGAACTGATGAGAACTCTGTCAGCCGAAGGTAAAACTCTTGTTTTCGTGAGCCATGATCTGGAATTTACGGAAGATTATGCGGATTATTGCCTGATGATGTTTGATGGAAAAATCGTTGTTGAGGATAAGCCGGAAGCTCTTTTTAAAGGAAACAGGTTTTATACGACGGTTAGAGGAAGGATGGAAGAATGAACAGTCTTCTTTTAATAAACAGTCTCTTAATGTTTGCTGTTAACATTATCTTTTTTATACTGCTTGAGAAAAGCAGACCGACAGCAGCGGAAATTCTGCCGATGGTGGTTATATGTACGGCGGCAAGCCTGGGAAGAGTGATTTTTGCGGTGATTCCACAGGTTCAGCCGGTGACGGCACTGGTAATCATTTTCGGATATGTTTATGGATGCAGAAAAGGATATGTTGCAGGAGCTTTGTGTGCGATTATATCAAATATGTTTCTGGGACAGGGACCATGGACAATATTTCAAATGACGGCGTGGGGAGTGTGCGGCTTGCTTGGAGGTGTACTCGGATACATTCTTATAAAGGTAAATCCGCATATCCGGCTTGTAATAATGACAGTTTATGGTTTTGTTTCAGCCTATATATTCAGTTTTATAACGGATTTTCTGACCATATGTTATATTGGTGACCATGTGACTTTTGAGGCTGTGCTGGCAGTCTATATATCGGGATTTGCATTTGCAATAGGTCATGCGGTCGGAAATGCCGTCATTATATTCATGTTTTTCGACATACTTACGGGAAAACTTGCAAGAGTATTGAACCGATATGAAGAAAACGAACCAAAGGCGTGATTTGTCGAAAATCATCTTGTAGAGGGAATGTGCCTGTGTTATAATGTCTGCAACTGGGCTGAGAGGGAGTTTTTATCAGCAGACAGTGAAATAAATGATTCCATTTATGGGGAAATGAGGTGGGAGTATGTTTTGTATCCATTGCGGAAGCAAGATTGAAGATGGTGCAAATTTCTGTACGGTATGCGGAAGCTCACAGAATAAGAGTGAAAACAATGCAGGTGCGGGAAGTCAGCCTTTTGGCAGCGGAATGAATAACGGAAATCAGAATTATAATGGTTTCGGCGGTGCAAGCCAGGGCAATCCAAATGGATTTAACAATGGAAATAATGGAGGATACAGGGTTCCGATTCCTAAGAGAAATATCGTTCTCTGTATTATTCTTTCAATTGTTACCTGTGGTATTTATCAGATTTATTGGATGGTTAAGATGGTTGATGAACTTAACTATGCGAGTGGAAGAATTTCAGAAACAGGAGGCATTACGGTTATTCTTCTCGGTATCGTAACATGTGGAATTTATTGGCTCTACTGGTACTATAAAGCCGGTGAAAAGGTTAATGAAATCAAGAACAGAAGAGGTGTGCCGGGTGACCACAATACATCAATTCTTTTCCTTATACTTACATTGTTCGGATTATCGATTGCAAACATCTGCTTAATCCAGGATGAACTTAATAAGGTTGCAGCTTTATAAAAGTAAAATTTAAGGATGCTTATCCGTTGTTTAGCCAAGCGGAAAGCATCCTTTTTATTTTTTACAAAGATGATGGGACATGTTCGGAAAACGAGAGGGAAATGTTCTTCTCTTTCTGTTCCGGTTCTTTAAAGATACCCTGTTCCGGAGGTGAGTAGGTGTTAAGCATAAACAGTGCAATCATGAGGATTACAAGGGCGTAAAGAAGAACCGACAGAAATTTTGGAAAACTCCTTTTGCTGAGACGGTAAATCATAAAGAATGCCATAAGGACGGAAATGTAGAATATTGCAATATCTGCAACCATGACGGTGAAGCCCAAAACTCCGCTGTAAAAATAATAGAGCAGAGGAATGAACCATGTGCCGACCAGGATGGCGGCAGGAAGTGCAAAATTTAAAGACGGTTTTTCAGCGGAAAAGCGAAAATGAATCAGACAGGATACAATGAGCAGGGGAAAGAAGAGCAGTTTCATGTGTTCCCAAACCGATTCGCTGACGGGGAAGAAGAGACCGACACAGTAGTTCTGACCGCTGAAATCGTAAACAAAGTGAGCGAGTGTACCGGCAATGGCTGTTGCAACCATGCATATAAGCAGATATTTTTTGAAAGATGACATAAAACCTCCTGAATAAATGCAAAACATGAACCTGAAGAAAAAACCGTCAGGTTCTTTTTCTGTATATTGACAGTTAATAAGTGAGACATGCCCGGTTTTATTAAAGTATATGGAGAAAAAAGTATTTTATACATTTTGAAGTGGTGAAATACTGACGTATTTTATTAATATGATGGCGCCGGAAAACTAAAAAAATGTAAATCACTTGTATGAGAGGAATGTTTTAAGTATAATAAAAGCAATATGTGATAATCTGCCTCTGCTCCCACAAGAAAGCAGAAGCCAGAGATTTATAACGCCTGTTTCAGTGAGACGTGAGCACTGTATGAAGAGCTGATGTCTGACGGTTGTCCGGCGAACAGTTTAAGAGCGGAAAGGGTCATAATGAGCAACTGACAGCCGCTCGGAAATGAGGAACGGAATGAGAAGAAAAATTACTGACAGAATATACAACATAGGAGTGTATGACAGAGAACTTGACCTTTTTGAGGGACAGTATAAGGTTCCGGAAGGAATAACATATAATTCATATCTTATTTTGGATGAAAAACCGGTTATAACCGATACGGTCGATGCGAGAGCGGAAGCAGAGTGGCTTGAAAATCTGGCAGAGACGTTGGGGGATAAGAAACCTGAATATCTTGTGATTTCACACATGGAACCGGACCATTCGGGATGTATTGAAGCGCTGGTTGCAAAATATCCCGATATAAAACTGGTGGGTAATGCCCAGACATTTAAATTTCTTAAACAGTTTACCGGCAGAGACTATTCTTCTCAGGCGCTAATCGTTAAGGAAGGTGACAAAATCACAACCGGAAACAGTGAACTTACATTTATGATGGCACCGATGGTTCACTGGCCGGAGGTAATGGTCTGCCATGACAGGGCTGACGGTGTATTATTCTCTGCTGATGGCTTCGGAAGATTCGGCTCGGATGATGAAAGCGAAAGCTGGGCATGTGAGGCGAGAAGATATTATTTCAATATTGTGGGAAAATACGGTGCACAGGTTCAGGCACTTCTGAAAAAAGCCGGAAGTCTGGAAATCCGCAGAATCTGTCCGCTGCACGGGCCGGTGCTTACGGAAAATCTTGAATTCTATATTGATAAATACAATGCCTGGAGCAGTTATGAGCCGGAGGACAGAGGAGTATTTATTGCATGTGCCTCAATTCACGGAAATACTCTGAAAGCGGCTGAAAAGCTTAAAAAAATGCTTGAGGCAAAGGGGATAAAGACGGCATTTAACGATCTCACCCGTGATGACATGGCGGAAGCAGTTGAAGATGCATTCAGATATGACAGAATGATTCTCTGCGCGCCGACTTATGACGGCGGACTGTTTCCGGTGATGGAGGACTTCCTGAATCATCTTAAGGCGAAGACTTACAGAAACCGTAAGGTTGGTCTGGTAGAAAACGGAACATGGACACCACAGGCGGCCAAAATCATGAGAAAGTATCTGGAGGAACTCAAGGATGTGGAGATTCTTCCGACGGTTGTATCAATAAAATCTGCACTCAGTGATGAATCCGAGTCGGCATTGTCAGCTCTTGCGGATATGATGGCGGCAGAGGAATAGAGTATGCAGAAAAAAGAAAATATAATACTCATAGGAATGCCCGGAGCGGGAAAGAGTACGGTCGGAGTTGTCCTGGCAAAGAATCTCGGTTATGGATTCCTGGATTCGGATTTACTGATACAGGAAAAGGAGGGAAAACTCCTCCACGAGATTATTTCCGAACAGGGACTTGAAGGATTTCAGATTATTGAAGACAGGGTTAATTCGGAAATTCGGGCACGAAAGTCCGTAATTGCAACAGGAGGAAGTGTCGTATACGGAGAAAATGCAATGGAACATCTCCGCCAAATCGGAAAGGTTTTTTATCTGAAACTTCCGTATGAAGAGATAGAGGCAAGACTGGGAGACCTTTCTGAGAGGGGCGTGGCAATTAAGTCGGGCATGTCACTGAAGGACCTTTATGAGGAAAGAAAGCCATTGTATGAAAAATATGCAGATGTAATACTTGATTGTGAGGATTTACAGATAAGGGAAACAGTTAAGGAAATAGTAAGGTTATACCAGATGTAAGCCGGCTCCGGTATACATTGTGAATGAATGTAAGGCCTCACGGATGATGCAGGCAGAGAGCATGCGTGTGGCAAAGATATGTGACGGGGCAACGGTACACGGATTCAATGAAATCAGAAAACTGATTGGAAAAGAGGGAATATGTCCGGAAAAAATCTGACAATACTTGTGGTTGATGATTCTCTTATGAATGTGGAAATGCTAAAGGAGATGTTTGAGGATGTTTATAACTTCTATGAAGCATCAAATGGTATAGAAGCATTGGAAATCTATGAGAACCACAGAAAAGAAATCGATATAATACTTTTGGATATTGTTATGCCTGTCATGGACGGTTTTGGATTTCTGGAAGTCATGAATGAAAGAAAATGGATTGAGGAGGTTCCCGTTGTTGTAATGACCTCTGATTTGTCAAGGGATTCGCTGTCCAAGGCTTATGAACTCGGCGTAATTGATTATTGTGTGCGTCCGATTGACGAGGAGATTGTATCGAAAAAAATTCATAATGCACTGCTTACATACAGACGTAAAAATGTAGATATGGAGGATGTGCTTCATATTCTCAACAAGTCTTACTATTGTATCGTAAAGGTCAATCTTACGGAAAACAGGGTAAGTATGATTGCCGGAAATAACCTCGGAATGCATCTTATTTCATCCGCAGATCTGTCTTATACGGAGTGGATAGGAAAGATATGCTGTGAGTATGTATATGAAAATGACAGAGCGGGATTTATGGCTTTTACCGACATAAGATCCGTTAAAAACCGCATGTCAAACGGAGAGGAAAAGTTTAACTATCCGTACAGAATGTATATAAAGGGTGAGGCAGTCTGGGTTTCGCTGGTAATCAATACCAGTATTGAGTACGGCAGGGATAATCAGGTTGCCGTAATGTTTTTTGAAAATATTGACAGTGAATATAAAAAGCAGATTGAAGCTGAAAGAAGAATGAATTCGGCAATAACCGGATTCAAGGTAAAAAGAAACATTCTCATTGTTGACGATGAGAAGATTAACCGTATGCTTCTTACGAGTATGCTGCAGGATGAATTTTCCGTGGCGGTTGCGGAGAACGGACAGGATGCATATACATATCTGCAAAAGCATGGTGATGAGACGGATTTAATTCTTCTGGACCTTATTATGCCGGTTATGGATGGATATAAATTCCTTAAACTGTTACAGAATGATCCGTTCCTGAAGGCAATTCCGGTAATTGTCGGAACCGGTGCAAGCCGCTCGGACGAAGAAATCGAGTGCCTGAGGAGCGGCGCCAGTGATTTTATCGTAAAACCATACAATAAGGAAGTTGTTCTTTCAAGGATTTCAACAATATTGAGACTGAGAGAGAATTCAACGATGGTGGATGCTTTAAAGCGTGATCCTCTCACGGGAATGTACTCCTATCAGTATTTTTATCATGTGGCCGGTCAGGTAATACTTTCCAACGAGGAAACCGAGTTTGATTTTGTCTGCTGTCATATTGAAAACTACAAGATGATAGTGGAAAGATTCGGAATGCAGAAAGGTAATGAGGTTATAAAATTCGTTGCCGAGCAATTGACTGAATTTACAAAAAGAAGACGTATTGTCTATGGCAGGATGAGTACGGATCTTTTCGGTGTTCTTATACCTCATGGCGAGAACGTAATAAGGCTCCTTGAATTTGCGGTAAACAGCAAGGGTTATCAGAAACTGCTTGCGGATATAGTTCCGGGAGTGGTAATGAAATTCGGAATATATGAAAATGTTGATAAATCCGTTCCGGTTCAGGTAATGTGTGACAGGGCGAGAACAGCCGTCGGTGAAATAAGCGGAAAGTACAGGCAGATTATCGCAAGATATGATGATTCGACAAGACTCAGAATGCTTATGGAAGAAAAAATCCAGGACTCCTGTGAGCAGGCACTGGAAGAAGGACAGTTCAAGGTATGGTTCCAGCCAAAGCATAACATAAAAACAGGAAAGCTTGAAGGTGCGGAGGCACTTGTAAGGTGGGAACATCCGGAGTATGGATTTATGTCTCCGGGGCAGTTTATACCGTTATTTGAGAAAAACGGTTTTATAACTCTTCTTGACAAATATGTTTGGAATAAGACATGTGAAGTGATGGCAGAGTGGCGAAAAAGCGGAATGAGAGACCTTCCGGTATCGGTAAACATTTCGAGAATTGATTTCTGTGTTCAGGATCTTGATGATTACATTGCGGAAGTTGCTGACATGCATGGAATTCCGCATGAACTGCTTCATCTTGAAATTATGGAATCGGCATATACGGAGAATCCGGTCGGAATGATTGAGACGGTTAAGAAGTTCAGGGAAAAAGGTTTTAAAGTTGAAATGGATGATTTCGGAACGGGATATTCGTCATTAAATATGTTCAGTGAACTCTCCATTGATATACTTAAGCTGGACATGAAGCTGGTTCAGCAGATTTTTACCGAATCCGGCAGAAGAATACTAAAGCTTATCGTAGAAATGGCTCTGGCACTCGGACTTTCCGTGACCGCAGAAGGTGTGGAAACAAAAGAACAGCTTGATGCGCTGGCAGAGATAGAATGTGACCAGGCACAGGGATATTATTTTTCGAAGCCGGTACCGTGCGACGAATTTGAGCTTTATATGAAAATGAAATACTGATTTTGGCTGATGGGAAAGGATTGATTATCCATGGAACCGGGAGGTGATAATATGAATATGGATGAAAGAATAGCAAGAATTAATGAGCTTTATCATAAATCTCAGAAGGAGGGACTTACTCCGGATGAAAAAGCGGAACAGATGAAGCTTAGAAAAGAATATGTTGACAGTTTCAAAAAAAATCTGAGGGCTCAGCTTGACGGTATGACAATAGAAAGGCCTGATGGAACCGTTGAACAGGTTAAACCAATAAAATAATATATCCGGATGTTCGGGACGATTTGTAAGTGATATTTAAATTGCTAAAGCAAAGCGGTCATTATATTAATTAAGATGCAGGATTTGTGTCATTGACGTGACATTAATCCTGCATCTTTTTTTAAATTTCTTCAGGGGACACGGCTACACCCTGAACTTTTGCAAGGGAAACGGTATCATCCTTTACATCGCGTATTCCGGGGATGTAACCATGGACATTTTCCACGAGTTCATCCATGTCTATGAGTGACTGGATGCTTAATCCGTGTCCTGCATCAATGGTTTTTCCGCCCTGGAAGGTGAGAATGTTTGCAAAAGGCGTAAAGTCGGATGCTTTTATTCTGTTTTTCAGATAGTTGACAAGATTCATCGTCAGATGAGGAACTTTTGCGGAATATACAAGATCAACGGCTCCGCTGGAAATACCCCACCAATAGCCGATTGAACGTGTGACATTACTTGCTTCCTCAATTTTCCACGAGCCTCTTTTAACACTCTTTACAATTGATTCATAGAGCTTGCCCCAGTCCCAAAGCGGAGCTGCAAGGTTTACCGGCACGCCGTCGTTATAGAGATAGAGGCCGAATTTTCTCGTGAGATGTTTTGGGGATGACCAGTCAAGGTCGCTTACAAGGTCACAGTCAAATTTCCTTATGTCTTTATCAGGTTCAGAACCTTTTTCAGAGGTCCATGAAAGATAGATTTCCGCTTTTGGATTAACGGTTTTTGCTCCGAGAGCAAAAGCATTTATGGAAGCAATACTTCCGTAAACCGGGTAATCGGCAATATAAGCAATGCGGTTTTTTTCTGTCATTGCACCGGCAATCAGTCCGAGCAGATACTTGGATTCGTAGGTTCTGAGATAATAGGTTCTTACATGCTTGGTTGATACATTCAGAGAGCAGTTAAGAATCTTTACTTCCGGATGAAGAACCGCCACCTTTGCACATGCTGAATTATGCTGCGGTGAAGTGACAAAAATGATATCGTAGTCGTTATGACAGAGGGTTTCCAGCGTATCTTCAGCTTTTTCCATGCTTACGTCAAAGAATGATTCCGTTATGATTTCATTTGGAAAAGCCTCGTCTTCTATATGCCTGCGTCCGAGCTCATGCGCATAGACCCATGCCGAGTTCTCCATGTTTCCGAGATGAACAAAAGCAATTTTCAGCTTTTTTGCCGCCTTGAGAATGGTTAAAGGCATTGTAAGTACACTGGGCTTTGCCGCAGTAGGATGAGTTGAAATCGCCGTTGGCTCCGGTTGGGCATCACGAATGATTTCGCTTCTTATCTTGGAAATATCCTCTCTTACCTCAGAAAGACTGTTGTTTTTTATGGTATTAAAGCCGAGAAGATTTACATATACAAGGAAGGCATCACTGACAGGCAGAGGAAGCTTATCCTCATATTTTAATGTATATTCCTTCTTGAATTTTGTGAAAAGCGAACGTACATCAAGCTCATCGTCTTCAGTCCAGGTTCCGTTTTCACCGATAATCAGTTTGATGAATTTTTTGAATGAACCGGGCTTGGAGAAGTAGATGTAATTAATTCCGGTTATTTCATAGAAGTCGAGAAATTCGTAGTAGAGGTTTACCTCCGGAGAATTGTCTTTTGCGGGAACGATACGGGTTACGGTTCCCTCAATCTCCACCGCTCCCATGTATTTGGATACGGATACACGTTTATTTCCCTCTCTTATATAGAACTTGTTCATGTATTCAAATGCGATGACGGGATCTCTGAGACCGTCTTCTTCAAGGCTGTCATGAAGAATGCTCCACTTGGAGGCAAATTCGCTGCCGGTTTGGAGCAGAGGCATGAAATTGGATGCAAATGCATTGGAACGGTTTGCATTTACGGTTCCGGCAATCTGATCCATGGGTATCGTGACAAGACCAAGCTTTACACGGCTTACGGTTTTTACGTTTTCGGTTATGTCGTCAAGTATGGGAAGATAAGGATCAAGCTTTTTGGAAAGCCTTGTCATATATTCCTTCTCTCCAAGCTTAAGAGCTGCTTTATAAGCTTCCAGACTCATTTTTTCCTCCTGAAAATATTAATATATTGAAAAGGTCATGACGGAAAAATCACATTAAAATCCGGGATGGTGAAAAAGTTCCGCCCGGAGTCCCGTCTTATGACCGGATGTATGCAGTACCGGCCGCAGAAAATGGTAAGAATCCTGCGTATTAGTATATGTACATAATTTCACAATTAAACGGATTAGTCAAGAAAAAAGAGGATGCCGGATATACGTTATTGATTTTTGTTTTTTTGTGGCATATTATAAAAATCAGATTAGATTACGGAGGATATTTTATGAAAATTATACTTGTGAGACATGCGGAACCGGATTATTCAATTGATTCATTGACCAAAAAAGGCTGGAAGGAAGCTGAATTTTTGGCAGAAAGAATACAAAACCTTGAAAATGTAAGAAAATTTTACGTTTCGCCCCTTGGAAGGGCAAGAGATACGGCGGCAACGGCATTAAAGGGAACAGGTATAGAACCGGAAGTTTTGCCTTGGGTCAGGGAATTCAGCGGAAAATGCAACGACCCGAGAGACGGTCATCTCAGAAACTGTTGGGATTTATTGCCGGCAGATTGGACGAAATATTCTGAGATGTATGACAAGGACAGATGGACGGAAGCTCCTATTTATGAAGGTACAAATGTTGCCGAACAGTATGATATGGTTAAGGAAGGGCTTGATGCACTGCTTTTGGAACACGGATACAGACGCGACGGAAATTTTTACAGGGTAGTCAGCCATACTGATGATTCAATTGTAATTTTCTGTCACATGGCAGTTTCTCTGATAATGATAGGATACCTGACCGGAATTGCACCTTCTCTTATGCTTCACGGTTTCTTTGCCGCTCCGTCAACCGTGTTTGAAATAGAGACGGAAGAAAGAGATGCAGACATTGCCATTTTCAGGGTGAGGTCCATGGGAGATTACTCTCATCTTTACAAGGCAGGCGAGAGAGTAAGTGATTCAGGATTTTATCCTGTTTAGGAAATCGGGCGCGGGATTTCGACAAAAATAACCGAAAAGAATCTCAGCCGGCGGCTGTTTCCGCGGCAAAACATCACAAAAGAAAATAAAAAGAATTATATGGTTGCATTTTGTCGTAACATGAGCTAAAATGTGCAAGTTGTGTAAAATCTTAATGTTTTATAAAATTTGGAGGTAGTCATGGAAACGGCAGCTACTATTGCGGCATTGGTTATTTTCTTACTGATGTTTATTGTAATCATAGTCGGTAAGATGGACAGATTCGTTCCTGCATGTATAGGTGCGGTACTTGTCCTTGTGGTAGTATTTGGACTTATAATGCACAGTTCGGACGCAATCGTGGAAACTCTTAACTATAAGAGTATATTTACAAAGGCATTTTGGATTCCGGGACATAATGCGGAGGAATCTTCAACAGGAATCAACTGGGCAACAATCATCTTTATTACAGGTATGATGCTCATGGTTGAAGGAATGGGAAATGCAGGTTTCTTTAGGTGGCTTTGTCTCAAGCTTGCGCAGCTTGTAAATTATCGTGTAGTGCCTTTATTCATATCTTTTATGATTATGTCGGCAGTACTTTCAATGTTTATTGACAGTATCACCGTAATTCTTTTCCTTGCGGCGGTAACGGTGGAACTTGCGAGAATTCTGAAGTTTGATCCGGTACCTGTGGTATTGGCGGAGATATTTATGAGTAATGTCGGAGGCTCGTCAACGATGTCAGGTGATCCGCCTAACATTATCATCGGAACAGGTCTTGGATACACATTCTTTGATTTCCTTACCAATACAGGTCTTGTAGCATTTGTTGCGGGTGTAATCCTTATCTTTTATTTCTACTTTATGTTCAGAAAACAGCTTAAGGAAAGCGAAGCGGCAAGACCGGACGGAATTACATATCCTGATCCTAAGGAAGCAATTCAGAATAAAACATATTTCATAATAAGCTGTATCATTTTCGCAATCTGTGTTGTTTTACTTGTAACACATGCGCAGACAGGCCTTTCAGTTGCAACAATAGGTGTTATAGCGACTATTCTTTCACTTATTGCATCACTGTCAATTGAAGGAGTGAAGAAAACGACTGACATTATTAAGAGACTTGACTGGAATACAATTCTTTTCTTTATCGGTCTTTTTGTAGTTGTCGGTGGTCTTGAGCAGACAGGAGTCCTTCAGGTAATTGCAAACTTTATTAAGAAGATAAGCGGTGGAAACGTAAAAGCGATGGTAGTAATCATTCTTTGGATTTCAGCACTTGCATCGGCATTTATCGATAACATTCCGTTTGCGGCAACAATGGTTCCGGTTATCAAGGAGCTTTCAGTCGGAGATCCTGCCCTTCTTGCTGTTCTCGCATGGACACTTGCAATCGGTACGGATGTCGGTGGAAACGGAACACCTATAGGAGCTTCCGCAAACGTAGTAGGAACTTCAATAATTGCAAAAGAGGGACATCCGGTCGGATGGGGAAAATACTGTAAGATTGCCGCACCGGCAACGGTTCTCACACTTCTTGTGGCAACGGCAGTACTTCTTTTAAGATATACAATGTAGTAAATCATATGCGGTGACGGCTTTAAGTCACAAAAAACGGTACATATTTATGTACCGTTTTTTTTTCGACTGTGATATACTGTGCATGGGTGCGGCCTAAATTAATAAGATGAATATCGGGCTGCAAAAACTAAAAGGAGTAAGAAAGACAGATATGCGAGTAGTTGTAAAAGTCGGTACGTCAACACTGGCTCATGAGACAGGAAGGATTAACATAAGACGTGTCGAAAAACTTTGTAAGGTTTTAAGTGATATAAAGAATGCAAATAATGAGGTGGTACTGGTTTCGTCGGGAGCCATCGGAATGGGAGCAGGCAAACTCATGCTTGTAAATAGACCGACGGACATACCTACAAAGCAGGCAGCGGCAGCCGTGGGTCAGTGTGAACTGATGTATACATATGATAAGCTGTTTTCTGAATACAGACACACGGTAGGACAGATACTTCTCACGGCGGAAGATGTTGAGCATGAAGACAGAAGAGTAAATTTCCATAATACCATATTCAGACTGCTTGAGCTTGGAGCATTGCCTATAATAAATGAAAACGATACCGTGTCCGTTGCAGAAATGGGAATAGGTGATAATGATACTCTTGCGGCAATTGTTGCGGCAAACTGTGAAGCAGATCTTCTCATCCTTCTTTCGGACATAGACGGATTATATACGAAAGATCCTCATAAATATGACGATGCGGAGCTCATTCATGATGTTTATGAAATAAATGATGAGATAAGAGCCCTGGCAGGAGGAGCAGGAAGCAGTCTTGGTACAGGTGGCATGACGACAAAGCTGAATGCGGCGGGAAGAGTCATGAAACTTGGAATAGACATGGTGATTGCAAACGGAGACAATCCGGAAGTTCTTTATGACATAATTGACGGAAAGCCGGCAGGGACAAGATTTTATGCCGGAAAGAGATGTAGGTAATTTTGGAGGCAGAAATGAAATTTGGATTTATCGGAACAGGTAATATGGGCGGCACTCTGGCAAAAAAGGTCATTGAGTCCGGATATGCGGCGGAAACCGGATTAAGCAACCGAACCGTGGAAAAGGCCGTTGCAACGGCAGGTGATTCGGAAGCAAAAATAAGCACAAACGAAGAAATTGCAGGAAATGCCAAATATATTTTTCTCGGTGTTAAACCTCAGATGATGGAAGAGTGTCTCGGTGGAATTTCGGAGATACTTGCCAAGAGACAGGATCGCTTTGTTTTGATAACCATGGCAGCCGGAATTAAGACTGAAAAGATAAGACAATTTGCGGGAGCGGATTATCCGGTGGTAAGAATTATGCCGAATACACCTGCGGCAGTAGGAGAAGGCGTTATTCTCATGTGCGCAACCGAAGATGTCTGCAAAGATGAAAAAGATGAAATATGCGAAGTGCTTTCAGGAGCAGGAATGGTTGATGAACTTCCTGAAAAGCTTATTGATGCAGCAACTGCGGTCAGCGGCTGCGGTCCGGCATATGTATATATGTGCATAGAAGCATTGGCAGACGGAGCGGTTGAATGCGGAATTCCGAGACAGAAGGCGCTTGCGTATGCCGCAAAAACACTTCTCGGCTCTGCAAAAATGGTGATTGAAACGGGAAAACATCCGGGACAGCTCAAAGACGAGGTATGTTCACCGGGAGGTTCGACGATAGCGGGTGTTCATGCACTTGAAAATGACGGATTCAGAAATGCACTTATGGATGCAGTGAATGAAGCCTATAAACGTACAAAGGAATTGGGTTAATGAACAAAACTGACATTATATTTAAAAGTCCGTGCATTATAGCGGACGGAGCATTTGGAACCTGGTATGCATCTGAGTATCATACGGATGAGTTGCCTGAAAATGCGAACATAATCTGCCCTGACAGGGTAAAAGGCATACATAAAGCCTATATTGAAGCAGGGGCAGGACTCTTAAGAACCAATACTTTTGCCGCATACAGGGAGAATCTTGACAGCAGTCTGTCTGTTGAAGAGGTCAGACGTAAAGGAGTATTGCTTGCTGCTGAGGCGGCAGGTGAAAGTAACCGTGACATAATAATTGCGGGAGATATAGGTCCGGCACCGTTTGAGAGAGGTGCAGACAACACGGCAGAATATGTATCGTTTGCGGAAACACTTATTGATTCAGGTGCAGATATGATTCTCTTCGAGACATTTCCTGATTTTGATGAGATAAGTGAAGCCGTAAAGCTGATAAAAGAGAAACATGCAGATATTTTTGTTGCCGTCAGTTTTTCCGTCAATCAGTACGGAATTACTTCGTCAGGAAGAAGCCTGGCGGCTCTTTTAAAGGAAACTCAGAGTGTGAAAGAAGCGGATGGAGTGGGTCTTAACTGTAACATAGGACCGGCGCACATGATTTCACTTCTTGAAAAAATAAAACTTCCCGGTGACAAGAAGATATTGGCATTTCCGAATGCGGGATATCCTAAGCTTGTAAGAAACAGGGTGTTTTATGAGGATAATGCGGAATATTTTGCGGAAAAGGCATCCGAACTTGCCGGATTCGGAATAAATATAATAGGAGGCTGTTGTGGAACGACACCAAATCATATAAAGTGTCTTTCAGCCATAAATCCGGACAAAGCCGGAAGTGTCGGAAAAAAAGAAAAGGAACCGGAGAAAAGACCCTCAAGCGTTAAAAGTCATGCGTTTTTCAGTAATGCAAAGCCGGGCAGAAAACTGATTGCCGTAGAGCTTGTTCCACCGGTAAATGCAGATGATGAGGCAATTATAAGTTCGGCAATGTTATTGAAGAAACTGGGAGTTGACTGTCTTACATTTCCGGACTCTCCGTCCGGAAGGACAAGAGTTGATGCGGTCCTTATGGCAAAGAAAATTGCGGACAGAACGGGCATGTGCGTAATGCCGCATATTGCCTGTCGCGATAAAAACTCAATTGCAATGAGAGCCATGTTTATGGGAGCCCATATAAATGACATTTACAATTTTCTTATTGTTACGGGAGATCCTGTTCCGGTTACGGAAAGAGGTCGTGTCAAAGGAGTGTTCAACTTTGATTCGGCGGGACTTATGTCTATCGTCGGAGACTTGAATGATGAGCTGCTCAAGGAGAATCCGATTACCTACGGAGGAGCAATTAATCAAAACAGAAAGAACCTGGAAGTGGAGACGGGCAGAGTAAGAAAAAAGCTTGAAAAGGGCGCTGAATTTTTCATGACTCAGCCTGTATTTTCACAGGAAGATGCGGACAGAATAAGATATATAAAAGAAAAAACGGGTGCGCGGATTCTTTGTGGAATCATGCCGCTCATAAGCAGAAGAAATGCCGTCTTTATGAAAAATGAGATTTCGGGAGTTGATATTTCGGATGAAATAATAGAACGTTTTCATGAAAACTGCACCAGGGAGGAAGGAGAGGAAATCGGCGTAAAAATTGCAGCGGAAGCCATGAAGATGACAGCGGATTTTGCGGACGGTTACTATTATTCATTCCCTTTTAACAGAGTATATCTTCTGGAAAAAATCAGAAATCAGGTAGAACAGGATGAACAATAAAAAACAGGGCATTCTCTGCATAATATCAGCGGCTTTTTTCTTTGCGCTGATGAATCTCTTTGTGAGGCTTGCCGGAGACCTGCCTTTCTATGAAAAGTCGTTTTTTAGAAATCTGGTTGCGATTGCGGTTTCGTTCTGTGCAATAAAGTTCGGAGACGGCGACTTTAAAATCGGTGAGGGCAATCTTAAATATCTGCTGTTTCGGGCAATCGGAGGAACGATAGGTATCTTCTGTAATTTTTATGCAATAGACAAACTTAATATTTCGGATGCATCAATGTTAAATAAACTTTCGCCTTTCTTTTCCATGGTTTTCTCAATATGGATTTTGAAGGAAAAGCCTAAGGTGAGGGATTGGATAATAATAGCAGTTGCATTTATCGGGGCTCTGTTTGTGGTGAAACCGTCATTCGACATAGCCTGCTTTCCGGCATTAATAGGTTTTATAGGCGGAATGATGGCGGGGCTTGCCTATACATTTGTCAGAAAGCTTGGTGCAAGAGGGGAAAAGGGCAGTATGATAGTCTTTTTCTTCTCGTGCTTTTCCACTCTGGTTACAATTCCGTTTATCATAGTCGGATATGAACCGATAAGTATTTATCAGTTTGTAATGCTCATGCTTGCGGGAGTTTCAGCTACGGGCGGGCAGTACAGTATAACGGCTGCCTACCAGAAGGCACCGGCAAAGGAAATCTCCGTATTCGATTATTCACAGGTGATATTTGCAGCAGTGCTGGGATTTATTTTCCTTGATCAGCTTGCGGATGTTTACAGTTATGTTGGATATGTGATAATCATTGGAGTGGCAGTTTATAAATGGGTTGTCAATAACAGGGATGAGGTAAAAATATCATAAAAGCCGGCACGGATTATATGTTTTCAGTGCCCTATAAGGAGGTTTTATGTTGGCAGCGGAAGAAATGGAGCGCTTAAAGGAATTCTTTAAAGGAAACAGGTTTGCAGTCGGTATAGGCTGTGAGATTCTGGATGCAGACGATCATTATGGAAAGGTCGGACTCAAAATCACCCCGGAACATCGGAATGCCTGGGGTGGAATTATGGGCGGTGCAATATTCACCGCGGCAGATTTTGCTTTTGCCATTGCTTCAAATCAGAATGGAGAAAAATCAGTGGCATCCGGACTCAATGTAAATTTCGTCGGGAATACACAGGATGATTATATAACTGCTGAAGCAAGATGTATAAAAAATGGCAGAAGAACAAGCCTCTATGAAGTAGAGGTTCTTGACAGCAAGGGAAAACAGATAGCCTATCTGACGGCTAATGGTTTCCGTCTTGAATAAATTTTTTAAGAGCAGAGAAGCTCTGTTCACTGAAGCAGTGCTCCATCTTACATGCATCTTCAAGAGCGGTTTGTTCGTCGACACCGAGCGATTTGAGGAATTCAGAAATTATGAGATGTCGCTCATAAATTTTGTTTGCAATTTCATATCCGGAATCGGTAAGACTGATATAACCGTCAACGTCTCTTGTGATGTAACCGCCCTGTTCGAGATTCTTCATTGCAACACTGACACTTGGCTTGGCAAAGTCAAGTTCCGTAGCAATGTCGATTGAACGGACACGGTTTTTTCTTTTCTGTATCATCAGAATTGTTTCCAGGTAGTCCTCAGCGGAGCTGCGTATGTTCATTTTGACCTCCGTGACAGCAGTAAATTTGAATTAAATTTCCTACTGATCTATTTTATTAATGATTTTTTTGCGTTTGTGTATTATAATCAGTAGGATAGCATGAATGTATCATAAATTCAAATATTTTTTCAAGGACAGATATTGTATATGGATAATTTTATATTCAGTCTGGAAGCAACACTTCCGGTATTTCTGGTTATTGTGGCAGGATACCTGTTTATGAAGGCAGGTATGTTTACTGAAGAGTTTACCGGGGTGGCGGACAGGTTTGTTTTTAAAGTAGGACTGCCGTGTATGCTGATGCTTGACGTTGCGGAAACGGATATTGATTCATCATTTTCAATCCGCTTTTTCATCTTCTGTATGCTCGGTACCATTGCCATGTTTATGGGAATCTGGATACTGTGTCTGATTTTCATGAAAAACAGGGACATGATAGGTGCGTTTGCAATGTCATCGGCAAGAGGGTCAGCGGCTGTTCTGGGAGTAGCTTTTGCGGAAAACATATTCGGGGATTCCGGAATGACTGCAATGATGATAATGGCAAGTGTTCCGTTATACAATATATTTTCTGTTCTCTTTCTTACGCTCGGTGCAAAGAATCGTAACAGAACCGAACCGGTAAGAAAGAAAATTATAAATGTTTTAAAGGGCATAATTACAAATCCGCTGATTCTGTCAATCTTAATCGGGATGATAATAGCCCTCCTGAAGATAAAAATACCCGTAATTCCGCTCAAGGTAATAAAAAGCCTCGGTTCTACGGGAACGCCGATGGCGCTTCTTGTAATCGGTGCCACCTTTGACTGGAAAAAGGCACTGACCAAAATAAAACCTGCACTTGCGGCAACACTTATAAAGCTGGTAATACTTCCATGTATTTTTGTTCCTGCGGCGATTGCCATGGGATTTAACGGACCACAGCTTATAGCCGTGCTTACAATGTCAGGTTCACCAACAACGGTTGCGTGTTACATAATGGCGAAAAATATGGACAACGATCATATTCTCACGTCAGCAATCGTTATGACGACTACCCTGTTGTCTTCCATCACTCTTACGGTATGGGTTTATATATTAAGGTCTAACGGCCTGCTCTAGAATACAGATGAAAACGGAGGATTCAAATGAACATAATTCCTATCCTTATCTGCTTCCCGTTTTTGGCGGCGATAGCAGTATACCTGCTTAAAAACAACAGAGCCGGACAGCTTGCATGTTATGTATTTGTGGCTGTCATTGAATGTATCCTGGCTTATTTCGTAATCAGTTATTTTACCGGCGGAGAAGCCGGAATTTACAAGTATACGGACACTCACGCGGCAGACATGGTGATGCTTGCGGGAGAAATCGTATTGATGCTTCTTGTCATCATACTGACCATAAAATACAAAAAGTATTGGATAATGCTTCTCTCGATAATTCCTACGGGAATTACAATGTGGGTTGAGATTGCCGGTCCGAAGCATGAAGCTGCGGCACACATACATATTGACCGTCTTTCGGTTCTTATGTGCATGATTATAGGAATAGTCGGCGGACTTATCGTAATATACGCGGTCGGCTACATGAAAGGATATCATGTTCACCACAAGGAAGTTGAAAACAGGACAGCATATTTCACAGCACTGCTTTTTGTCTTTCTTGGAGCAATGTTCGGACTTGTCCTTTCGGACAATCTTATCTGGATGTTCTTTTTCTGGGAAATTACTTCAATCTGTTCCTTCCTTCTTATCGGATATACGAGAACGGAGGAGGCTGTCAATAACTCCTTCAGGGCATTGTGGATGAACCTTCTCGGAGGATTCGGATTTTCAATTGCAATCCTCACAGCATCATTGAAGCTTGAAACACTCAGTCTCTCAGAGGTTGCGGTATCAACGGAAAAGTTGGCTGTAATACCTGTTATGTGCCTTGCATTTGCCGCACTTGCAAAATCAGCACAGTTTCCATTTACAACGTGGCTTCTCGGAGCAATGGTTGCACCGACACCAAGTTCGGCACTTCTTCACAGTGCAACGATGGTTAAGGCGGGATGCTATCTACTCTTAAGACTGTCGCCTGCATTTGAAGGACATGTTTCGGGTCTTATGATTTCCGTTATCGGAGCATTCACATTCCTTATGGCATCAATGCTTGCAATATCTCAGAGTGACGGAAAAAAGGTTCTTGCATATTCAACGGTATCAAACCTCGGACTTATAGTAACCTGTGCGGGAGTAGGAACTCCGGGAGCAGTATGGGCAGGAATATTCCTTATGATATTCCACGCTGTTACCAAATCCATGCTCTTCCAGTGTATCGGAGCAATTGAAAATTCATCACACAGCAGAGACATCGAGAGCATGTCAGGCTTAATCGTGCGTCTCAGAAAGCTTGCTTTTATAATGATACTGGGAATTATCGGAATGTATCTTGCTCCGTTCGGAATGCTTGTATTCAAGTGGGCGGCGCTCAAAGCATTCGTTGATGCCGGACTTACAAACGTATTTCTGGTAATTGTCATAGCATTCGGAAGCTCTACCACTTTACTCTATTGGACAAAGTGGTTATGCAAACTGGTTTCCGCAAGTCCGGACTGCGAACCATGCAGGGATGTTACGGAAAAGGATCAGTATTTTTCAATGTTTGTACATGCATTTGCGGTCATCGCTCTCTGTCTTACATTCTCGCTTGTATCAGAGTATTACGTAACTCCTTTCGTAGAAAATGTAAGCGGACATCCGCAGGAATTCTTATCGGCAGGAAACCTCATACTTATGGTGATACTTGTATTATGCATATTCGTGGTTCCGGTTGCCTTCTACTTTATTTCAAAAGATAAAAAAGCAAAAGTAGTAAAATCTTACGTTTCCGGTGTAAACAGACAGAACGGACATGCCTTCCACAGTTCTTACGGAGATGAAAGACACATGGAAATCTCAAACTGGTACATGGAAGACATGTTTGGAGAAGCAAAACTTCTTAAACCATCATGTATTATCGGAACGATTATTGTCATTGCCGCTTTTGTTGCGGTAATATTGCCGGCAGTTTTATAGGGAGGAAATGCAAATGATTTACAGAATAATTTTTGCAATTGCATACATACTTCTGGCTCCGTTTGCAGGCGGTCTTTTGGCAGGCATTGAAAGAAAGCTGTCGGCCCGTATGCAGGGAAGAAAGGGACCATCGATTTTCCAGTCCTTTTATGATGTCAGAAAACTTTTTTCAAAAGAATCGGTTGTTGTAAACAAGGGACAGACCTTCATAATCGGAAGCTATCTTTTCTTTGTGGTTTTCACGGGAGCCCTGTTCTTTGCAGGATGGGATCTGCTTCTTGTATTTTTCACGCTCACAACGGCAGCAATGTTTTTTGTGGCAGCAGGAAGCTGCACACATTCACCATACAGTACAATGGGTGCAAATCGTGAAATGATTCAGATGATGTCATATGAACCAATGGTTCTTCTGACGGCAGTAGGTTTTTATCTTGCAACAGGAAGTTTTGATGTATCTTCAATCATCAATTCCGATGTATCGGCAATAGTTAAGCTGCCGGGATGTTTTATCGGCTTTATGTTTATCCTTACGATAAAACTCAGAAAATCACCGTTTGACATAAGTACTTCCCACCATGCCCATCAGGAGATAGTTAAGGGAATTACAACCGAGATGTCAGGTCCTAACCTTGGAATGGTTGAACTTGCAGAATGGTATGAGGAAGTATTTCTGCTTGCGGTTGTCGGACTTTTCTTTGTAAACTCAAATCCGTTAAGTATTCCTGCCGCAATTCTCTGTTGTGCCGCAACGGTATTTCTTGAAGTGCTCATTGACAATACCAGTGCAAGACTTAAATGGAAACAGATGCTTATCGCATCCTGGACGGTTACAATATTATTCGGAGGAGTTAACATAATTCTCCTTGAAATCTTTAAATAGAAAAAGACATACGGCGGATAATCCGCCTGCGGACAGGAGGTAATAATGAAGGATATATCAAAATCCCCTTGGGTTATACATTATGACGGTTCAAGCTGCAACGGTTGTGACATGGAAGTGCTTGCGTCACTCACACCGGTATATGATATAGAGCGTTTTGGAGTAATAAATACCGGAGACCCGATGCATGCAGATATTTTTCTGGTTACGGGTGGCGTGAACACTCTTAATCAAATGGTAATAAAACAGATTTATGAGCAGATGCCGTCTCCAAAGGTTGTAGTGGCAATCGGAGCATGTGCCTGCACCGGCGGAGTTTTTAAGGAATGCTACAATATAATCGGCGGAGTTGACAACATAATACCGGTTGATGTATATGTTCCGGGATGCGCTGCAAGACCACAGTCGATAATCGACGGAATTTTGAAGGCAAAGGAAAAACTCAAAGAAAAATGTATGCTTGAAAGCGGAGAGCAGACGGAGAAGGAGGTAGAAAATGCCTAAGTATTACGAACCAACAGAAACGTTCATAGCCGTAAAACCTGAGGAACTTATTGAAAAGGTTAAAGAAAAAAGGAGAGAGGGAAGACGGCTTCTCCAGATGTTTGCCACATATGCCGATGATTTGTATGAGCTGACATACTGCTTTGACAGTGGAAATTACAATGTTGAATATTTTAAGGTTACGGCTGATAAGAAAACAGTTGTGCCAAGTGTCGGTGAAGTTTATCCTTATGCGACACCTTATGAGAATGAGGCCATTGAGTTATTCGGAGTAAAGATAAATGTTCCGGAAGACGGTTTCAGACATAAACTTTATAAGATTGCTGCAGATACTCCATATGTATCTGATTTTGAGAAATAGACGGAGGAAGAATTAATGAGTAAAAAAAGCGTAGTTCCTTTCGGACCACAGCACCCGGTTCTTCCGGAACCTGTTCATCTTGACCTCGTGCTGGAGGATGAAAAGGTTGTTGAAGCTGTTCCTTCAATAGGTTTTGTTCACAGAGGATTAGAATCCCTTGTAAGTAAAAAAGACTATAATGAGCTTGTATATATAGTGGAGCGTACCTGCGGTATCTGTAGTTTTATGCATGGAATGGGATACTGCGAAGCGGTTGAAAAAACAATGAACGTTCAGATTCCGGACAGGGCAAAGTATCTTCGTACCATGTGGGCTGAGATGTCAAGAGTGCATTCACATCTGCTCTGGCTCGGTCTTTATGCGGATGCTTTCGGTTTTGAGTCGCTTTTCTATCAGTGTTGGAGAATAAGAGAAAAGGTACTTGACATGTTTGAGGAATCCACCGGCGGCAGATGTATTTTCTCTGTCAACAAGGTTGGCGGTCTTTTAAAGGATGTACCGGATGACATGCTCCTTGCATTCAGAAAAAGATTCGCAGACATGGAAAAGGAAATAAGGGTAGTTGCAGATACATTTCTTAAAGACGTTACAGTTAACAGACGTCTGAGAGGTGTCGGAATTCTTTCAAAGGACATGGCACTTGAAATGGGAGCACTCGGACCTTTCATGAGAGGCTCGGGAGTTCATATGGATTTAAGGGAAACCGGATATGACGCATATAAGGATCTTGAGTTCAATATGTGTGTTGAAACAGACGGTGACTGCTATGCAAGAACCAAGGTTCGTATAGATGAAATCTTTGTGGCAATAAGCCTTATTAAACAGTGTATAGACAGAATGCCAAAGAGTGAGGTGGGAGTTGTTGTAAAAGGAAATCCGTCAGGAGAAGCCTTTATCAGACTTGAACAGCCAAGAGGCGAAGGTGTTTATTATGTAAAGGGCAACGGAACGAAGTTCCTTGACAGAGTGAGATTAAGAACACCTACCTTTGCAAACATTGTACCGATGGTTGAAATATTAAAGGGTGCACAGCTTGCGGATGTACCGCTCTACATTCTCTCAATTGACCCTTGTATAAGCTGTACCGAAAGATAGGAGGAAAACATGGCTAAACCATTTAAATTTGCAGGAAATGTACTTAACAACCTGTTCTCAAAGCCGGTTACAACCTCTTATCCGGAAAAACCGGCCGAGTATAAAGAGAGAACCAGAGGACATATCGAAATTGATTTTGATAAATGTACCCTATGTTCCCTGTGTTCCAAATTCTGTCCGCCGAGAGCAATCGAAGTTGACAAGAGAAGCGGAAATTGGGAAATCAACAATTTCGACTGTGTTCAGTGCGGATTCTGTGTTGAAAAGTGCGTAAAGAAGTGCCTGAGGATTGTTCCGGGATACACATCGCCGGAATATGAAAAGAAGGTTACGGTATTCCATAAAGAAGTTGAAAAGAAGTATCCTGTCTATGATAAGGATGTCTGTGTATATTGTACTTTATGTGACAAAAAGTGCCCTGTTCAGGCCATAAAGGTTGACAGAGCCGGAAAAACATGGGAGTTTGATAAAACCAAGTGTATAGGCTGCGGACTTTGTGAGAAAAATTGTCCTAAGAAATGCATAGAGCTTAAAGTAAGCAAAATGTAAAACGGGAGCAGAAAATGAAAACCTATGAATTTACCGTTTCCGGTCTGGTACAGGGAATAGGCTATCGCCCATATATCGCAAAGATGTTTTCGGAAATGGGCATATGCGGTACCGTAAAAAATTCCGGGGGAATAGTGAAAATAGAAGTGACTGTTTCTGAAAAGGCGGTGGAGGATATAATCCACCGCCTTTATGTTTCGTTTCCGGAAGGTGCCCGTCCGGAGAAGGTTTCGGCAGAGGAAAAACAGTATCGTGAGTTTGACGGATTTACCATTACTGAGAGCAATGACGAATGTATTGTACCGGTGCTGCCGGCAGATATAAGCATATGCGACAGTTGTATAAATGAATTGAAGGACAGGAATAACAGGAGATACCATTATCCTTTTATAAGCTGTGCCTCGTGTGGTCCCAGATATACGATTATGTATAAAACGCCATATGACAGAGCCAATACGACAATGGTCGGATTCGGCATGTGCAGAAACTGTCGTAAGGAATATGAAAAAATGGGTGACAGGCGCATGTATGCGCAGACAAATTCATGTCCTGACTGCGGACCCGTGCTTATTTTCAGGGATGAAAAGGGAAATCGGAGTTACGGTGAGAGGGCATATGAGGAGGCGGTAAATCATCTTAGAAGCGGCAGGGCGATTGCCGTAAAGGATACCGGAGGATACCATATTGCGGCTGATGCTCACAGAGTGACGGCGGTTGCCGAAGTGAGGACAATAAAAAACAGAGAGAAAAAGCCCTTTGCCATCATGGTCAGGGATACGGAAACTGCCGGAAAATACGGTTTTATTAATGAGTCTGAAAAGTCACTTCTTGAGGATGCGGCACGTCCGATAGTTCTTGTGAGGGCAAAAGAATCGGAACTCTGTGAGGAAGTTATGTCAGGAAGTCCCTATGCCGGAATCATGCTTCCGTCAAACGGACTGCAGTACATGCTTGCGGATGAGTTTGAGGCACTTGTAATGACGAGTGCAAACATATCGGGAGAACCGATTATAACCGATGATGAGGAAATGCTCGGATTTTCAGGAATCGGAGTCCTGTATAATGACAGAGATATACTTACGCCGGTTGATGATTCGATTGTTGCGGTTGTCTGCGGACGAAAGCAGACACTTAGGAGAGGAAGGGGATTTGTGCCGCTTCCTCTGGATACAGAGATTCCGGGAAACGGTCTGGCGTTCGGAGCCGATATGAAGGGTGCTTTTGCTTTTTTGGATGAAAAGAGAATATTCCTCAGCCAGTCTTTTGGAGACCTTTCTCATGAGAGGGTGAAAAAAGAGTATGACAGGGGAACCACATATATGAAGAAAGCTTTCTCATTTAAGGAAGGTTTCAAGGCATATGATGCACATCCGCTCTACGTTTCATCGGAAAAGTCGGGTCGGGACGGCGTAAAGACATATCATCACAGGGCACATGGGGCTGCCGTGGCAGCAGAGTTTGGCATAGAAGAAAATGTGATAATGTTTTGTTTTGACGGAACCGGGCTCGGTGAGAACGGAAGCATGTGGGGAAGCGAAGTTTTTTATGGAAAACCTGAGTCGGCGAAGAGAATTTCTCATTTAAGGGAAATAAAACTTGCCGGAGGTGATGGCGCAGGTAAAAAAGCAGGCATATGTTTTGCATCGTATATGGCAGAAGAAAAAGAAGATTTTTCCGCTCTCTACAAAATGAATAATTGCGAATCGACAGGTGATGACGGACTTGGATTTGGACCGGGTGAAGCCGGAATTGTGGCAAAAGCAGTTGAAAACAATATGGGTGTCGTATATTCATCTTCGATGGGAAGGCTGTTTGATGCGGCAGCATTTGCAATCGGAATCTGCGGAGAAAACAAATATGAAGGTCAATGTGCGTGTGAGCTGGAATATGAGGCGGCAAAAACGGAGGAAGTCTTCGAACTTCATATGGAGATAACTGAAGAAGAGAATGGATGTGTGACGGCAGATGCGGTCGGACTGCTTAAGGATATCGTAAGGGCAAGGCTCGGAGGAGTAGAAAAAGCTCCGCTTGCAAGAGGATTCATTTACGGAATTGCGGAATGGGTTGTAAATGTAACGAAAAGAACCGCAGAAACTGATGAGTGTTGTGTTTTATTCGGCGGCGGATGTTTTGCAAACAGAATTCTGCTTGAAAAATGCGTGAATACACTGGAGAAAGCAGGGTACAGATGCTTCTTTAACCGGGAAATTCCACCGGGAGATGACGGGATTGCGGCCGGTCAGCTTTATCTGGCATCAAAATATCTTGAAAAGAAAGAATAAGGCGGCTCAGCCGCGTGGAGTCCCAGGGACTGAAAAATGACGGACGGAGGTAAGATATATGTGCGTTGCCATGCCCGGAAGGGTGATAAAAACCGAAGAAAAATATGCAGAGATTGATTTTGACGGAAATATAATAAGGGCCCGTAGCGGGGTTGTTGATATTAAGGAAGGAGACCATGTTCTTGTACATGCGGGGTGTATCATACAGAAACTGAGTGAAAAAGATGCACTTGAAATGAAGGAACTGGCGGAGCTTATGAACGGAGGAATACAGTGAAAGCCGAAACAAAAGAACTTGTAAGGTTTTTGTCGGAGTATGACGGAGAAGAGATGACCATTATGGAAATCTGTGGAAGTCATACGTCCGCACTTTCAAAAAGCGGATTACGAACGCTTATTTCACCGAAGATAAAGCTGATATCGGGACCGGGATGTCCGGTATGTGTCACCTCTGCGGCATATATAGATAAGCTTATAAGTTTGTCAGAAGACAGGGCGAATGTAATAGTATCTTTCGGAGACATGTTAAGAGTACCGGGAAGCGAAAAATCGCTTTCACAGGTAAAAGGCGAAGGTGCGGATGTAAGAATGGTTTATTCTCCGCTTGACATTATTCCGATGGCGGAAAAAGAGCCTGACAAGTGCTTTGTTTTCGCAGCCGTGGGATTTGAAACGACGGTTCCTGCATATGCACTTCTGATAAATGATGTTATCGAGGCAGGAATCAAAAACGTGAAGCTTCTTACGTCGGTTAAAATGATGCCGCCGATAGTTGATGCACTGTGTCGCGAAAATGCCGGTATAGATGCCTTTCTTGCCCCGGGACATGTCTGCGCAGTGACCGGAAGCCGGATTTTTGATGAGGCGGCAGTGAAATATAACATACCTTTTGTTGTTGCCGGCTTTAAACCGGAAGAACTGGCAGCGGCACTGTGTGTGGCAGTGCGTAACCGTGGGAACGGAAAAGTATTTAACTGCTACAGAAATGCCGTAAATGAAAACGGAAATGAAGGTATGGAAAGCCTTGTATGCCGTTTCTTTGAAAAAAAGGATGCATACTGGCGCGGAATGGGAAATGTAAAAGAATCGGGACTGGTATTGAGGGAAGAATACAAATTTCTTAATGCCGGTAATGATGATTACGAGACGGATACGGTGAAAAATTCCGCATGTAAATGTGGACAGGTACTGATGGGAAGGATAAAACCGGTGGATTGTCCGCTTTTCAAAAAAGTATGTACACCTTTAAATCCGCAGGGAGCATGCATGGTTTCGGAAGAAGGAGCCTGCTGTGCCTATTATAATCAGGCTGACCTGAGTTGAAGGCAGAAAGCAAAATAAAAAAATCCGGAGGATGGGTATGAAAATAACAATGGCACATGGCAGCGGCGGTGAGATGACATCAAAGCTTGTAGGAGAAATATTCAGTAAAAGTTACGGAAATGAGCTTCTTTCTCAAATGGAAGACTCAACCGTGGTGGATGGAGCGGAGAAACTTGCCATAACAACCGACAGTTTTGTCGTTAATCCGATAATGTTTCGCGGCGGTGACATCGGAAGGCTGGCGATATGCGGAACGGTGAATGACCTTGCGGTAAGAGGAGCTAAACCTAAGTATATTACCTGCGGATTTATCATAGAAGAGGGGATGGATACAGACACTCTCCGTGAAATAGCAGAAAGTATGGCGGAAACGGCAAAGGAGGCAGGTGTTGTTATTGCTGCCGGAGATACAAAGGTTGTTGAGGGAAAAGGCGGTATTTTCATAAACACATCCGGAGTGGGTTTTATGGAAACTGACTGGTCTGCCGCAAAGATTAAAGCCGGCGATGCCGTAATTGTTACGGGTACAATGGGGGATCACCATGCGGCAATTCTTTCGGAACGGCTGTCGGTGGAAAATGATATTGCATCGGATGTTGCACCGCTTACGGAAATTGCAGATGCACTGAAGAAAAAAGCAGATTCGGTTCATGCAATGAGGGATGTTACGAGAGGCGGTCTTGCAACCGTACTTAAGGAGATGGCAGAAGCATCGGGTACTGAAATTAACATATTTGAAGAAAAAATTCCGGTAAATCCGTCGGTAAGGAGTTTTGCGGGACTGATGGGGCTTGAATGCTGGTATATGGGCAACGAAGGAAAGGCAGTGGTGATTGCAGACGGAACAGAGGCTGAAAACGTTCTTGAAATCATCAGAAACAGTAAGTACGGAAAAGATGCCCGAATAATAGGCTGTGTTGCGGAAGGAAGCGGAAATCTCATACTTAATACGGAAATCGGCGGAAAGGTCGGTCTTTTGAAACTCAGAGGCGAGGGACTGCCGAGAATCTGTTAGAAAACGCAAATGGTGCGTGTAGTCGGATAAGATGACACGGATGGCAGAAAAAGAAGGCAATATATGTGCATTATTTGTGTTTATTTCTTATATGAGATTGACACAAAAATCCAAAAGATATAAACTTAAAAAGATGGTCGGACATTTTTTTCGGAGGCGTAGTAACCGAACTTTAAAAGATGCAGGACGTCATAAGTACTAAACGGAGGTGTGGCTGTGATAAAATATTATCGTACTGAAAATGGTAAGCTTCATGAAAAACAGTTTTTTGAAGAAGGCGGATGGATTAAAGCCGTTGCCCCCTCTTACGAAGAAAGCGTTTACCTGGCGAATACTTTTGATATTGATGTTGCCGATGTCAGAGCGGCAATGGATGATGAGGAGAGCTCACGAGTCGACGTAAGCAACGATTATACGCTTATAGTCGTGGATATCCCTGCAATAGAAAAAAGACATGACCAGGACAACTATACAACAATTCCTCTTGGAATGATTATAAGAGAAAATGTAATAATAACCGTCTGTGCGGAAGATACTCCGGTGCTTGACTTCTTTGTAAAGAACAATGTTAAGGAATTCTCAACAAAGAAGCAGATGAGATTTGTTTATCAGATTCTTAACAAGACCTGCATGGTATACCAGAACAATCTTCGTGTAATCGACAAAAGACGTACGGAAATTGAAGAGAGAACAAGTGATGCAACGGAAGACAAGGATCTTATTGCACTGCATGAGCTTGAATCGACGCTTGTATACTTCGCAACCTCGTTGAGGGCAAACGGAGCAATTATTGAGAGACTTACCAGGTATGGAAAGATAAAACAGTATCCTGAGGATAAGGAAATCCTGGAAGATGTAATTGTAGAAAACAAACAGGCCATCGAAATGACGGGAATATACAGAGACATACTTAACGGAACCAGAGAACTGATGTCATCGATTATGGACAACCGACTCAACAGGGTCATGAAGTACCTGGCTGCCATAACAATCGTAATGTCGGTTCCGAACATTATCTCCGGAGTATATGGAATGAATGTTGCGCAGGAGTGGATGCCTTTGTCGGCAACGGCATACGGTTTTGAAATAATCTGCGGTGTAATCGTTTTGGTATGTGCAATTACGATGGTGATACTCAGAAAGATAAAGATGCTATAATGTGGGAGATACCTTGGGGGAGATATGAAAACACTTGAAAACAAGCGGATAGCTGTGTGTATAGCAAATGTAAGTGACGGATCAAACATTAAATGGATAAGAACCATTTACAATGCTTTAAAGGAAAAGAGATGTGCCATGGTAGTATTTGGTACGTCGTCAATCATAAGAGAAGGCGAAACGTCATATGTAGGGGAAAGTTCAATATTCAGAAATATCAGTTTTGAGGGATTCGATGCCGTTATCTGTTTTTCGGAAACGATACAGGAACAAAAAACACTGGATATGATTGTGAATGCTGCCAGGAGGGACGGTGTTCCGATGATTTCCATTGACAGATATCTTGACGGTGCGGTGAATCTGAGAATGGATTACACGGGTGCCTTCGAAAAACTTATAAGACATGTTGTCGAAGAACACGGATGCCGCAGAGTAGACTATATATCAGGACATCCTAATAACGAGTTTTCTGAAGAGAGGGAAGAAGTATACAAGAAAGTACTCAGAGAAAATAAGATACCTTTCGAAAAAGAAAGACTTGCATATGGATATTTCTGGGAAGGACCGGTAGGAAATGCGGTTGAGGAACTCCTTCAAAAAGATGTTCCGGAAGCAATCATATGCGCGAATGACGCAATGGCAATTGAAACCTGCAAACAGCTTAAACTCAGGGGAATCAGAGTTCCGGAGGATGTTATCGTAACCGGTTTTGACGGAATAGCAAGATCCAAATGGAATGATCCGGAACTTACGACATGTGAGTTGGATTATGAAACGGTTGGAAATAAGGTTTTGGAACTTGTAGAGGACTATCTTGAAGGCGGACAGCTTGAAAAGGATTATATGATTCCTTATTCGTTCCGAATTGCCGGCTCCTGTGGATGTGAAAAAAAGAATTACCATATTTCGCCGGATGTTATTTTCGGACTGTATTATGCTAACAAGGAATATGTTTCCTATCAGTCGATAATGTATGAGATGCAGACACTGGTCGGCACAAAGGACAGTATAATACAGGTTGCTACCATAATGCACAGTTACATGGTATCAAATGGAATAATAGCTGTTAATAAATCAATAAAGGAATTCAGTTACGGTACCCATCAATCGGAAGAGGGTGATGAGGACAAGATGCGTATTCTTGTAAAGAGGAAAGGAACGGAAATAGAGGTCGGAACCGTATTTAATAAACGGGAGCTTGTGCCTAATATTGAAAGTTTTCTGTCTCCGGACAAACCTCTTATCGTGTTACCGGTTCATTCGGCGGGAAACTGCTTCGGATATGCCGTTCATGAAATGCAGGATACGGATGTGTTCTTTGACAAGCTGGTGATATTTAATTATGCAGTCGGAAACACATTGGAGATTTTCAGAAATCAGAAGTCACTAAGTATGGCAAATAAAAGACTTGAAGAAGTTAATGAGAAGATGGCAGAAATGTATGTAAAAGATCCGCTCACCAAGCTTCTTAACAGAAGAGGATTCTATACGGCAATTCCTGAAATGATGAAAACGTGCATAAATAACGGTTGGGGAATGTACGTTGCAAGTATTGACATGGACGATTTGAAGGTCATAAATGACAATTACGGTCATTCGGAAGGAGATAATGCACTTAAGGTCTTTGGAAATACAATGCTTGTCAATGCACGAAAATACGAGATCTGTTCAAGATTCGGCGGTGATGAATTTGTTGTGGCAGGAATTGCGGAGAATGCCGAAGAAAGCGGAAACCGTTATGTTAACAGCATAAGAAACTATCTGAATAACTATAACAGAGATTCGGGAAAGCCATATAAGATTCATGCAAGTATCGGTCTTTCAATCAATAAACCTGATGAACATTCAATGGTTGATGAGTTTATTCTTAAGGCGGACAGGCTGATGTATGACAATAAAAGAGCTTTTAAGAGCAGGGTAAGAAGTGTTCCGGGAACTCTTCTCGGATGCCGTGGAACAAATGCACCCCTGCCTTAAAATATACGAAGGTTTCCGGTTGAGATGAAATTTGAGGCCGGTTTCCGGGTTGGGAGAAGTAAAAGGGGAAAAAATTGAAATGAGGATTTTAAATGAAGGAAGAAAAAATTGAAGATGTTATTGAGCAGTTGAATGATTCTGCCGAAGAAAATGACGGACAGAACGAAAAAACGGCGGAGAAAAAGAAGAATAAGCCGCTTATTGTTCTTGCAGTTGTCTGTATTGTCGCAATTGTTGCAGGCGTGGTTTATCTTGTATGTGACGGCATGGGACTTTTTGGAGGAAACAACAAGATTAAGAAACTGGCAGACTATAAGAAGTATACCTATGAAAGAACACCGGCAGCAACGGAAGGTGATGCACAGGCTTACTATGAATATCTTGTAAGTTATCAGAAACTTCTCGGAGCAAAGGCACTGACTAAAATCGAGAACTCTGAAGGAATGGTTGTCGAGAACGGTGAAGTAATTAACATAACCTTTAAGGGATACATGGACGGTGAGGCTTTTGAAGGTGGTGAAGGAACAACAGATCTTGAAATCGGAAGCAAGTCATTTATTGACACCTTTGAAGAGCAGCTTGTCGGTCATAAAATCGGGGAAACATTCGATATCAATGTAACGTTCCCTGAAGAATATAAGAATAACCCGGATTTGGCAGGAAAACCGGCAGTGTTTACGGTTACGCTGAATTATAAGAATAAGGCTGAAGAACTTACCATGGAAAATGGATATACAACATTAGGATTTGCTTCCAAGGATGATTGTATGGACAATATCAAGAGATATCTTGACAGTCAGAACAATACGGAAACAATAATGAGAAGTGCATATTCCGAATATCTTCTCAAGAATACCGAGTTTGAGGATTTGAAGGAAGAAACAGATAAATACTACAACAATTATATTTCCGGACTTGAGAAAATGTGTAAGGAAAATAACGGTACACTGGCTACATTTGCAACAAATAACGGATATGAGTCCGAAGAAGCACTCAGAGAAGCCTTAAAGACGCAGTCTGAGCAGGAAGTAAAACTTCATCTCCTTCTTACGGAAATCGGTGAACAGGAAAAAATCAAGTTAAGTGACCAGGATTTTAATTCATTTGCCGAGAAAATCATCTCAGGAACAGACACGAGTGTAGCGGATTATCAGGAACTTTATGACGGATATTATGGAGAGAATTCATTTAAGGAATATGTAACCGACCAGTATATCTTTGATAAGATATATGGTGAATATGCGGCAGAAGATACAGAATCCGGAGAATAAAGAGTAAAAACGGAAAGATACTTTGCTATAATGGAAAAAACAGGTAAAAAGAAAAATATTGCCATAATAGTAGTGCTGACGGCAGGCGTGTTAATCGCCTGCCTTGGCATTTTTTTACTGTGGTATATAAATGCTGATCCGGCCGTGAAACCGGGTGATTACAAAAATATGAAAGTTATCTGCGCAGAAACGGCAACCGGTTCAAACTCGGCACTCGGAGGACTGGAAATTTCTGTAAGTCAGAATGAAAGGGAAAAACAGGCTGTGCTTAAGCAGCTTGTGGATGAAGCGGAATTTTACAGAATAAGAGGCATGGTAAATGACAGATATGAAGAGTTTCTTGCATATTACCGGCGTCTGGCAATGCTTTATGATGAGTATAAGACAATAGAAAAGCTTGCAACCGACTATTATAATTACGAGAGTTATGAAGCGTTTTGTAAGGATGTAAAGCTTTATGCAGAAACATCCGTTAAGCAGGAGCTCATTCTTTCTGAAATTGCACAAAAAGAAGGCTTCTCCGTAACGGATGAAATCTTTAATACCTATATAGGAAATTATCTTGCTGAGTATGATTATGGAAACAGCAGGGATGAAATTGAAAAATTCCTTGAGGTATACGGAAAAGAGAATGTATACGAGGTAATACTTAATGATTATACTCTTGACCGTATATGTGAATGGTCGGAAATTATTGAGTAATCTTTCTTCTCATTCTGTACTGCTTAGGTGTTATGCCTTTCCATTTTTTAAATGTTTTGATTAAATGAGAACAATCTGAAAAGCCTGTCTCAAGGCTTATGTATGTAAGGTCGAAGTCCGTATATAATAAGAGGTCTTCGGCCTTTGATATTCTTATGAACTCAATGTAATCGGTGCATGTTCGACCGTAGATTTGCCTGAAACTCTTTGCAAAATAGGAATAACTCATATTGCAGAGCTCGGCAAGGGTGTTTATGCTGAGTTTTTCGGAAGAGTGCGCATCAATATACTCGGTAATGGTGTCAACCGTTGTATTATGAGCGATGTTTAAAATTGCTGAGTCAGTATTGAAACCACGCTCACGCATTACTCTTATAAGTTGTATGAGGAATTCGCATATGTTGGAGTGAAGTACCATATCATAGCCGTAGTCACGCTTTGCCAATTCTTTTTTGCAGGAATTGAATAAATCAAGCATTCTTGTGCCGGGAAGGTCCTCACTTTTAAAATGCAGCGAAACATTTTCTGAAAGGCGTGCGCTTTCAAAAAGAAGTCTCATACTCGGAGTTGAGCTCCCCTGGATGGAGATTCTGCCGATGTCGAATTTAAGTACGCCATAAAGAAAATCCTCTCCATTGCAGGACGTCATTGAGTGAATCATTTTAGGACAGAAAACAAAGGCATCGCCGGGTCCAAGGATGCTTGTGTTTTTTTCACTTTCAACGCATATATGACCTTCTATCATGATGATGATTTCCATATAGTAATGCCAATGAGGGCGTACCGGGAAACCTTCGCTCGTCTGGGTGAAGGCCTCATATGGAGAGTTGAGAGTGTCTATATATTCAAATAAGCGACTCATAAATATACTCCTTGCTGTAAGATGACAAATTAGTAGACATAAAACCCTTGAAATGTTAGGGAAAAATAGAATTATACTATTTTTGTATGAGGTTATTATAGCAAAACTTATATACAAATGCTATATTAAAATCACATAAGAAAACTGGTCTGTAAAAAAAGCAGACATAATAAAATAAAAAATGATAAGGAGCGGGTAACAATGATTATTGGCGAAAATTTACCAAATATTCCTTGGGAAGACAGACCTGAGGGATGTACAGATGTTGTTTGGCGTTACAGTGCTAACCCTATTATCGGCAGACATGCCATTCCAAGTGCAAACTCAGTATTTAACAGTGCAGTAGTTGCAAAAGATGGAGAATTTGTAGGTGTATTCAGAAGTGATGACAAGTGCATGGCAAGTCATCTTTTCCTCGGAAAGAGTAAAGATGCCATCAATTGGGAAATCGAACCTGAAATCTTAAAACTTTACAATGAAGAAACAGGTGAGTGCGTAGGCACAGCAAACGGATATGATCCAAGAGTATGCTGGATTGAAGACAGATACTATGTAACATGGTGTGCACAGTTTGAAAAGTGGAAGGGCCCTACAATCGGTGTAGCTTATTCATACGATTTCAAGACTTTCTACAGACTTCCGGATGCATTCCTTCCATATAACAGAAATGGTGTAATGTTCCCTAAGAAGATTAACGGAAAGTTCGTTATGTTCTCAAGACCATCCGATAATGGTCATACACCTTTCGGTGATGTATTTATCAGCCAGTCACCTGATATGATTCACTGGGGTGAGCATCATCATGTTCTTGAGCCTAAGGAATGGGCTTGGACAAAGGTTGGAGCAGGTCCTATTCCAATCGAAATCGATGAAGGATGGCTCATGATTTTCCACGGTGTTGCTCAGACATGTAACTGCATGATTTACTCAATCGGTGCATGTATTCTTGATAAGGAAGAACCTTGGAAGGTTAAGTATCGTTGCCGTCCATACATCTTACATCCGGAAACAGAGTATGAATGTGTAGGTGACGTTCCAAACGTATGCTTCCCATGTGCAACACTTTGTGATGCAGAAACAGGAAGAATCGCAATCTACTACGGTGCAGCTGATACTGTTGTAGGTCTTGCATTCACACAGGTTGATGAGCTTGTTAAGTTCATTAAGGACAATGCAGAATAAAAAATAATCCTCAGTCTGCGGATTGATAAATGATTTTCAGGGTGCGTGTAGACCAAGCGGTATATACGCACTTTTTTTATAAATAAATCTGTTAGTTTGTCAGTGGCGTAAACCCACTGCCTTTAGGCAGTGGAAGGGCTTCGCAAATCGCTAGTCATGATAAATCAGCCAATGTTGCAGATACAAAAGCAAACATAAACGGTTTTTCTTGTATAAAGAAATGATTTGATGTATAGTAAATACAATTTATGCGGCGGTTGTCATCGCATGGATTCTTCAGTTGTAAAATAATTAATCAGAAAAGAGGAATAAAATGGCAAAAAAAATAAAACAGAGGAGCAGGGCATCCGTTTGTATCATAAGTCTGATAATCACTCTTATTATTACGGCAGTGTTATACTATTTTCTTCTTCCACCGTTAAATATTCATTCAGCGATATTCTGGACATGGATCATCGGATTTATGATATTGTTTTTGGTTATTGATATGGTGGTAACGTCTTTTTCGTTGTATGAGACACGAGGAGGAACGACGTTTGACTCATTTTCTAAAATGTTTGAAAAAGGAAAATTTATCGTAGAACAGTTTGTTTTATATGCGGTAAAGGCGGTTCTTCTGGTAGTTATTGTCGGTGGAATTGCAGGAGGTTCAATATTCCGCGCAAAGACATATGCGGGAGTTATTGAAGTGCAGGAAGCTGATTTTGCAACGGATATGCCGGAAACAAATGAAATTACCAATATTGCACTTATGGATACAGAGTCGGCGGAAATAATCGGAAACAGGGCGCTCGGCAACCTTTCAGAAGTTGTTTCGCAGTACGAAATTGCTGTCGAATATACGCAGATCAACTACAATGATTTGCCTAAAAAAGTTGCAAATCTCGAGTATAATGGTTTCTTTAAGTGGTTCAACAACAAAAAAAGCGGAATTCCGGGGTATGTTATGGTAGACCCGCTTAAAAACAGTGCAAAGTATGTAGAACTTGATACATCCCTAAAATACGTTGAAAGCGGATGTTTCGGGGATGATTTGGATAGAAAACTCAGATTTTCATACCCTACAAAAATTTTCGGCACACCGTTTTTTGAAATAGATGAAGAGGGAAATCCATACTATATTGTTTCGTGTTATACGGCAAAAGCAGGACTCTTCGGAGCAAAAGACGTAAATGAGGTTGTAATCTTTAATCCATGCGACGGAAGCAGCGAGCTGTATGAACTTGCGGATGTTCCGACATGGGTGGATATTGTGTTTGACGGAGACCTTGCATGTGAAAAATACAATTGGAAGGGTATTTATGAAAACGGCTTCTTTAATTCAGTTATAGGACAGAAAGGATGTAAGCAGACAACTGACGACTTTGGTTATGTAATGCTGGATGATGATGTCTGGTACTATACCGGAGTAACCAGCGTGCTTGCGGACGAAAGTAACATCGGATTTATACTTACAAACGCCAGGACCGGTGAATACAAGTATTATCCGGTTGTAGGTGCAGAAGAACATTCTGCCATGGCTGCGGCAGAGGGTGAGGTTCAGGAGAAAGGATATGTTGCTTCGTTCCCATCGCTCGTTAATATCTCCGGACAGGCTTCATATATAATGGTATTGAAGGATGACGGCGGACTTGTTAAAAGATATGCGCTTGTTAATGTGGAAAACTATGGTTATGTCGGAGTCGGAGAAACTCAGGCTGAAGCAATAGCAGACTATAAGAGGATACTGATAAGAAACGGAATAATCCCGGCTGATACGGAAATTATTGAACCGGAAGAACCGTCCGAAGATGAGCTGAAGGAAGTAATCAGGGTTGAAGAAATCAGACTGATTACAATCTCAGGAAATACCTATGCTTATATAACAGGAAGCAATGGGGATCTGTATAAGGTGTCAGTTGCAGATAATGAAGAGATTCTCTTCGTAAAAACAGAAGATACGATAGATGTAAGTTATAAGGCAACTGATATTGAAGGTATCTATGAAATATCCGGTTTTTCGATTAAAGACATAGCAGGAAATCAGGATGCGGACAAAACTGATGATGCAGATTTGGCGGATAAGTCTGCAGACAAAGAACAGCGTAATGAATAACCGCAAAATAATAAAAGTAAATTAGAAAGCAGAGGCAGTTTATATGTCAAATTTTAAGGTGGCAGCAGTATTCAGCAGTAACATGGTTTTGCAGAGAAATAAGCCGATATCGATATTTGGTGAAGCCGGTGACGGCATCAGAATAAAGATAAGCATAAAGTATCCTGAAAAGGGGAGTTTTAAAGAAAACAGTGTTTTTGCAGAGGCTGTGAACGGTAAGTGGGAAGCAAAGCTTCCGGCAATGCAGGAAAACAGGAATTGTCTTGTAACTGTAGAATGTGGAGAGGAATGCAGGGTTTTTGAAAACGTTGCAATCGGAGAAGTGTGGCTGGCCGGTGGTCAGTCGAATATGGAATTTGAACTCCAAAACATTAAGGGCGGTCATGAGCATTTAATGGAAGACAAACCTGATGTCCGATTTTACTATACTCAGAAGAACGGATATATGGATGAAACGTTTTTTGAGAACGAGTCTAAGATGTGTTGGAAAGAGTTCGATCCTGAATCAGCAAAATGCTGGTCGGGAGTAGGATATCTTTTTGCAAAGCGATTATCGGAATCATTGGGAGTAACAGTCGGAGTTATCGGGTGTAACTGGGGAGGAACAAGTGCCAGTGCATGGATGAGCGAAGAGGCAATTAAGGAAGATGCAGATACAAATACATATCTTACCGAGTACTATGAAAAGATAGCGGGTAAAACAGAGGAAGAACAGATAAAGGAATATAGAGAATACGAAGCATACACGGCAGAATGGGAAAAGAAAGCCGGCGAGATTTATGCTGTAACTCCTGATATCGGATGGGAAGACCTTCAGAAGAAAATCGGTCCAAATAAGTGGCCGGGACCAATGAATTGTATAAATCCGTTCAGACCTGCCGGCCTTTATAAATGCATGCTTGACAGGGTATCGCCTTATACACTCAGAGGTTTTCTGTTCTACCAGGGAGAGTCGGATGATCACAAGCCGTCGGTATATTACAAGCTTTTTTCAAGAATGATAAAGCAATGGAGAGATGATTGGAATGATGAAAATCTGCCATTCCTTTTTGTTCAGCTCCCGGGTCACAGATATGCCGCAGATCCGGATTATAAGCACTGGTGCCTGATAAGAGAAGCACAAAATCTCGTGAATGAAACCGTGAATAACACAGGAATGGCTGTTATTATTGAGTGCGGTGAGTTTAATGAGATTCATCCAAAGGATAAGGAACCTGTTGCGGAAAGACTTTATCGACAGGCGATGGAAAATGTTTACGGATTAATGACGGCTGATGAGGCAGAAGGCCCTGCAATGGAAAAGGTAGTTTTTGACGGCAGAAAGGCAGAGATAAGCTTCAAAAGACTTGGCGGCGGACTTGTTGTAAAAGGCGAAAGAATCGAGGGATTTGAACTTGCCGGAGAAGATGAAGTTTATTATCCTGCAGAGGCGGTAATCAACGGAAATGAAGTGACTGCTGTTTCTGAAAATGTGAAGAGTCCGAAATATTTCAGATACCTTTGGACAAACTATCCGGAGAAAGTCACACTGTATGGTAGAAACGGAATCCCGGCTGCACCATACAGAAGCAGTAAGCAGGACGGAGAGACCCTGTCACACGAAACTAATATCCGGCAGATTATGGAATTGTAGGATTTTTTATGGGATATATATTGGACTTGAGAAAGTATGTTTCCAACGCGCCGCTCATCATGGCGTGTGCAGGTGTTATACTTGTAAATGAAAATGGAGAGGTGCTTCTTCAGAAAAGAAAAGATAATAAAATGTGGGCATATCCGGGTGGCTCGATGGAACTTGGAGAAAGCTTTGAACAATGTGCCAAAAGGGAATTGAGAGAAGAAACAGGACTTATTGCGGATGAGTTGGTTTACTTCACACACGTTTCGGGTGAAGAGGTACATTATGTTTATCCAAATGGGGATGAAATATATGCTGCTGAAATTGTATTTTTGTGTAGAAAGTACAGGGGAAAGCTTGTTTTTCAGGAAGAAGAATGTATTGAGCATCGCTTCTTTAAACCGGAAGAATTTCCGGAAAACATAACACCAAATAACAGATATGCACTTGAAAAATATGTTTCACAAAGCAGGGAACCTTCAGATTGCCGGTGAGAATGGGTATGAAAATACATTATAGGAATGGCTTTTTGGTTTAATCCGGGGTCTGCCTGAAAACGGGCAAAAAAATCGAAAAAAATTTGATTTTTTTGTTGACATTTAAATGACAATGGTGTATAGTATGTCTTGCGTCAGACGAAAGAGCTGATGCAAGACATAACAAAAAATCTTATATTTGCACGAGTGGCTCAGTGGTGGAGTATCGCCTTGCCAAGGCGAGGGTCGCGGGTTCGAATCCCGTCTCGTGCTTTCTTTTTTTTCGAATGCTTTGCATTCGGTTTTTTTTTGCACTAATGCCTGAAGCAAGGATTCTCCTGCTTTAACCGTGGGGGGAGTGTTAATGTTAAAATGCTATAATCGGATCATGATTCTCTGCACTGTAAAATGTTTTAACACAGCACTGTGTGAAAATGTTGACATGGCTTAAATTGGTAAATAGAAATATAAGAGAAAAAACATGTTTGTAAGAGGACGGAATAAAGGTTTACAGGATTAAGGATATGCCAATAACTATTGGAAATCGGCAGTTTTTTTGAATGGGATTTTGGAATGAAATACCCATTATGGCATTAAAATATGTAAATTCTTACAAAAACTCTGTAAATTCTTATAAGTCGCATAAGTTTTGCAGCTTTTGTGCTATAATTTATCTACTGGAATGGAAGGGTAAATTGCTGTCAAGGATGATCAAATAAATGAGTAAAAAGTTCATATAAAACTCTGATACAGGGGTTAAAACAGAACTGAAATTTATAATACCGGAAGGGGAATATGAATCTTGTGGATACAGTTGGCAGCAATGGAAACAGACTCGTAAAGGAAGTAGCAGTGATGAAGTCGAAATTAAATTCCATTGCCGGTCTTTTTGAAGTTAGGTTGTTTAAGATTTAAAAAGTGCAAAAAAGTGAAAGTAGGTTAAGGTGGCTTACTTCAAAAGAATTAAAAAGATTAGAGGAACTTACCATTGGACGTAAGTCCCCTTTGAAATCTGAAATAAGGAGGAAGGGCAATATAATGAAAACGCGGAAGAGTATCTGGATGTGGAAAAAACAAAACAGCAGATAAAAGACGATGAACTCAATATTGAGGTTAAGGATTTTGTCTATGATGATAAGTCTGCCAATATCATGTCTAATAGCTTTACAATGGATTCTGGATTTTTTTATAATTTTTCACATCCGAATATAAAAAATCAACCTGCAATCAGGTCGGGTTCAGTTCCTTTGCAATTTGCCGGGGTGTACACATAGTGAGATGACATCACCGGGGTGTATGAGTTGGCAGGACTATATTTCGCCTGTTGCCACTTCGGATGGCGTTTATTATGTAGATGGTAACCGGATATGTCTGTTTGATGGAGAAGATTATACGACTATACTGGAGAATACTTATTACACTGATTATGAAAAAGAGATATATCCGGATGAAAAGAATCTGATTGGAAAAATGATAATCAGTGACAATCTGATATATGTTATATGTCCTATATATTTCTTTACTTATGACATAAACAGCAAAGAGATAAGTGAACCGGTGAATATGTCAACATGTCCTACGTGGGCATTTTGTGTTAATGGAGGATATGCTTTTTATTCAACAGAGGACATGGAATTGTTTGCCTGTGATCTAAATACAAATGAAATAAAAAAACTGGAAGATAAAGTGGGGCAGGTATGTTCAAAAACTGAGAATATATTCTATATAAAATGGGAGGGTGAAACGCCGATTCTTTACAGAGCTGAGAAGAACGGGTCAGAAGCAAAAAAACTCATAGAAGACTGTTATGTTAATTATCAGCTCACTGATAAGGGTATATATTACCAGAGTTATCTGACAAAGGAGTGTTACTTTTATCAGTTTGAAAATACAGCTTCAAAGAAGTTGAATTTTAATGGGGCTGACGGTGAAAAATATGAGGTTTCGGAATACCTATACTTATATTCTACCGGTGCATCAGACAGTGTTTTTTGTATGGATACAACAAATAATTATTTTATTTTTGAAGATGGAAATACAGAAAGTAGAACAATTAAGATAGGAGATAGATACTCGGTATGGAATTAAAAAAACTTTTTTCGTCTTGGTATATGTATATATGTTTTCTAATTGTCATTGCCTTTTTTGCTGTATTTGCGGTTAATGCAGTGCGTAGCAGAAGTGAATCAGATGCAGATTATGAAACTCTGTTATCGGAAATCAATGAAAGTGAAAAAAGCGGTGATGAGATATGCATGGAATTATACAACAAATGCGATGCTTTGAATTATGAGATTATTGAAGCCGGTGACAGAGCATTTGAAATTGAGGGTGAGTTAGGCGGAAACCTTATGATGGATTATTTTGCCTATCAGAAGGCATATAATCTTGCCAATTATATTTACATAAAGTTTCCGAATGAGCGTACCTATCTTGTTGAAGATGCAATTTATAACATCGTAGAGCAAGAGAACAATTCTACTGTGAATGAGGTGATACTAAGGACAAATGAGAAAGTGATTGAGAAATACAATCGTAAAATTGATTTGGAGTTAGTTAACGTAGGAAAAATCGATCAAATACATCATTTCTTTGATAATACGGGATGGGAGTATGTTTTCATTGCGTTTATAATTATGATGACAGTCAGAATGTTCACCATGGATTTTTCGTGTGGGACATATAAGATGGTTTTCACATCGAAAAAAGGACAGCACAAACTGTTTGTAAAACAGTTAGCTTCAATTCTGCTGATAGTAACAGGAATTGCGGTTGCTGCCGCACTGGTTCAGCTGATTGTAGGCATAAAGTGCTTCAATATCGGAAATCTGTCAGCACCGATTCAGTCATATTCAGAGTATGAATTTTGCCCATATTTGATTTCAATCAGAACCTTTCTTCTTATAAAACTGCTTTGTAAGCTGATATTTTATTACACGGTTGTTGCAATTACGGCTATGATATCGGTGTTATTCAGAAAACAGCTTCCATCACTTGCAGTTGGCTTAATTATAACGCTGTCTACATATTTCTATAATTATACGACGGATGTTATAGGAGCTTTAACCATTGAATACAGAGTCTATAATTTTTTGCGAAGTATTCTTCCACAGGGGCTTTTGAACATAAAAAGTTACTTCAATTCGTTTGATTATATAAATGTTTTGGGAACTAATATTAACAGATTGAGTGCTAATATTTTTATCTCTGTGTTTATTATAACTGTTTGCTTTGCAATTTCATGGATTGCATATGCAAAGCCAAGAAAGAGGTGCTAGTATGAAACTTGAGTTTAATGAGATTTAAAAAAAATATAAAACCAAGGAGGCACTTGATGATGTAACACTTTCCTTGTCAAATGGAATTCATGCAATTCTTGGTCCCAATGGTGCGGGTAAAAGTACACTCATGAATATCCTTGCCGGTTTACTTAAGCAAACCGGAGGAACCATTTTACTTGATGGAACAGATATTTCAAAAATGGGCGAAGAATTTCGTGACATATTGGGTTATTTACCTCAGAATACCGGATTTTATCCTTCATTTACAGGCTATGACCTGATGAAGTATTTTGCTAAATTGAAGGGCATAAAGAATCCCAAAAGCAGAATTGATGAATTGCTTCAGTTTGTAAATATGACATCAGATTGTAAGCGGAAATATGGTGAGTATTCGGGAGGAATGAAACGGCGACTTGGTATAGCGGTTGCACTTCTTAATGATCCGAAAATTCTTATACTTGATGAACCGACTGCCGGGCTTGATCCGAAAGAACGTATGCGTTTTCGTAATATTTTCAGCCGTATAGGAAGAGAAAAGATTGTTATTATCGCCACACATATTGTTTCGGATGTAGAAACAATAGCAGATGATGTCATTTTGCTGAAATCCGGTAAAGTTGTCCGCTCAGGAAGCGTTGAAGAAATAAAGGGCAGTGTATGTGGAAAGGTATTGGGATAAGGTATCCGATCAGAATGAAGCCGAGCAGTATATGCTGCTGCATTCAAATGCGAACCTGATTAAACAGGGGGATGAGGTAATACTGCATGTGGTCAGTGATGTAAAGCCGTTTGAAGATGCGGTCATTGCACTGCCTACACTCGAAGATGTTTACATGTACTACTTTGACGAAAGCAGTACGGATAGTGACAAAGCCCGCAATAATGGTTGATAACTACCTTTATTCATTTTGTTGAAAACAGTACGGATAGTGACAAAATATGAAAACATCTCCGGAAAAGCCTTTAATTTTTTTCGTATATTTTTAGATGACGGCAGATTTTTTCTTGGAATATGGAAAAAATTGTGATACACTTGTTTTGATTCCAATTCCGGATAAGACCGGCGGAAGACAGGCGGTCAGCTAATGGGCGAAGGCTGGTTGTTTAATAACTCAGACCGAAAATAGGATGCCTGAAAAATATCGCTCAGAAAAGAGGACAGAATTATGAAAATCAAAGGCGATTTGATGACTTTCAGACCTGACATAAAGGTTCTGGATGCAACTTTAAGAGATGGAGGACTTGTAAACAGCTTTAGATTTACAGAGGAATTTGTAAGAAGCTTATATCTGGCTAATATTAAGTCGGGTGTGGATTACATGGAATTTGGATATAAGGCATCAAAAGAGCTTTTTAATGTAGATGATTTTGGACCATGGAAATTCTGTGATGATGAGGAAATCCGTAAGATAGTAGGAGATAACAATACAGATCTTAAGATTGCGGTAATGGCTGACGTTGGCAGATGCGATTATAAAAATGACATTCATCCAAAGGATGAGAGTCCTGTGGATATGGTGCGTGTCGCATGTTATATACACCAGATTCCGGCAGCAATTGAAATGATTGAGGATGCACACAGAAAAGGTTATGAAACCACATGTAACATTATGGCGGTTTCAACAGTGTCGGAATCACAGATTAAACAGGCACTTGAAATTCTCGGACAGAGCCCTGTTGACGGAATTTACATTGTTGACAGCTATGGTTCCTTCTATCCGCTTAATACCAGAGAACTTTCAGAAATGTATCTTGAAGTTGCGGAGAAGTACGGTAAATACATTGGAATTCATGCCCACAACAATCAGCAGCTTGCTTTTGCCAATACAATGGAAGCACTTACTCTCGGAGCAAGTTATGCGGATGCAACAATGTGCGGTATGGGAAGAGGAGCAGGAAACTGTAATATGGAGCTTCTGCTTTCATTCCTCAGAAATCCAAAGTATAATGTATATCCTGTGATTCAGTTTGCACAGAATTTCATGAATGACATGAAGAAGGAATGCACATGGGGATATGATTTGTCCTATCTGCTTACAGGAACTTTGAATCAGCACCCTCGTGACGCAATTGAATTCATTAACAACGGAAGAGAGGACTATGTTGAGTTTTACAAAAGTCTTCTTGAAAAAATGTAAGCGGGAAGATTTAGAAGTCACAATTGATTTTGAAATATGAGTGTACAGACGGAGCCATAAACTCCGTCTGTTTTCACATAAGGACGGTTTGTTTCGTTACTTATTTTACCGGGAGGGAGACTGCCATGGTTTACATTGCATGTGCAATATATCAGGAAGCGGAACCATTTATAAAAGAGTATGATATGAAGGTCTGCATGAAGAAAAAAGGAATAACGGTTTATTCATCGGATGGTTTGTATTTAGTTATTACGGGTTATGGAAACGTTATTGCGGCAGCTGCGCTTTCGGCTGTTCTTACGGAATTTCCACCCAAAAGACAAGACGGCTTTATAAATATAGGGGCGGCTGCCGGGAAAGAGAATGAAAAGGGGCATTTTTTTGTTGGCAATAAGCTGATTGAAGCATCAACCGGCAGGTGTTTCTATCCGGATATGATTCATGGAATTGAATGTGCGGAAACTCTGATATATACATCGCCGGTATTCGTAGAAAATGTGGATGATGTGAAGGTTAAGTCAGACGGTTTTGTTTGTGATATGGAGGCGGCAGCGCTTTATCAGGTGGCAGAAAAGTATTTTTATCAGGACAGGATGGTATTTTTTAAATATGTCAGTGACTCGGGCACAAAGGGAGCTGCAGATTTGAATATCGGAGAAGATGCGAAAAAAAGTGCGCATAGTCTGATAAAGTACCTTAAAAAGTCTTCGGAGACGGAAGACATGGGAACAGTTGTGAAACGTCAGACAGCTTCCGCATGCAAAAAAATGGAAACTTTTCTTAATGCAAGCGTTTCCATGTGTGATGAAATAGAAAAACTGCTTTCATACAGACAGCTGAAATACGGTGATGCTGAAATCTTTGTGGATGGATTTTTAAAAAGACAGGAAAAGAAGGAACCGGTTGTGAGGAAAAGAGGGAAAAAACTTCTTGCCGATTTCAGAGAGGAAGTTAAACATGGTATTTGAACATATTTATATAGAAGAAAAGGCTCTGAAATACCACAAAACAGAAGAAATTATAAGTCGTTTTCGCGGAAGCAGAAAGGTGATGATTGAGCATTATAAGGATATTTTCAATCGCAGAGGACAGAATTTCGAAAGGCAGAAATCTGCTCCGGCACTTATTCTGGCAGTTAATGAGGGAAGGCTTATATTTGAAGGAGCGCCAACATGTCAGGACTTCGGATATGATGAATTTTATTATACCTCGCAGATAAAAAACTGCATTTACGATTGTGAATACTGTTATCTTCAAGGTATGTATCCGACAGGCAACATAGTTGTATTTGTAAACGGAGAAGACTACTTTGCGGAAACCGACAGACTGTCGAAGAATAAAAAGATAAGTCTGAGCATTTCATATGATACGGATATGAATGCACTTAACGGAATTACGGGAATATTAGATGACTGGCTGGATTATGCCGGAAAAAATCCGAATGTTCTTATTGAAGTCAGAACAAAATGTGCTTCAACGGAAATATTTAATAAAGTCATTCCGGGAAATGTGATTATGGCATATACGATATCACCCGCTGGTGTTGCCCGTGAGTATGAGCATGGTGCATCGGGGTATGAAGCCAGAAAAAAAGCTGTTTACCGCTCACTTATGGAAGGAGTGAGAACCAGAGTGTGCTTTGATCCGGTGTTCCCGGCAGACAATTTTGAGAAGGTTTACGGGGATATGCTTGACGATATTTTTTCGGAGCCGCTGATGAAAAACATTGAAGATGTAAGCATAGGCAGCTTTCGTATAAGTAAGGAGTATATCAAAGTCATGCAGAAGGCCAGATATAATGCCATGACAGCATATCCGTTTGAAATCAAAGACGGAATCTGTACATTTGAACAGGAAAGGGTAAGGGAAATGCTCGACTTCATGACAAAAAAGCTTGAGTCATATGTTGAGACAGGAAAAATATATTCCGCATAGTCCTTTTAGCAGGCAGACAAGAGAGCAGGAGAGGTATTCACATGAAAAATGAAGGAATGTTAAGTGAAAAAAGAGTGATTATAACAGGCGCATCCTCAGGTATAGGGAAATGTCTGGCAGAAAGGATGCTGGAGGAGGGTGCAGTTGTATACGGCATAGGCAGAAAGTTTACGGATGCAGATGAGAGAATGAAAAAAATAGAATTTGATTTGACTGATTCTTCAGGGATAAGCGGAATGATAAAGCAGATTCTGAAAGAGGGAGATGTAGACATATTGGTGAACAATGCCGGATGTGCATATTACGGAACGCATGAAACGCTTACACCGGAGATGATACATGAAATGGTAAGTGTTAATCTGGAGGCACCAATGATAATTACAGGGCTTCTGCTGAAACAGATGAAAACCGTCGGCAGCGGAAGAATTGTAAATATTTCATCGGTAACTGCTGACAGAATAAATACACATGGCTGTGCTTATGGGGCAACGAAAGCCGGATTGGCAGGGTTCGGAAGGAGTCTTTTTGATGAAGCCAGAAAGTATGGAATCAAGGTTACCACGATTAAACCGGACATGACGGATACAGGACTTTACAGAAATGCTTCCTTTAGAGCATCGGGGGAAGAGGAGTCGTCTCTTTATCCGAAAGATATTGCTGATGCGGTCATGCAGGTACTTAAATGCAGGGACGGGATGAATGTCAGCGAAGTGACGATAAGCCCACAAAAACACAGGATAGTTAAGTGTTGAAACTCGGAATAAATTCATAACGGCCTTGAATTTTGGGAGTCTGATTCTGAAAGAACATTGAGAATAAAGATAAAATAAGCCGGACATGCGGATCAGATACCCGTATGCCCGGCTTTTATGATTGCGGGAATATCAGATTTTCCCGGCTTTTCGTTTACGGTAGTTTTGTATGACACTTTCTTTCCAAAGTCCCGGATTGAGGAGAATCAGGAGAGGAAAGAGCTCAAGACGGCCCGCAAGCATGTCAAAAATCATCACGAATTTTGAAAAGTTGCTGAAAAAACCGAAATTTGAGGTGGGTCCGACTTTGGCAAGTCCGGGACCTATGTTGTTTATTGTTGCGGCAACTGCCGTAAAGTTTGTTTCAAAATCATATCCCTCCAAGGATACAAGAAATACAGAAGCGAAGAATATAATTACGAATGTTATGAAATAAACATTTACGGAGCGTATTGTCTCATGTTCTATCGGTTTGCCTTCCATTTTCAGTTTCCTTACACTTTTTGGATGAACGTAGGTCATTATTTCTTTACGAACGGTTTTCAGCAGAATCATAAAACGTGATACTTTAATACCGCCTCCGGTACTGCCGGCACAGGCACCGACAAACATTAGGACGACAAGAACCGTTTTACAGGAGGATGACCATTGATCAAAATCGGTAGTTGAAAACCCGGTTGTTGTTATGATTGAGGCAACCTGAAAAGCGGAATGGGTTATTGCATTGAAAATGCTGCCGACCGTGTCTGCTATGTTAATGGCGATGAAGGCAACGGCCGCAAGGATGATTCCGATGTAGTATCTTACTTCTTCCATGGAAAATGCCATTTTGATTTCCTTGAAAACCAGGAAGTAGTAAAAGTTGAAATTTATACCGAAGAGAATCATGAAAATGGTCAGTATCCATTGCTGGAGGGTGGTATAGGAAGCCGCACTGTCATTGAGAATTCCAAAACCGCCGGTTCCCGCCGTGCCGAACGACATGCACAGAGAATCATAAACAGGCATTTTGCTTATTATCAGGAGAGCAATCTCGATAAGTGTCATTACAAAGTAGATTACATAAAGGATTCTTGCAGTGGACATTATCTTGGGAACGAGTTTGCCGACAGCAGGCCCCGGACTTTCAGCACGCATAAGGTTCATGCTTCCGCCTCCGCCCATCGGAATGATGGCGAGAATAAAAACGAGAACACCCATACCGCCAATCCAATGAGTAAAACAACGCCACAGGTTCATGCATTTATCAAGTGCTTCAACATCGGAAAGTATGCTTGCACCGGTGGTCGTGAAACCTGAAACCGTCTCAAAAAGTGCATCGGTAAGGGAAGGTATCTGCCCTGACAGAAAAAATGGCAGCGCACCGAAAAAACTGAGGATAATCCAGCCGAGTGCGGTTGCAACGCAGCCGTCTTTGAGATAGAAAGCGGTATCGGCAGGTTTTCTTATGCAGAGAAGAAATCCGAGCACAAAACATAAAACCGCGATGCCGAAAAAATATGCTCCGTTGGTTTCATGATAATAAACGGCAGCAGCTGTCGGAATAAGCATGAGAAATGACTCGGTTTTCAACAGGCAGCCGATTATGTATCTGATCATAGAAATATTCAAAGCCTGAACCTCCTGTTATTTTTTTACGGGTCTGGCAAGAATGTCAGATACATCGTTGAATCCGGTATTGGTGGTTACAATCATGACCGTATCACCGCCCATTATGCGGTCGGAACCGGAAGGAATTATGATTTGTCCGTTTCTGTTTATGAACGAGATAAGAACTCCTTTTTTAAGGTCGAGGTCCATAATCGGAGAAGAGGTGACAGGAGAATTCTCATCGACGTTGAATTCAATTGCCTCTACACGGTTGTCATACATGTGATAGAGTGTTTCTATACTGCTTCTTCCGAGAGAATCACTTTTTGCACGGACATAGGCGATTATTGCCTCGGAAGTTATGTATTTCGGATAGATTACGCTTCCCAAATCGAGAGATGAGATGAGCTCTTTGAAGCGTATTCTGTTTATCTTCGTAATGACCTTTGCGTTTGAAATTTTGCCTGCATACATTGTGAGAAGAATATTTTCCTCATCAATTCCGGTCAGTGCCACAAATGATTGTACGGTTTCGATTCCTTCTTCTTTAAGAAGGTCTTCGTTTGTGCCGTCTCCGTTGATGATTGTGGCTTTAGGAAGAAGTAAGCTGAGTTCTTCACAGCGTGAGCGGTTCTGTTCAATTATCTTTACGGAAACGCCCATGTTAATGAGCTGGGCGGCAAGGTAGTAAGATGTGCGTCCTCCGCCGATTATCATCGTATCCTTTACCTGTTTGGTTTTGAATCCGATTTCTGAAAGAAATGCGCGGACTTTTTTTCTGGAACATACGCAGGAGACGATGTCGCCGCTTTTAAGTGTGGTATTACCGGTAGGAATGGAGACTTCGCCGTTACGTTCAAGTGCGCAGATAAGCATGCTGGTTTTGGTTTTTTTGTTGAGTTCTGCCAGACTTAATCCATCCATCATGTTGTCTTTCGGAATTTTGAATTTTATAAGTTCCGCCTGGCCATGCGCGAAAGAACCGACTTCAAGGGTTGAAGGCAGATAGAGTATCCTTGCGGCTTCGCGTGCCATTTCATATTCCGGGTTTAAAACCATTGCGAGACCGAGCTTGTCCCTGAGATATGCCGTTTCATTGATATAATCAGGGGTACGGACTCTGGCAATGGCAGAGCAGTCAGCCACCTGTTTTGCCACGGTGCAGCAGAGAAGATTGAGCTCATCGGAGCCGGTGACGGCAATTAAAAGATCGGCATTTTTTATTCCTGCCTCGCTCTGGACACTGTAACTTGCACCATTGCCGACGATACCCATTACATCGTGCAGATTCGTAATTGCGGTTATTTTTTCCGTATCTTTGTCTATTATGGTAATGTCATGTCCTTCTTTATCAAGCTGTTCGGTAAGAGTGGTACCGACTTTACCGCAGCCGACTATGATTATGTTCAGACTCTTTGACATGTTTTTCTTTTCCTGCATATACCCTCCAAAATGAGAATGATATAAATTCACCAACATGCATTAAAAGACTATTGGTGATTCTGTCCACAATATACTCCAATGGCGGTAAAAGTCAAGTGCAGGAATGACTAAAAAGCAGATAAAACTGTCGGGTGCAAGATAATACTGCATTGTAAAAAAATCGTATGATTAGGGCGGAAAAAAACTTAAATGTATTAAATTTTTGTATAAAGTTGCATTTTAAAGTATGAGGTGATATGTTAACATATATGGCGAAAATTGTATAAACGGATTTTTGCAGGTTATCCGGGAATTAGATATCACGGATAATTTTAATGCGGCCGGGATATGAAAACGGTATGTGAAGGCCGGTCGCTCTGAAAAGGAGAAAATATGAAGTGTGTTAACTGTGGACGTGAAAATAATGACAGCAGCAATTTCTGCTTTTACTGCGGATATGCTTTTAGAGAAGTAAAAGCGGATACTTTCGCAGAAAACAGGCAGAAGACTGTCATAAATGAAGAATCGGAAGAGCTTTTTGAAGGCAATGTGGCTTTTGGAAGTACTCCGGTGCCAAAGAAAGCAGGGCAATCGGCTGAAAGGCAGCCGGGTGCAGAGGTGCCGGAGGCGGCGAGAGTTGTAGGGTGGATAATATATTTTGCTTCAATGATTATTCCGTTTACGATGCCGATATGGCTTTTGGCTACTTTGAGACTTGCTTTTTCTGCCGAGGTTAAAGGGGAAGAAAAATATATTGCCAGAGCATTGCTTATACTTGTGGCTTTTGTTGTGGCTGCCATGTTTATTTATATGGGCATGACAATGGTGTGACGGAACTGTATCGTGAGACGCAGGAAATTTTTGATTGTTTCTGATTGAAACCGCCCCGATTCCGGGCTGCCGGACACTAATTTTTGAATGGAGAACGACATATGAAAAAGAGAAGATGCCTTGATAAAAACTGGTCCTTGGAGATAATCGGGGAAAATGTATTTAATATAGAAGGAAAAGTGACGGCCGGTGTTCCCGGAACGGTTTATGGTGCGCTTTTGGACAACGGTCTTATGCCGGACCCTTATTACAGGGACAATGAGCTTAAGGCCCTGAAACTCATGAACAATGATTTCATTTACAATACGGAATTTGAACTTACGGAAGAGGAAATCTCAGGAGTTGAGTGTCTTATTGTTTTTGAGGGGATTGATACACTTAGTGAGATTTACATTAACGGCAGATTTGCAGGTGCTACGGCAAATATGCACAGAAAATATGAGTTTTCCCTGAAGAGACTCGGAAAAGTCGGAAAGAATCAGCTTGAAGTAAGGATATTCTCTCCGGTTAAGTATATAAAGGAAAAAAATGAGGAGTGTTTTGCGGGCGGTTCACATGAATGCATGAAAGGATTTCCTCATCTGAGAAAAGCACATTGTATGTTTGGATGGGATTGGGGCCCACGACTTCCGGATGCCGGAATTTTCAGACCGGTCTATGTGGAAACCGTTACAAAGGCAACACTTTCGGGCGTTTATATTGAGCAGTTCCATGAAAACGGAAGTGTTGTGCTGATGCCGACAGCGCTTATAAATGAATATGGCGATGAAGAAAAAATGTCGGAAACGGAAATTGTTCTTACGGTTACTGACCCTGACGGACAGATTTTTGAGCAGGAGGCGGATGGAACGGTAGTGATAAACAATCCGAAACTCTGGTTTCCGAGAGGGTACGGAGAACAGCCTCTTTACAGTGTGAAGGCCGTTCTTTATGCCGACGGTGAAGCGGTGGATGTCTGGGAAAAACGTATCGGTTTAAGGACGATGACCGTTAATCAGGATAAAACCGAATGGGGAGAAAATTTTGCCCATGAAGTTAATGGTGTTAAGGTATTTGCCATGGGTGCGGATTATGTGCCGGAGGACAATCTTTTTGGAAGAATCACCAGGGAGAGAACCGAACGACTCCTTAGAGATGCGGCGCTTGCAGGACATAATACTATAAGAGTATGGGGCGGCGGATACTATCAGGATGATTATTTCTACGATATATGTGACGAACTCGGAATCCTTGTCTGGCAGGATTTTATGTTTGCCTGTGCAAATTATGAGCTTGATGACGAGTTCGAGGAAGAGATAACGGCAGAGATAACGGAAACCGTAATACGTCTCAGACATCATGCATGTCTGGCACTCTGGTGTGGAAATAATGAAATGGAAACGCAGACGCTTGATGGGGCGTGGCTCCCTTCACAGAAGCAGAAGTTTGATTATATAAAGATTTTTGAATACATAATTCCAAAAATCGTGAGAGAGTATGACCCACAGGCATTTTACTGGCCATCAAGTCCGTCAGCCGGAGGAAATTATGATAACCCCTGGAGTGATTCAAAGGGAGACACTCATTATTGGGATGTATGGCACGGAGAAAGACCGTTTACGGATTTTAGAAAAAAAGTGTTTACCTATGTTTCGGAATTCGGCTTTCAGGCATTTCCTTCAGAAAAAACTGTGAACAGTTTTACGGAGCCTGCAGACAGAAACATTTTTTCGAGAATAATGGAAATGCATCAGCGTAATCCTGCCGCTAACGGCAAAATCATGAAATATCTGGGTGATAACTATCTTTATCCGGAAAGTTTCAGCAAGCTGCTTTACATATCGCAGCTTCTTTCAGCCGAGGCAATCAGAATGGGAGTTGAGCATTACAGACGTAATCGCGGAAGATGTATGGGCGCAATTGTATGGCAGCTCAACGATATCTGGCCTGTTGCAAGCTGGGCTTCAATTGATTACTTTGGCAGATGGAAAGCCCTGCATTACATGGAAAAGAAGATTTTTGAACCGGTTCACATATCCTGTGAAGACAAGGGTGAGAATTTCGTAAGACCATATTGCATATTGGAACCGGAACCATGCGAATTCTCAGGTAAACTGCATATCACAAACGAAACGGCGGAAGATGTTGCCGGAGTGGTGAAGGTCAGCATACGAAACAGTGCCGGTGAAATCAGGGATTCGTTTGAGAAGGCAGTAACAGTACCGGCTTATGACGGACTGTGGCTCGATAAAATCATAATTGATGAAGAGGATATTTTCGATCACTATATGTATTATGAGTTTGTTGTGGAGGGAAGTGTGATTTCATACGGTTCGACAATATTTACACAGCCTAAACATTTCAAATTCGAGAATCCTGAACTTAGTGTATGCAAAGACGGAGACAGGGTTTTGGTGACGGCAGCGGCATATGCGAAGAATGTCTTTATTGAGGGCATTGACGGCGATGTCATATTTGAGGAAAACTGTTTTGACATGAATCCGGGAACGAAGGCAGTTAAGATTCTCAGAGGAGATTCGGAGGAATTTAGAATATACAGTGTGTGGTAAAAGGGAGACGAAGTTTATGTCGGTTTTCCCTGAAATATCAGCATTGAAATAAGGCTGCAGCAATCCTGTTGGCTTTGACAAGCTGTAGTTCACTTTCAGAATCCTGTGGTACGCAAATAATGAAGAACCGAGAACAACGTAAGAGAGGAAACAAAACAATATGATACTTGGTGCTTTGGAAACCGGTGGTACGAAGATGGTTTGTGCCATTGGGGATGAAAAGGGAAATATTTATGAACAGGCAAAGTTTCCGACGGAGAAACCGGAGGAAACCATGAAAAATGTTGTCGGATTCTTTAAGAATAAGGGGATACAAGCTCTTGGAATCGCCTCATTCGGACCGGTTGAGCTTAATCCGGATAAGCCGCTTTATGGAAGTATATTGGAAAGTTCAAAAACCGATTGGAGATACTTCAACATACTTGAAAGCCTTGAAACTCTTGGTGTTCCGATGGAACTTGAAACGGATGTTGCAGGTTCCTGTATAGGCGAACATGAATTTGGTGCGGGAAAGGGTTTTGATAATCTGGTATATGTTACGATAGGAACCGGAATTGGTGCAGGAGTAATGGTGAACGGTAAAATGGTTCACGGAATGCTTCATCCGGAATGCGGACATGTTCTGATAACCAGGCGTAAGGACGATAATGCGGAAAGTGCATGTCCATATCATGACAATTGCGTTGAGGGACTGGCCGGCGGAACGGCAATAAAGAAACACTGGGGACTTCCGGCTTCTGAACTTATTTCAAGAGAGGAAGTGTGGGAACTTGAGGCTGATTACATATCTCAGGCCCTGTGCAGTTACATTATGACACTGTCACCGGAGAGAATAATTCTTGGAGGCGGTGTTATGCATGTTGAGAAGCTCTTTTCTTTGATAAGGGAGAAAACGAAAGAGTATATTAATGGTTATCTTGTGGCTGACAGGCTCAAAAATATGGACGAATATATTGTGCCGGCAGGCTTGGGGGATAATCAGGGAATCGCCGGATGTCTTGTTCTGGCTGCCCGCGCACTCGAAAAAGAAAATGTTTAAAATGAATTATATGGGAGAAACCTGCATGGAAATATATGATTTTCACGCGCACATATATCCTGAAAAGGTAAGGGAAAAAGCCGTACACAGCATAGAGGAGAGCTACATGATTGAAAGAAACTGTGACGGCAGTATAGAGGGACTTATAAAAAGAGGAAGTGAAGCAGGAATAAAGCATTTTGTTGCACTTTCGGTTGCCCAGTCGGGAAAACATGTTGAGTCCATAAATGATTTTGCCCTTGAAATGCAGGAAAAATATGCGGAAATAACGGCATTCGGGTCCATTCATCCGGATTATTGTGACTGCGAGAAAGAGCTTGTCAGAATAAAAAAGGCAGGGATAAAGGGAATAAAACTTCACCCTGATACCCAGAGATTTTATGCAGACGACGAAAAAATGTATCCGGTGTATGATCTCATCAGACAGTTGGAACTTCCGATTGTAATGCATTGCGGAGATTACAGATACGATTTTGATAATCCGGAGAGAGTTGCCCGGGTTGTAAGGGAATTTCCGGGGCTTAAATTTGTGGCTGCACATTTTGGCGGCTGGCTTCTGTTTGACAGGGCACTTGATGAGTTTTTGCAGCTTGACTGCTATCTTGACTGCTCGGCATCCGTATCATTTCTGGGAAAACGCAGAATGAAGGAGCTTATAAGAGCATATGGAGCGGAGAGGATTGTCTTTGGTTCGGACTCGCCGATGTTTGATCCGGTAAAAGAACTGGAAGGACTTATGCAGCTTGGACTTCGGGATGACGAATTGGAACTTATTCTGCATGGAAATGCAGAGAAAATATTGGGAATGGGGAAGAAGTGAAGCTGCCTGACGGCAGACGGAAATCACTCCCGTAATAACGGTTTATAGCCGACACATCAACGATTAGCGGATTTAAAGTAAAGGTATTCTTTATTTTAAGGCGGGCGTTGGTGTGTCGGATTTTTTATATTTACAATCGTTTCTTCCTACATACAAAAAGGTATCTATTGACAAAAAGAGACGATTGATGCATGATTGGTAGGAAGCTACGTAAATTAGGAGGGGATTATGATTGAAGACAGGATAGCTGTTTTAATAAAAACGGCGTCGATTGAATTTGATAAAATGGCAAATCCGATTTTGGCAGACTATGATTTGACTGCATCGCAATGCAGGATATTGAAATTTTTGTTTATGCAGCAAAACGAAAGCGCGCGAATTGTGGATATTGAAAAGGAGTGTGCAATTACTCACCCTACGGTTTTGGGGTTGTTAGACAGTCTGGAAAAGAAGGATTTTGTCTTGAAAATCGTGAATCCCCAAGATGCAAGAAGCAAACTGATTTCTTTAACCCCCAAAGCAAAATTTATGCAAACGGAACTGGAAACAGTTGTTGCAAAAATCGATCATACATGGGTTGAAAGTTTGACGGAACAGGAAAGAAAAGAGTTACAAAAGCTTCTTCAAAAGCTTTTGAAAATAGAAAGTGGGAATAACTAAAATGTCAATGGAAACACAAAAAGAAAATCGTATGGGAACTGCAAAAATGTTCCCTCTAATTTTATCAATGTCACTGCCTGCCATGTTTTCCATGCTTATTCAGGCATTATATAACATTGTGGACAGTTATTTTGTGGCTCAGGTCAGTGAGAAAGCTGTCTCTGCACTCTCCCTTGCCTATCCAATCCAAAATCTGCTGATAGCCTTTGCGGTTGGCACTGCGGCAGGTGTTACCTCGCTTATTTCACGACGTCTTGGAGAAGGACGCAGAGAGGAAGCGGAATCAGCAGCAAACCATGGTCTGATACTTAGTATCATAACATGGTTTGTATTTGCGGTTTTTGGAATGTTTTTCACGGATCCTTTCTTTAGGATGTTTGAGTCGGATCCTGAAATCATACGCATGGGGGATCAATATCTTTCGATCTGCTGTATTTTTTCTTTCGGACAGTTTGTCGTAACCATGCTTGAAAAAATTCTGCAAGCCACCGGCAATATGTTTTGGCCGATGATGTTTCAGTTGGTTGGAGCTGTAATCAATATCGCAGTTGATCCGATTTTGATATTTGGATGGTTTGGTCTTCCGGCTATGGGAGTTACCGGTGCAGCCCTTGCTACGGTTGGCGGACAGATCCTTTCCATGTTTTTGGCGGTTGTCGTAGTCGTACGGCATCCATCCATCAGAATTTCTTTCAAAGGTTTCCGTTTTCATGGCAGCATCGTAAAGAATATTTATGCCGTCGGTATTCCGGCTATTGTTATGCAGGCAATCAGTACGGTGATGAATATGGCAATCAATGCCATTCTTGCAGGTTTCTCTACAGCTGCATACACGGTATTCGGTCTGTATTTCAAGCTGCGCTCTTTCGTGTTCATGCCGGTCTTAGGATTAAATCAGGGGTTGATGCCAATCATGGGATACAATTATGGTGCTAATAAGAAAAAGCGTCTGCTCCAGTCATTCTATCAGGGCTGTGGTATTGCTCTTGTTATTATGCTTGTAGGTGTGCTTGCCTTTATGCTTCTGCCCGGACAGCTTCTCGGATTCTTCAATCCGACAGAAGAACTTTTGCAGGTTGGCATTCCGGCACTGCGAATCATCTGCCTTTGCTTCCCACTTGCGGCTTTGGGATTGGTATCTTCAAATATGTATCAGGCGATCGGACGAGGTAATTACAGTCTGGTGATGTCTCTGATGCGTCAGCTGGTAGTTCTGGTGCCTGTGGCATGGGTGTTGGCGAAAGTGACTAATGATGTTGGCATGGTATGGTGGGCATTCCCCATTGCAGAAGCTGTATCATTGGCAGTAAGTATGATGTTTTTTACGCATTTATATAAAACGGAACTAAAAAAATGAAAAAGAAAATGTTGATTTATTGTATTTTATTTGCCTGTCTGATTCTTTTTCTGTTCTGGGCTTGGAATGGAATAAGAAAAAATAGGCATAAAATAACAGAAGGAGATGAATCGAACGCAATGGTAAAGATATTCCGTAGTTCCTACCAGTTTTCCGGCAATGTATATGTTGTGCATTCTGAAAAAGGGACAATATTGATTGATCCGGGATATTATGATTCCGGAATCAAAAAGTATCTTATGGGGATTGGCAACTTGGATGCGATTCTGCTGACACATGGACACTGGGATCATATTTACAGTCTTGATTCTTTGAAGGCAGATTTCCCGGAAACACCGGTTTATATTTTTGAAGATGATATCGATTTTTTGACAAATTCCCATTTAAACTGCTCCGAAACAAATGGTTTCCGCCTGATTCTGCAGTCAGAGGCAGAGCCCATCACCGAAGGAGAATTGGATATAGGAGCCTATCACATTCAGGTGATTCATACACCGGGACACACCAAAGGCTCCGTTATGTATTACTTCACCGCTGAAAATCTACTGTTTACAGGAGATACCGTTCTGGAAGATGTTACAGGTCCGACATATCGACCTACCGGAAGCAATCAGGACATGAAGGATTCTGTAAAGCGATTCCAAACGCTGGGCTATGCGGGGGACACACCGTTGTATCCCGGACACGGAAATGCTACAACCTATGAATATGTACTAAATCACAATCAAGCTGCAAAGGAGTCTTAAATGAAAAAAGTTATTGGAATTGTTAGAAATGAATGCGGAACGATATTCAATCTGGTTATGTTCGATACGGACAGTCGAAAAAAATATTCTGTTTCAGCACCGGCAAATGCAGAGGTACTGTTTGGCAGTTATCCGCTATATAATGAAGAAATGGAAGTCATCGGAAACAAAGGGCTGATCATTTTAGAAAAAACGGACACAAACATTAAACTTATGACCTGTGCCGGCTATTTTGTGGAAGACGGTGTGGAAGAGCAGGTTATATCAAAAACAGTACAAGGACCAGAGTGTGAAGCCTGTCTGAATAAATAAAAGATATACAACCTGACATACCGTCAGTGAAAGGTTTAAGTAAAATCTCAAGCTTTTTCACGGGAAGAATTCTTATTCGGGGTTAAGATAATCGTGAGATGCATAGAATCAAAATATAATATTGACAAAATATAAGATAATAGGTATACTGTCAATGCGTACAACCTTAGTGTGATGTACGTTTTCATCGAGAGAAATGACGATTATCGATAGGGATTAGTTATGGGGAAAGGAATAAGATGATTGTAGCAAAAATTAATGATTGCGGTAAATTTGTTGTTTCATTACAGATGATATTTATATTTCAGAGATGTGTATATAAAAGATGAGTTAAATGTGAAAACATCATTGTGAGAGAATATGTTTTTTATGGCGAAAAAGCCTGTTGACGAAATAAAAGGGCACTTTAATCAGTGCCCTTTATACTTAAATTATATACTCGCATGTTATTATCAAACAACCTGCTTATATCGGAAAATGGTTTCCCGGTTTTTACTGAAAGAAGCCATAAATCCGGTTTAAGCAGGTTGTTTGGTTTATTAAAGGCTTTTGGTTTTAGGATAGATTACCCTTTGCATCACAGGTTAAAGTTATTGTTTTTGAAATTGTTTGGGTAGTAACAGACAAAGAATAACGTTTTGCTGTAAACTGCCCTGATGCGACTGCACCGAGCTTTGAAGTGGAAGCATTGGTAAATTTCCAATTGTCATCATACACAGAGGTTGAATACGAAGCACCGGTACATGTAGAGGTACTTCCATTGTAGGTATAGGTACCTGTTAAAACAAACTGAGCGGCAACCTTTGAGTCACTGTTATAGATTGTATATGTTTTTCTTCCGGTTTTTGTAGAGGCTGCACGAGTCGTATTGGACACGGTCTCTTCTTCAATTGATATTACAGCATAGTATTCGTCAGCAATGTTGTCGACATACATTGCTGTTGATTTGTTTTGGAAAACATCAACAGGTGGTCCGATTGCCAATGCCGGAGTTGCGTATACAAGAATAAGAATTGATGTTATTAAAAAATGAACTGCTTTTTTCACGTGAAACTCCTATTCTTCAGGAACATTCCCTAAGTCTTCGATTGAGATTTCACCCCTTACACCAGCTGAATGGCTGTCCTCTATAAATAAAGCAGCAATATAAACTGTAAAAGCAGTCAGTAACGTGATTAATGTAATAATTATTATCCTGTTATATTTTTTGATTTTACGAATCTTGAGAAGTTCGCTGTCCGATAAATGTAAAACAGCAATGTCTTCCGGATTTCCAAATTCTTCAATTAAGTCGTTATAGGTATGCTCGGGATGCTCAGTTGTATAGTTTACAAGTGAAGATTTTAAGAAATTCAGAATTTCATTTCTGTTGGTTAAAGAATACGGAACAGCATTCTTTGCATGTTTCAGATACTGTTTGCAAGATTTTGACAGGTGTTTCATTTATATAACCTCCGTTGTGGTAGTAATGGTAATATAGGTTTCATAGTAATTTTTTGAAGCAATTTTTCCATTTATAATTGCTGCTGCAAGAAATACAGAAAGAATAAACGTTAGAGCTACAAGAATTATTACTATGATATGTTTTAGCGGTATGAGCCGGTCTGATTTGTTTTGGGGTATGACATTCGGATAAAGCATTGAAGCAACATCAATGGGGCGACCAAATTTTGCTACAAGATCCTCAAATTCTAAATCCGGATTATGAATGGCATATTCGGTTAATTCATTTTTTAATGCTATCAACGAATTGTCTTTGCATGCAGAGGCCGGCAAAAAGCTGCATGTTTGTCTGTAGTATTTTAGAATAAGTCGTTTAGATTTTTTCATTTGAATCTTCCTTTTCGTAATTGGTAAGCAGGTTTATTGTTGCGAGCTGTTCTTTAAATGTTTTTCGCATACATTCTAAACGTTCCAAACCTGATTCTGTGATATGGTAATATATTCGGGTCATACGTGCCCCTACTTTTACTTCCCGAAAGATTATATCCCCATTTTCACTCAGACGATATAGTATCGGATACATGGAACCTTCTAATAGCGTCAGTTTTCCACCACTTTTTTCTTTTACTTCCTGAGTCATTTGATATCCGTATTTATCATCTTCAGCCAGGAGTGAAAGCAGAATCATTTCTACAGAAGCACGTTTCAAATTTGTAATTATTGTCTTCATACACACTCCCCCCTTTTTTACTAAATATAGCATGTGAGATTAAGAAAATCAATACGGGCCGGTCAGGGGGAAAACATAGAATTAAGGATATTATAATTTCATTCGCATCAATCGTGATTAATACATGGAGAACACCGATACAGACACTGAAGGAAAACTATAAAAACCTATAATATCCGCGAAATCCCTTGCATATATTGGTAAAAAACTGATATATCAGGGGTTTTTTATTGAAGGAGTCCATAGCATTAAGAGCAACTGAAATTGCTGACTATATCGTTTCAAATAAGGCAACAGTGAGGCAGGCGGCAAAAAGGTTTGGGGTGAGTAAGTCAACCGTACATATTGATGTAACAAAAAAACTTGAAACCATTAACTCGTCGTTGGCAGCAGAGGTGAGGAAGGTACTTGATGTAAATAAGGAAGAAAGACATCTTAGAGGAGGTATGGCAACGAGAAATAAATATCTTAAGGAGAAGAAAAAACGGCAGGAAGAAAAAAGTTGTTGAACTGACAAGTGGATAGTGATAAAATGAATCTGTATGTGACGTCAGATAAATGACGGATAAACTTTAGATTCGGAGGTACGAATATGAGTAATGTAACGTTTGATTATTCCAAGGCTTCAAAGTTCATGAATGAAAGTGAACTTGAGTATGTAAAGGCTGCGGCTCTTACTGCCAAGGAAACTCTTGTAAATAAAAATGGTGCGGGAAATGACTTCCTCGGATGGATTGACCTTCCTGTAAACTATGACAAAGAAGAATTCGCTAGAATAAAGAAGGCTGCTGCTAAGATTCAGAGTGATTCGGATGTTCTTATTGTTATCGGAATCGGCGGTTCTTATCTTGGAGCAAGAGCTGCAATTGAATTTCTTCGCCACAGCTTCTACAACAATGTATCAAAGGAAGTAAGAAAAACTCCTGAGATTTACTATGTTGGAAACAGCATCAGCTCAACATATATTGCAGACCTTAAGGATGCAATAGGTGACAGAGATTTCTCAATCAACATGATTTCAAAGTCAGGTACAACAACAGAACCTGCAATTGCATTCAGAGTATTTAAGAAGATGCTTATTGACAAGTATGGTAAGGAAGAAGCAAATAAGAGAATTTATGCTACTACGGATAAGGCAAGAGGTGCTCTTAAGAATGTTGCCAATACAGAAGGCTATGAATCTTTCGTAGTTCCAGATGATATCGGTGGAAGATTCTCAGTTCTTACTGCTGTAGGTCTTCTTCCAATTGCCGTAAGCGGTGCTGATATTGATAAGCTTATGGAAGGTGCTGCAGCAATGCGTGAAGCGTGCCTTACAAAGGATTTTGAAGAAAACGATGCTCTTCTTTATGCAGCAGTAAGAAATATTTTCTACTCAAAGGGCAAGTCCGTTGAGGTCCTTTGTAACTATGAGCCATCAATGCACTACATTTCCGAATGGTGGAAACAGCTTTACGGAGAGTCTGAAGGAAAAGACCAGAAGGGTATCTTCCCTGCAAGTGTTGATCTTACAACAGATCTTCATTCAATGGGTCAGTTCATTCAGGACGGTGCCAGAATAATGTTCGAGACAGTTGTAGAGCTTACAAATTCTGCTGATGAAATCGTTCTTGAGGCAGAAGATGTTGATCTTGACGGAATGAATTATCTTGCCGGAAAAACGGTTGATTTCGTAAACAAGTCAGCAATGAAGGGAACAATTCTTGCTCATATTGATGGAGGAGTTCCAAACCTTATGGTTAAGTGTCCAAGCAAGGATGAATTCTCTCTTGGTCAGTTATTCTACTTCTTTGAGTTCGCATGCGGCGTTTCCGGTTATATGCTTGGAGTTAATCCATTTAACCAGCCGGGTGTTGAATCTTATAAGAAGAACATGTTTGCCCTTCTCGGAAAACCGGGTTATGAGGAAATGAGAGAAGAACTTCTTGCAAGACTTTAATTGACAGGCGATAATTGTCTGCAACAGGCATTCGCCTGATTGAAGTGGTTCGGGTTTGAAGCCGGCGGTGAAAAGCCTTGGAAGCATATTTACAGATTAAAACATAAAAATACCGGTCGCTGACTGAAATGGCGACCGGTATTTTTTTATTGCAGTAGTGATTGCAGCAAAAATCCCTCTGCTTTTGCTACAGGGTGTCAATCAATGAAAAAAACATGCTTAACGTTCTTTAGTGCATTGTAAAGTATGAGGCCGAAAACAAAGCAGGAAATGATTTCTCCGATACCTACCGTCAGAACGAGGTAGAGGTAGGCATCATTGAGTCCATATGCATATTTAAGAACATAGGGAACAATGATTGCATTTGATAACACGGGAAATACAGGGGCAAAGTATGGATGTTTTCTCAGAAGATATGTGCCTGCGGCACCGATGAGCGTGGCGATTGAACCTAAAATAACATCAAAGATTATGCTTCCCATGAGCAGGTTGCTTAAAAGACATCCTATAAAGAGCCCGGGAATGGCGGCGGGGGTGAAGACCGGAAGTATTGTGAGGGCCTCCGAGATTCTAAGCTGAATCGCGCCGCTGGCAAGGTTAAATGCCGCAATGAAATAAGTCAGAACGACGTAAAGGGCGGCAATGAGTGCAGCCTGTGTGATAAATAAAACCTTTTTATTCATTTTTTCTCCTTAGTTTTGTTTTATGAGTGGATGGTTACGAACACTCAGTTTTTACATCATGTATTATATAACCGGATTTGCAGGTGTCAACACAAATGAGCAAAAAACAGGCGAAAGTTACTTGCGGACTTGATTTTTGAATTGTCTTTACGGTTTGCAAAAATGAGCAAAAACAGACGAAAGTTCATAGATTTACGACTTAAGTCATTATATCTTTGTTGACTAACATGGCGGTTTTATTCTATAATGTGATAAAAGAAAATTTACGCCACGGGTGTGCCCGCGGTCATGAATAAGGAAGGTATAAGCTATGATGAACAATACTCCAAAGGCTAAAATCGGTATTGTTGCGGTAAGCCGTGACTGTTTTCCGGAAAGTCTTTCAGTAAACAGAAGAAAAGCACTTGTTGAAAGCTATAAGGCAAAGTTTGACGAAAGCGACATTTATGAATGTCCTGTATGTATTGTTGAAAGTGAAATCCAGATGCAGGAAGCACTTGATGACATTAAAGCAGCAGGATGTAATGCACTTTGCGTTTTTCTTGGTAATTTCGGACCTGAGACATCAGAAATCATGCTCATCCAGAACTTTGACGGTCCTGCAATGATTTGTGCAGCAGCAGAAGAAAGCAAGGATGATCTTGCTGACGGACGTGGTGATGCATATTGTGGTGTTCTTAATGCATCTTATTCACTTGCACTCAGAAATGTAAAAGCATATATTCCTGAATATCCTGTTGGAACTGCCGATGAATGTGCAGACATGATTCATGAATTTGTTCCAATCGCAAAGGCTGTTTATGCACTTAAGAACCTTAAAATTATATCTTTTGGACCAAGACCTACAAACTTCCTTGCATGCAATGCTCCTATTAAGCAGCTTTACAATCTCGGAGTGGAAATCGAGGAAAATTCCGAACTTGACCTTTTCGAGTCATTCAATAAGCACGAAAATGATGCCAGAATTCCTGAGGTTGTTGCCGATATGGTTGCAGAACTCGGAGAAGGAAACAAAAAACCTGAAATTCTTGAGAGACTTGCTCAGTACGAACTTACTCTTAAGGATTGGGTAGAGGCACACAAGGGCCGTTCAAAATATGTTTGTATTGCCGGAAAGTGCTGGCCGGCATTCCAGACACAGTTCAAGTGTGTTCCATGCTATGTAAACAGCCGTCTTACATCACAGGGAATTCCTGTTTCATGTGAAGTAGATATTTACGGAGCTCTCTCAGAATACATAGGAACCGTTATCAGTGATGATATTGTAACTCTTCTTGATATTAACAACTCCGTACCTGCAGACATGTACAAGGAGTCAATCGAAGGAAAGTTCCCATATACACATAAAGATACATTCATGGCATTCCATTGTGGAAATACTTCATCCAAGAAGCTTTCATGCTGTGAGATGAGAAATCAGAAGATTATGGCAAGAAGTCTTCCTGTAGAAGTAACAAACGGAACTCTTGAAGGAGACATCATGCCGGGTGACATTACATTCTTCAGACTTCAGTCAACTGCTGATTCCAAGCTTCGTGCATATATCGCACAGGGCGAGGTTCTTCCTGTTGCAACATGTTCATTCGGAGCAATCGGTGTATTTGCAATTCCTGAAATGGGACGTTTCTACAGACATGTTCTTATCGAGAAGAACTTCCCTCATCATGGTGCAGTTGCATTCGGTCACTATGCAAAGGCAATCTTTGAAGTCTTCAAATATATCGGAGTTGAAGAAATCGGATTTAACCAGCCTAAGGGAATGCTCTATCCTACAGAAAATCCATGGGCATAAAAAAGTGAAATCTGACGGTGCGAATATTTATAAACTCTATAAAGAAATTAATGTAATCGTATCATAAAGAAAAATTAAAGGCATAATCAACGGAAAACGGTGATTGTGCCTTTTTTGATGTGTGCTGTGGGGAATCGGAAAAGTGTTTGGGGTACATTGAGTTGTGGATAATGTACATTTTGTTTACAAATATTCAGTTGTTGAACTACAAAGTTGCATCTCGGTTTGCTATTGAGTATCTATACGGAGAAAGGTTTGCAAAACAGGGAAAAAGTTTGAGATATCAGGAATTAATATTGTAATTCTGGAAATTTGTGTCATAATAGATAGTATATTCCCCAAACAAGAGAAAGGAACGAAATTATGGCAGTTAGTTACAAAAAACTATGGCATATTTTGATTGACAGAGATATGAAAAAGAAGGATTTGCAGGAGGCTGCAGGACTTACAAAGTATGCTCTTAATAAATTGAGCCGAGATGAGGATGTAACTACCGAAATCTTGGGTAAGGTATGCACAGCCTTGAAGTGTACAACTGATGATATTATGGATTTTATTCCAGACAAATAGCAAAGTCCGTTTTTATGGACAGTAAATGTGATATACTGCAATTAAGAGGGGCAACATATCCCCTGAATAAAAACGAAAAGGATGGTTGTTATATATGAACAAACAACAACTTGCTCAAAAGATTTGGGCATCAGCAAATCAAATGCGGTCTAAAATTGAAGCTAATGAATACAAGGATTACATACTCGGCTTTATATTCTATAAATACCTTTCAGATAAAGAGGCTAGGTTCTTAAAAGAAAATGACTATGATGATGAACTGATCAAAACCGTATCCGAGGAAGACGATGAAACGGTGAAATGGGTTCAGGAAAATATAGGTTATTTTATCTCCTATAAAGATCTTTTCTAAACTTGGCTGACTATGGGTAAGGACTTTGATGTATCCAATGTTCGTGATGCTCTTTCCGCATTCAGTCGTTTGATATCAAACACTCATAAAAAAGTGTTTGATAAGGTGTTTGATACTTTACAGACAGGTCTTTCCAAACTCGGTGACAGTTCGGGAACACAGACAAAGGCTATAAATGGATTGCTTACTCTTATCAAGGACATTCCAATGGATGGAATCTGTGCTTGAAAAGATGTTTGTTTAGGAGGAAAAAGGTAACAAAGGTGTTTAGTACGCTTTTTGAGGTGTGATGATTATGAGAGCATATGCACAATGTTATTTGAATGATGTGGTGGAAAATCAGGGTAAACTCTTTGATTTTGTGGCTCAAAACTATCCTGATTGTAATACTGAGGATTTTATTACTGCTTATATGGCGAGTAAAACAAGAAAAAGTATTGATGAAGCAAAAGCCTATGTCAATACAATGAGTGCAAAAGAACTTTGGGACTACTTCATCGAAACAGAAAAGTATTCTTTGAAGTCCGGCAAAGCTCTTGATGGCTTTATGCCTGATTGGATTGGAGAATTTTATGCCTACTATCAATGGTATTACGACATTCCAAGTTCTGAAGTATTGAAAAAAGTACCACTTGACTTTATCAAGAAAGCCTATTACGGTCTGCACGACTTGGAACTTGATTTGGCAGTGCAAAAAGTAGGTAGCGTATGATGAATGTTGTATGCTTTCACAATCCTGACGAGGGAAACGGGTATTTGAGCAATTGGTATCCGTCAGCCTTTACGGTTGACGGTACGCCATTTTTATCAATGGAACAGTTTATGATGTACCGCAAAGCGGTTTGCTTTCACGATGAGCCTGTGGCGGCTGAGATACTTGCTACTGAAGATGTTGCCGAGATAAAGGCACTCGGTCGAAAAGTGTCGAACTACGACGAAAATAATTGGAACGGTGTTCGGCAGATCGTGGTTTATGAGGGACTTCTTGCAAAGTTTTCGCAAAATGAGAATTTGAAAGAAAAACTCAAAGCCACTGGCAACGCTATTTTAGCAGAGTGTGCGGTCAAAGATCGAATTTGGGGTATCGGTTTGTCAATGAAGGATCCCGATAGACTCGATAAAGCAAAATGGAACGGTCAAAATCTGCTCGGATATACCTTGATGATGGTGCGTGAACGCTTGTAATCGGCAATTTCTTGGGAACGGTGATAAACAGGCAAGACCGCCTACTTTCGGGTAGACGGTCTTACCTGTTTATATCTAGGAAATTATTTTCCAATTTGCATTCATAAACTGAATAGGTGTGAGATACCATTTGAAAGGATGGACTTTAGAAAATTAAAATCGTTCCAAATTGCATTTAAAATGTCAGTTGTATTTTGAACCGGCAAAGTAGAAATGTTGATATATTGTAAAGTTGTAGATGATATTCGGTCGGCAAAGTGTAAAACCAAATGTGTAATTGCTTGAGTTGAATGGTAAGTCAATTATAAACATGGTAAATCCCTGCTCCCACACCGAAGCATTTCTATAAAACAGGAATGTTAACAGAAATTTTAGAAAAATATCAAAATCCCGACGGAATAAACCTGACCGCCGGGATTTACTTTTTTATTTGCTTTGTATATAATATTTTTGAGTCTATAAATTTTGCCACTGCATGGTTTGTGCGTGGCGGTAAAGAGGTAAGAATGTCAAAGGTAAAAAAAGATATCGAAGAGAAAAATGAAAAGATGAAGGGTGGTTTTTTTGCCCTTCCGGCGAAGACGAGACTTGTGATAATACTCGCATCGGTAGCGGTACTTGTGGCAATTGTGCTGACGGCAGTTTATTTTGCCTATTTCAGAAAGCCGGATTATGTTAAACTTGGAGAGTATAAGGGACTGACGTATACTCCGGTTGACAGTACGGTTACTGATGATGAAGTTGCGGCAGAAATACAGAAGATTGTAGACAACAAGACAAGATATGAAAAGCTTGATGACCGTAAAGGCACGCCGCTTGCAGAAGGAGACATTGCCAACTGCACTTATGAGGCAAGGGACGGCGAAACAATTCTGGAAAATGGTGCGGGAAACTTCGAAATCGGTTCGGGAGAGTTTGAGGAATTTGAAAATGCAATCCTGGGTCATATCGTAGGTGAAAGCATTACGATTACGGCAAAGATTCCGGAAGGATATAAAGGAACAGAGAAACTTTCTCAATATGCCGGCAAAGAGATTTCTTTTGAAGTTGTGATAAACTATGTGTCGGCAAAGAACATTCCTGAAATTACGGATGAGTTTGTTGACGAGATTACCTATGGTAAGTGTACCAAAGCGGATGAGTATGATGAGTATGTAAGAAAGATTCTCGAAGATGAGAAAATCGCCGAGGCAAATGAAAACATTGCAAACCAGCTTATCGGTAAAATCATAGAAACTTCGGAATTTCATGACATAGATGAAAAGGTACAGGAATACTATGATACAATGTATGAGACGTATGAAAGTGCCGCAGCCAATTATGAACTTGAGATTTCCGAATATATCGGGCAGTTTTACGGTATGAGTCTTGATGAATTCAAGACGGAACTTCGCGATGTTGTGGAAAATCTTGTTAAGGAGCAGATTGTTCTCCAGGCGATTGCTGATGAAGAAAAGCTGAAAATCAACGACGCTCAGTACAAAAAATACATGAGTGAGTACATTGAAGAATATAATTATTCAGATGAGCAGTCGTTTCTTGATAACTACGGGGAAGAGTCGGTCAGAGAAAGTATGCTCTATGATTATGCAATTGATTTTCTGATTGAAAATGCCGTTGAAGGTTAGTGGATTCAATGTTGTTAAACGTCTTGTAATACTTCTGCGAATGTGGTATATTAACGAATATTATTGGTTTTTTCGACATGAAGAAAAAACTGATAAAATGTAACAAAGAAGGGTAAATATGGCTTCAAACAGAAACAGAAACGGCAGAGGAGTCAGGGATAATTCATATTTTGACGATTATGACAGGGAAGAAGAGGATTTTGACGAGTTTTCCGATAAATATGATTCCTTTGATTATGACGGGGAAGAAGAGGATTTTGATGAATTCTCCGGTGAATATGATTCTGACGATTCCGATGATTTATATGATGAGTTTTTTAATAGGGAAGAAAAGGAAGGTTTTCTTTCAAAGATAACGAGAAAGCACATGATTTGGGCTTCGGTTGTGTTTGTTGTTTTTTCATCAGTGGTTCTTATTTGTGTAATGCTTTTTACGGCAGCAACAAACAGTGGTGTCAGCGGTGGCAATTCATCACTTACACCTGTGGTCGGAAACGGTACGGTGGGCGGCGGTTCTTCAATCGGCGGCAAAACGGATGTTACAGATGCCTCACTTCATGTAACTCTTGTACCGGGATATAAATGGCCCGGCAATATAGGAACTTCAAATGGCGGAGGCGGCTCATACAGTGATGATACGACTCCAGTCGCTACGAAAAAACCGACAGTGACACCTGAGCCGGAGACGACGGTTACGGTAACACCCGAACCTGATATTACGGTTACGGTAACACCTGACGGAGAACTGACGGTAACACCTGAACCCGAGATAACGGCTACGGTAACTCCGGATGGGGAGTTGACGGTAACACCTGAACCTGAAATAACGGTTACGGCAACAGCAACGCCTGATGCAGAGATAACGGTAACGACGGCACCCGAACCGGATTCCACACAGACACCGGTGCCGGAACAGTAGTTGCCGGGGATTAATCGGAGGTGAATATGGGAGTTTTATTTTGGCTTGCACTTACGCTTGTACTTTTGGTAATTGAGGCTCTTACATTGGGACTTGTTACCATATGGTTTGCGTGCGGAGCTTTTGCGGCTGCAATCACAGCCATGTTTATCGGCACGGGACATGTGGCAGTTGAACTTATTGTATTTGTAGTATTTTCGGGACTTACGATTTTTTTAATAAGACCTTTCTTCAAAGGAAAACTGAAGGTCGGAAATTCAAAGACAAATATTGATGAGCTTATCGGAAAGAAAGTAAAAGTTCTGACTAAAATTGATAACTTTAACGGCACCGGACAGGTAATGGTCAATGGTATTGAATGGACCGCACTTTCCGCTGACGATAACAAAGTTATAGATGAAAATGCCGCTGTAATAATTAAAGAAATCAGAGGCGTAAAACTGATAGTAGAAAAATATGAGGAGGAAGCGTAATGGAACCATGGATATGGGTAATTATCATTTTGGTAATTGCAGTAATCATTTTTGGAAGCTGTGTTAAGGTAGTACCTCAGGCACAGGCGTATGTTATTGAGCGAGTTGGAGGATATCTCACAACATGGCATGTAGGACTTCATCTTAAGCTGCCTATCTTTGATAAGGTCGCAAGAAGAGTAATTCTTAAAGAGCAGGTTGTTGATTTCCCACCACAGCCGGTTATCACAAAAGATAATGTTACAATGAGAATAGATACTGTTGTTTTCTTCCAGATTACGGATCCTAAGCTCTTTGCATACGGAGTAGAAAATCCTATCATGGCAATTGAAAACCTTACGGCAACAACTCTCAGAAATATAATCGGTGATCTTGAACTTGATGAAACACTTACTTCAAGAGAAACAATCAATACAAAGATGAGAAGTGCGCTTGATGCGGCAACAGACCCTTGGGGAATCAAGGTAAACCGTGTAGAGCTTAAGAACATCATGCCTCCGGCAGCAATACAGGAAGCAATGGAGAAGCAGATGAAGGCTGAACGTGAAAGACGTGAGCAGATTCTTATCGCAGAAGGTGAAAAGAAGTCTACGGTTCTTATTGCAGAAGGTAAGAAGGAGTCTGCAATTCTTGAAGCAGAGGCTGAAAAGCAGTCAGCAATCCTTCGTGCGGAAGCCAAGAAGGAAGCAACCATTAAGGAAGCTGAAGGTCAGGCAGAAGCAATTCTTACAATCCAGAGGGCAAATGCAGACGGTCTTAGATTCCTCAATGAATCAAATCCTACTGAAAATGTACTTAAACTTAAGAGTCTTGAAGCATTTGCAAAAGCAGCAGATGGTAAGGCTACAAAGATTATAATTCCTTCCGAAATTCAGGGAATGGCAGGACTTGCAAATGGTATTTGCGAGGCCGTAAGAGAGTAATTTCTTGTATGCCGGCACTTCGGTGCCGGCTTTTTGCTTTTTACCGGATTGGTTATAAAGCTTCGTCGGACGATGGAAGAAGCATCATTGTCGTCCGGTTACATTTTTTCTAAGTATGAGCATATATTTTATGTGAACCGCAGGGCGGTTTATAATCGGAAATGTGTTTTGCGCACCGGCATGTTTCCCCAAAAAAAAGTGCGCGGAAAGAGGGTTATTATGGCAGTAAAAAGTAATGAATTTAATTTTCTCGGAAGATCTTTTCTTACCTTAAAGGATTACACTCCTGATGAAATTAAGGCACTTGTTGATTTGGCGGAGGAACTCAGGGATAAGAAGAAAAAGGGAATTCCCGTAAAGGGCTGTGAAGGAAAAAATGCAGCTTTAATATTTGAAAAGACAAGTACAAGAACAAGATGCTCATTTGAAGTTGCGGCAGCGGACCTCGGAATGCACACAACATATCTTGATCCGTCAGCATCACAGATAGGAAAAAAAGAGAGTATTAAGGATACAGCCAGGGTTCTTGGCAGAATGTTTGATGCCATTGAGTACAGGGGTTACGGTCAGGAAAAGGTAGAGGAACTTGCCAAGTATGCGGGTGTACCTGTATGGAACGGCCTCACAAATGAATATCATCCTACACAGATGCTGGCTGATCTTATAACAATAAGAGACAACTTCCATTACATTAAGGGGGTTAATCTTACATACATGGGAGATGCAAGATATAATACGGGAAATTCACTCATGATTCTCTGCACAAAAATGGGAATGAATTTCTGCTGCTGTGCTCCAAAGAAGTATTGGCCAAATGAAGAACTTATCAATCAGTGCAAGGTATATGCACAGGCATCCGGAGCAAAAATGAAGTTTACGGAGGATGTAAATGAAGGTGCTGCAAACGCAGATGTAATTTATACGGATGTCTGGGTTTCGATGGGTGAGCCGGACAGTGTATGGGCGGAGAGAATCAAAGATCTGGAACCATACCGCGTAACAATGGATGTTATAAGGGCGGCAGCCGTTGATGTAATTTTCCTTCACTGTCTTCCTGCATTCCATGATCTTGATACCGGTGTCGGCAGGGAAATAAGCAGGAAGTTCGGTATCAATGAAATGGAAGTTACGGATGAGGTTTTTGAATCAGTATACAGTAAGGTTTTCGATGAAGCTGAGAACAGAATGCATACAATAAAGGCAGTTATTTATGCAACACTTACAGGTAAGATTCATTAATCTGAACCGGGTGAGAACAAAAGCGGATTAATCATGTCCGCTTTTGGTTCTGAGTGACATAAGGCTGAATGGAGTGTGAAATATGTATCAGGACAGAGTTGTGCTTTGCGGTAGCAGTGCATATGAAAAGAAATACTATTTGAATGAAGATTTCGCAAATCTGCCTAAGCAGGTAAAAGATGAACTTCAGATAATGTGTGTGCTTTACACGGAGGAAATAGGCGGAGTTCTTACGCTTGTTTTTGAAAAGGACGGCACATTGGAGCTTGAAGTAACCTATGACGAGGGAGACTTGCTCTTTGATGAAATAGGAAGCGTGCTTAAAATTAAGAAGATGCGTGAAGAGAAGAAAGATCTTCTTGAGGCATTAGAGATGTACTTTAAAGTGTTTATGCTTGAATAATCGGAAACGGAAGTGCTTGATTTTTTTGATGGAGGAAAAAGGATGATTCTTGCGGTAGATATCGGTAATACAAATCTGACTTTCGGTATTTTTGACAGGGATGGAGAAATAAAATCTTCTTTCAGAATGACTACCAAGACTCCGAGAACGTCGGACGAGTACGGAATAATGGTGTTGGACATCCTCAAGGCAAAGGGTTTTTCCAAGGAAATGATTGATGATGTAATAATTGCTTCGGTTGTTCCGGCAATCATGCATTCGTTTACATCGGCAATGATTAAGTATCTTGACCGAAAGCCTTATATTATCGGCGTGGGAACCAAAACGGGAATTAAGCTTCCTCTTGCGAATCCTTCGGAAATGGGAGCGGACAGAATTGTGGATGCGGTTGCCGGGTATGACATTTACGGCGGTCCGGTTCTTGTAATTGATTTCGGAACCGCAACAACATATGACCTCATTACAGAGGACGGTTCACTTATTGCCGGGATTACCAGTCCGGGAATAAGAATAAGTGCAAATGCATTGTGGAATGAGGCTGCAAAGCTTCCGGAAATTGAGCTGAAAAAGCCGGACAGCATTCTTGCAAAAAATACGGTGACCAGTATGCAGGCAGGCCTGATTTACGGCTATATCGGACAGATTGAATATATAGTTAAAAAAGTCAGGGAAGAAAGCGGGCTTACGGATATGAAGGTCGTTGCAACCGGAGGTCTGGGAAGGCTTATGTCGGAGGAAACAAAATCCATAGACATATATGATCCGGATCTGACACTCAAGGGTATATATCTTATTTACAAAAAACAGAGAAAAAATCGTCCGGGGGATAGTCAGTGAGCTGGGAAAACTTAAATAAACCTTTTAAGGTTGGAGATGTTGTCATACCGGGAAGGCTTGTGCTCGGCCCGATGGCAGGGGTCACGGATTCTGTCTTCAGAAGGCTCTGTGCCGATTGCGGATGTGACATGCTCTACTCAGAAATGGTAAGTGCAAAGGGACTTTTTTACAATAATTCAAACACCGGAGAACTACTGAGAGTTACGGAGTCGGAATATCCGATAGGATTACAGCTGTTTGGTTCGGATCCGGAACTTCTGGGAGATATGGCGGAAAAGGTGAAGGATCGTCCTTTTGATTTTATAGACATAAATATGGGATGTCCGGTTCCCAAGGTTGTGGGAAATGGTGAAGGCTCATTTTTGATGACTGATTGCGACAGAATAGCAGCGATTGTGGAAAATGTCGTGAAAAAGGCAGGAAAGCCGGTAACTGTTAAGATAAGAAAAGGGTTTACGACTGACAACTGTGTTGAGGCGGCGGTGGCGGCATATAATTCCGGTGCAGCGGCAATAGCGGTACACGGAAGACTGAGAAGTGAGTATTATTCGGGTCATGCTGACTGGGATGCGATTGCGAGGGTGAAAAAAGCCGTTTCGATACCCGTTATCGGAAGCGGAGACGTGACGGATGAAGAGAGTTGTCTCGCAATGCTTGAACAGACGGGCGTAGACGGCATAATGATAGCGAGAGCCGCAAGAGGAAACCCGTGGATTTTTAAGAGGTGCAGCGAATATCTTGAGACCGGTAACAGGGTTGAAAGACCATCGGTTTCGGAAGTCAGGGAAATGGTTCTGAAGCAGGCGGCGATGAGTGTGGAAGACAAGGGTGAGTTTATTGCCATGCAGGAAATGAGAAAACATACGGCATGGTACTTTCAGGGATATCCTGAATCAGCAAAGCTCAGGGGCAGTGTAAATCTCATTAAAACGTATGAAGATTTAAAAAACCTGCTGGATTTGTATGAAAGCAAACTTTACAATTAATTGAATCTGTGATAATCTTGTCTGCATAACTGATGAAAGATGAAAAATACAATAAATGGAGGAACTGAAATGGACAAAAAGTTAAGAGTAGGTATACTTGGTGCTACAGGAATGGTAGGTCAGAGATTTATAACACTTCTCGACAATCATCCATGGTTTTCTGTTGTTGCAGTGGCAGCAAGCCCAAGAAGCGCCGGAAAGACTTATGAAGAAGCAGTAGGAGACCGTTGGAAAATGACTACTCCGATGCCGGAATCCGTAAAGAATCTCGTTGTAATGAATGTAAATGAGGTAGAAAAGGTTTCCGCAGAAGTTGACTTTGTATTTTCAGCCGTAGATATGTCTAAGGATGAAATCAGAGCAATCGAGGAGGCATATGCCAAGACAGAGACCCCTGTTGTATCAAACAACAGCGCACACCGTTGGACACCGGATGTACCGATGGTAGTTCCTGAAATTAATCCGGAACATCTTGATGTAATTCCTTTCCAGCAGAAGAGACTCGGTACAACAAGAGGTTTTATAGTTGTAAAGCCAAACTGCTCTATTCAGAGTTACACTCCAATGCTTAATGCACTTAAGGAATTTGAGCCGGTTGAGGTTGTTGCAACAACATATCAGGCTATCTCAGGTGCAGGAAAGACTTTCAAAGACTGGCCTGAAATCCTTGATAACGTAATTCCTTACATTGGCGGAGAAGAAGAAAAGAGTGAGCAGGAACCGCTCCGTATATGGGGACATATTGAAGATGGTGTTATCGTAAAGGCTGAATCTCCGGTAATCACAACACAGTGCTTAAGAGTTCCTGTTTCAGACGGACACACAGCAGCCGTTTTCGTAAAATTCAAGAAAAAGCCTACAAAGGAGCAGATTCTTAAGGCGTGGGCAGAGTTTAAGGGATTACCTCAGGAACTTAACCTTCCTTCAGCTCCGGAACATTTCATAACATATTTTGAAGAAGATAACAGACCACAGGCAAAACTCGACAGAGATTCCGAAAAGGGAATGGGCGTGTTTGCAGGTCGTCTCAGAGAAGACAGTGTTTATGATTGGAAGTTCGTAGGACTTTCTCATAATACAAAGCGTGGTGCGGCAGGCGGTGCCGTTCTTATCGCAGAACTTCTTACTGCACAGGGCAAGATTAGTGCAAAATAAATTTTAAAACAGCCGTTTAATGTGATACGGTGAAAATAAAAAGGTGTAATCTCCGACAGAGGTCAGAGGTTACACCTTTTTCAGTTTATTCTTCAAATTCAATTTCTCCGAAGAGGTATCTGATGAAATCTGCTTTATAGTCGCTGCGCTCTTCTTTTTCACTGAGGCTTGCGGCATTGAATACAATCACGAGATTTTCTTTATCGACATTTGAAAGGTCATTTCCGATGAAGTCTTTGAGTACGGTATTTTTTACATAGATGGCACTTTTTGTCGTGTCTTCGATGCTGTTGCCGTTCCTGTCCATGTAGGTGTAGGTGAGCTCGCAGTATGCCTCATCAGGGATAAGAGCTTTTATTTCATCGTCAATTCTGTCAAGGTCAGCAAACATATGACCGTATTGTTCAAGCTCTGATTTTTCCCCGATTACAACGTCAAGGGTTCCGGCAGTCATGTGTGTTACAAAATTGTCCCGTCCGATTCCTGTGGTGTAGGAAACTACTTCCTTCTTTTCAAGCTGCCAGTAATTGCTGAGGGATTCGGCAAGCCTGTTCATCTCTTTATCTTCAAGATAATAAGGGCTGAGAGATGAAATTCTGAATGCAATTGAGTGTGAGTTGCTGAATGAACTTATGATGAAAGCAACGACGAGAACAACAGCCACAACACCTATGATTATCGGCTTTAACATATAGTCTTTGAAATATTGTTTCTTTTCTTCTCCGGAAAGTGTTGAAAACTTTTTGAAGGCTGAATTCTTTTCGTTTCGGTCTCCGGATGCCTGATATATGGCGGCATCATCATCAAGGACCGTTTTTTTATTTTCTATATCCTGGGCCATAAAAATCCTCTTTTTCCGCAGCCTGTTAAAGTATGTGAAAAAGGAAAGCTGTCTTAGGCTGCTTTTTTCATAACTTTCTCAGTAAAAGCACATACATAATTTAGTTTAGCATAGAAAATCCGATTTAAAAAGCCGTAGTAATTAAAAAAGTATAAATAAAGCGTGAAATCAACAGGTATGATTGAAGAGAATTTGTGAAATTTGCTGTTGAAAAACATATGAATCGTGGTAGAATAAAAAATAAATCTTCGCAGACATGGGTAAAAAATGTCAGAAAGGAACAAAAATGATAAGCGATAATTTGAAATTCGGCAGTGCAAATGCACCGCATCGTTCTCTTTACCATGCACTTGGACTTACAAATGAAGAACTTAATCGTCCGATGATTGGTATAGTTTCCTCATATAATGAAATAGTACCGGGACATATGAATATTGATAAGATTGTTGATGCCGTTAAATTAGGTGTTGCAATGGCAGGCGGAACTCCTATAGTATTTCCTGCAATTGCAGTATGTGACGGAATTGCAATGGGCCATAAGGGAATGAAGTATTCCCTCGTAACCAGAGATCTTATTGCAGACTCAACGGAAGCAATGGCTTCGGCACACGGATTTGACGGTCTTGTAATGGTTCCAAACTGTGACAAGAACGTTCCGGGACTTCTTATGGCAGCAGGAAGACTTAATATTCCTACAATTTTCGTAAGCGGCGGTCCTATGCTTGCAGGTCGTGTCGGCGGCAAAAAGACTTCACTCTCAAGTATGTTCGAGGCAGTGGGTCAGTATAATGCCGGAACGATAGATGATGAAAAGCTTCTTGAATATGAGTGCAAGACATGTCCTACATGCGGTTCATGTTCAGGTATGTATACTGCAAACTCAATGAACTGTCTTACTGAGGTTCTTGGTATGGGACTTCGCGGAAACGGAACAATTCCTGCCGTATATTCACAGAGAATAGAACTTGCAAAACATGCCGGAATGCAGATTATGGAGCTTGTAAAAAATGATATTAAACCAAGAGACATAATGACTGAAAAGGCATTTAAAAACGCTCTTACCGTTGATATGGCACTCGGATGCTCAACCAATTCCATGCTTCACCTTCCTGCAATTGCAAATGAATGTGGAATCAGGCTCAATCTTGACATTGCAAACGGAATCAGCTCTGTTACACCTAATCTCTGTCATCTTGCTCCTGCAGGCCGTACATATATGGAAGATCTTAATGAAGCCGGCGGTGTTTATGCAGTAATGAATGAGCTTACAAAGAAGGGTCTTATTGAAACTGAATGTATTACATGTACAGGAAAGACGGTTGGCGAAAATATCAGCGGATGTGTGAATACAGACCCTGAGACAATTCGCCCGATTGACAATCCTTACAGTCAGACCGGCGGAATTGCGGTTCTCAGAGGAAACCTTGCAATGGACGGTGCTGTTGTAAAACGTTCGGCGGTTGTTCCTGAAATGCTTGTGCATGAAGGTCCTGCAAAGGTATTTGACTCAGAAGAAGATGCGCAGGCAGCCATAGATGCAGGAAAGATTGTTGCCGGTGATGTTGTCGTAATCAGGTATGAAGGTCCTAAGGGAGGCCCGGGAATGAGAGAGATGCTCAATCCTACTTCGGCAATCATGGGAATGGGACTCGGAAGCAGTGTTGCGCTTATCACTGACGGACGTTTTTCCGGAGCAACAAGAGGAGCGTGTATCGGACATGTTTCACCTGAAGCGGCTGATGGCGGCATGATAGGAATTGTCGAAGATGGAGACATAATTTCAATAGACATTCCTGCAAATAAACTTGAACTTAAGGTTCCACAGGAAGAAATAGACCGAAGAATGGCAGCTTTCGTTCCTAAGAAAAAGGAACTTTCAGGCTATCTCAAGAGATATGCAGCGCTTGTTTCAAGTGGAGCTGAGGGAGCAATTCTCAACAAATAGAACATAAATCCGGGTAAGGGGTAGAACCGGATAGTTTTACATATTAATATTGGGGTTCTCCTGTTAAGGGAGAGCCCTTTTTTATAAGGAGGAAGTACGTAAGTCAGACATTTACTACGCGGGATGTCTTTATGATTACCGGTGACTGAGGTGAGACTTAAGTTTCACTGATTTTGTTTCGTCGGAAAGTATCAGAAGGAATAAAGTGTCATGCCGGGGAGGATTGAAGAACATCAGGAGCAGATGCTGAGTGCGTAACGGAAAGAAAATGAACGAAAAACTGAATGAACTTAATAAGGAAATGCATGCAGTGACAATTTTCAGGGATACTCTTAAAGATCCTGTTATTGAGGCTCTTGAGGTGTATCTTGCGGCATTGAAAGATAAAGAAAACTCTTACATTCTTGTTGATTTGTATTCTGAATTTGCAGGCAGACTCTATAAAAATTCAGAGAATCTGAGTGATTATGTTCTTAATCTCATAATAAATGATGAAAACACCTACATAAAAAGGTGTGCAATGGGTAAGCAGGTTTCGGAACTCCTGGAGCAGTGTGTTAGGGAAGAATTGAAAATTTTCGAGAAAATCTCTGCAATCACTCCGGAGGAACTGGCATCTGATATTAACTACAACGGTTATCTTCCTAAGTGGAACAATACGGCATATGATTTTGTTGAGGAGTATTTTGACAGAATCAGAAACATATCCAAGTACGGATACGGAATATATGCCAAATATCACGTATTCTATGTTAAGGATGAAAAACTGGTTCCGGTTAAGCACCCGGACGGACAGAGACTTTCCGATCTTTACGGCTACAAGTATGAGAGACAGCAGATAATTGATAATACGAAAGCGCTTCTTGCAGGCAGACCGGCTGCAAATGCACTGCTTTTTGGTGATGCGGGAACGGGTAAATCTTCAACGGTAAAGGCTGTGGTTAATGAATTTAAGGATGAGGGATTGAGAATTGTTGAAATAAGAAAGGAACAGCTCTGGGAAATCCCTGCAATAACTGACGAACTTAACAGTGTGCCTTTGAAATTCATTCTTTTCATTGATGACCTTACATTCAATAAAAATGATGATGATTTTGGTGCATTAAAGGCGATTCTTGAGGGATCTGTTTCGGCAAGGGCAAATAATATCGTTATTTATGCCACAAGTAACCGCAGACATCTTGTAAAAGAAAGCTTTTCCGATCGTGATGGTGATGATATTCACAGAAATGATACGATTCAGGAAACAATTTCTCTTTCTGAAAGATTCGGACTTAAGGTAACTTTCGGAAAACCGGATAAAGCATGTTATCTTGAAATTGTCGAGTCACTTGCAAAAGAAAACGGAATTTCAATGGACAAAGAGGAATTGGATATGCTTGCGGAAAGATTTGCGCTTGAGAAGGGCGGCCGTTCGGCAAGAGGGGCAAAACAGTTTATTAACAGTGTGTTGTCAAAACAGTAAGATGAAAAGGGGATATTCCCGGATTTCTGATGAATTCGAAGCTGCCGGGATAACAAGATAATAAATACGGGCAGATAGAGAATGTTTTCTTGCTGAAAATTGTTAAATTGTCAGAAATTAATGCACATACCATATATAATGCATTAAAAAAACTCTCTATATAGCCGAAACAAGAAATTTGTGCTTACAAAAAAACAAAAAATCTGTTAACATATTTATGTAGTTTTTGAATTTTTTCTGTTACGTACTTTGTTCTTACAGGGAAAGTGTCATTGCAGGTGAATGCTTTGAAAACAACAGAGCGGGTTATGAATCCGTTGATTGTAACGAAGCAGAAACCCGTGTTATGTTTTATGTTAATGGAGGTAGGAATGTTTGAAATAGGTGAGTATGTAGTGTACGGAAATAATGGCGTGTGCAAGGTGGAAGACATTACAAAGATGGGGATGAGCGGCATGAAAAGCGATCGTATGTATTATAAACTCATACCTTCTGCTAAGAATGCGCGAATTATTTTTACACCTGTTGATAATGACAAGGTTGTAATGAGACGGGTTATGAGTCGTGAAGAGGCGCAGAAGCTCATTGATGCACTCCCTGAAATAGAGCCGCTTGAAGTAAAGGATGACAGACAGAGGGAGGAAACGTATAAAAAGGCATTTATTTCCTGTGATCCGCGTCAGTGGTGCGGTATAATAAGAACTCTTGACCTGAGGAAAAGGGAAAGAGCAAAGGCAGGCAGAAAAATCACCAGTATGGACGAGAGATACTACAGGCAGGTTGAGGAAGAGCTGTTGTCGGAGCTTTCAATTGTGTTGGAGATGGATAAAGAAAAAGTGGATGAATGCATACAGAAGCGTCTGGATGAAATTACAGTCTGATACAGGCGTGTCGATGGCGGAAATGAGTGGAAGCATCGTGAAAAAATTTTTTTACATGTCAACGGCTGTGAAGTTACCGGAATTTCCCCGATGAAATTCCGGTTCTGAAGACATATGGTTTTCAAAGATATAAAAAAAGAATAAAGTCCTTGAATAGTAAAGAAAAAGCATTTATCATATTTTATCGTTACGGGATAATCTCTTATCCGGTTAAAACAAAACAGTTGTTTTGGGAACGGTTAAACAAATGAATTTTAAGGTATAATCGCAGCCCTGAAAGGATAAAATTAGACAGAGGATTTTATGAGCAGAAAACAAAAACCAAAAAAAATAGGGAGAATTGCCGATATATATATGTCTCTTATTGAACAGGCAAAGAGCAACAAGAAGGCTTTTAGAATTTACGTTCTGATGCAGGTTCTTACGATAGGAGTTTTTATCAGGTCTGCAATGAATCAACAGTGGGAAAGCTGTCTGATTTGTGTTTTGGCCTGTATACTGTTTCTGATTCCGCCTTTTTTCGAAAAAAACTTTAGGATAGACCTTCCGACCGCACTTGAAATAGTTGTTTATCTGTTTGTTTTCTGTGCGGAAATACTCGGCGAAATAGAATGTTACTATGTTAAGTACAAGTTTTGGGATACCATGCTGCATACAGTCAACGGTTTTATGTTTGCGGCCTTCGGGTTTTGTCTGGTTGACCTGTTTAACAGAAAAAAACGGTTTACGTTCCAGCTTTCGGCAGGATTTCTTGCACTTGTTGCCTTTTGCTTTTCGATGACAATAGGTATTATGTGGGAATTTGTTGAATATTCGATTGATCATGCGTTCAGCATGGATATGCAGAAAGATACACTTGTAAAAAGCGTTTCTTCCGTATATCTGGATGAAACGAACAGTAATATTCCTGTCAGAGTGAATGATATCGATAAAACGATAATAATTTATGATGACGGTAAAATGATGGAGATAGATGGCGGATATCTGGATGTCGGACTAAAAGATACCATTAAGGATCTGTTTGTCAATTTCCTTGGTGCGGTCACGTTCAGCAGTATTGGTTACATCTATATAAAACAAAGGGGAAAAGGTGTTATTGCAGCAAGTCTGATACCGCTTGTGGAGAGTGATGAGGACGAGGATTATAACGGCCCTGAGGAAATGTAAATAAAATTAATTATCCGGTGCCATGCACAAGTTCTGTCTGTCGGAACCCGTGCATGGTATTATAAGGATATAAAACCGGCTGACCTGAAAAGGATAATTTATGGGACTTTGAGACCATAAAACGATAAAATTGGCATTGAAACTGCTTTTTTTGCTTAAATTGAAAAAGATTTTCAAAAAAGAGTTGACATTAATCCAATGGCTGTGATATTGTTATATGGCTATGGAAGAGGTCTTTTTTTTATGCCTAAAAATATAAACGGAGGTAGAAGTTGTGCGAGTAAAAATTACATTAGCATGTACGGATTGTAAGCAGCGTAATTACAACATGACAAAAGAAAAGAAAAACCATCCGGATAGGATGGAGACCAAAAAGTACTGTAGATTTTGCAAGAAACATACATTGCATAAGGAAACAAAGTAAGTATTTACTGCTTAGAAAGGATTTGATATGAGCGAGAACAAAGAAACATCAGCAAAGAAAACAAGCTGGTGGAGCGGAATCAAGGCAGAGTTCAAAAAGATTATCTGGCCTGACAAACGTTCACTGGTAAGAGAAACGATTGCTGTATTTGTTGTTACCGTTATCCTGGCAGTACTTATTGTACTTATTGACTATGTTGTGAAGTATGGCATTGATTTGATTATCTGATAGGATAAAGGTGATGATATGGCAGAGGCAAAATGGTACGTAGTTCATACCTACTCGGGATATGAAAACAAAGTAAAAGCTAACATCGAAAAAACGATAGAAAATCGTGGGCTTCAGGATCAGATTCTTGAAGTCAGTGTTCCTATGCAGGATGTAATCGAAACCAAAAACGGAGTTAAGAAGAGAACTCAGAAGAAACTTTTTCCGGGTTATGTACTTCTTAACATGATAATGAATGATGATACATGGTATGTCGTTAGAAATACCAGAGGTGTCACAGGATTTGTCGGCCCGGGATCAAAACCGGTTCCGCTTGGTGAAGATGAAATGAGATCCATGGGAATTACTTCTGACAATGAAGTAATAAATGTTGACTTTGTTGAGGGTGAGACAGTAACCGTAATAAGCGGTGCATGGCTTGATACTCAGGGAGTCATCAAAGCGATCAATTTCGGAAAACAGTCACTTACGATAAGTGTTGACATGTTTGGCCGTGAAACTCCGGTTGAGATTGGTTTTAACGAAGTAAGAGTTGAGCGTTAGCAACGCGAAAAAAAGAACCATTGTCCGTAAAGGCAGCGGACATAAGTTGCCGTTTAAAATGTAACTAAACGGTAAGTGGGAGGATTCTTCCGATAACACCACATTTTTAGGAGGTACGCTAATATGGCAAAGAAAGTTACAGGTTACATCAAATTACAGATTCCGGCTGCTAAGGCAACACCGGCTCCTCCTGTAGGTCCGGCACTTGGTCAGCACGGTGTAAACATCGTTCAGTTTACTAAGGAATTTAACGCAAGAACAGCAGGTCAGGAAGGTCTTATCATTCCTGTAGTTATTACTGTATATCAGGACAGAAGCTTCAGCTTCATTACAAAAACACCACCTGCAGCAGTTCTTCTCAAGAAGGCATGCAAGATTGAAAGCGGATCAGGCACACCTAACAAGACAAAGGTTGCAAAGATCAGCAAGGCAGATGTTCAGAAAATTGCTGAGACAAAAATGCCTGATCTTAACGCAGGAAGCCTTGAGGCAGCAATCAGCATGATCGCCGGTACAGCAAGAAGTATGGGTATCGTTGTTGAAGATTAATTTTTAGTAAATTGTGAAGTGGAAGGAACACCTTGGAGTGTTCCGCAATTACCACCAGGAGGTCATATATGAAAAGAGGAAAGAAATATAATGAGGCTGCCAAGCTTATAACAAAGGGTGCTCAGTACGAAGTTCCTGAAGCAATGGCAATTCTCAAGAAAACAGCAACAGCTAAATTTGATGAGACTATTGAAGCTCATATCCGTCTCGGCGTTGACGGACGTCATGCAGATCAGCAGGTTCGTGGTGCAGTAGTATTACCACACGGAACAGGTAAGACTGTAAAGGTTCTCGTATTTGCAAAGGGAACAAAGGTTGACGAAGCTCTTGCTGCAGGCGCTGATTACATCGGTGATGATGAAACCGTACAGAAGATTACAAAAGAAAACTGGTTTGATTTTGATGTTGTAGTTGCAACACCTGACATGATGGGTGCTGTAGGACGTCTCGGTCGTGTACTCGGACCAAAGGGATTAATGCCAAACCCTAAGGCCGGAACAGTAACAATGGACGTTACAAAGGCTATCAACGATATCAAAGCAGGTAAGATTGAATATCGTCTTGATAAAGCAAACATTATCCATGTTCCTGTTGGAAAGGCATCTTTCACAGAGGAACAGCTCGCAGACAACTTCCAGGCTCTTATGGGTGCTATCATCAAGGCTAAGCCGGCAGCTGCAAAGGGTCAGTATTTAAGAAGCGTAACAGTAGCTTCAACAATGGGCCCTGGAATCAAGGTTAATCCTGCAAAGCTTGGCTAATATGCCACCGTTGAAAAAACGGAAAAAAGGTGTTGACACCGTATATAAATTATGTTATAAATTTCATTGACTGCCGAAGACAGCAGGTGCCCCTTTAGGGCGTAAGCAAGTCGCCTGCCCAGGATATGTCAGCAAATTATTACATTGTAATTTTCGCTGTTCATACTTCGGTATGGACAGCTTTTTTATAATTGCTGTGGCAGCCGATAAAATAATAAGGAGGAAACCACAATGGCAAAAGTTGAGTTAAAAGCTCCAATCATCGAAGAAATCAAGGCAAATGTTGCAAATGCAAAGTCTATCATTCTCGTTGATTATCGCGGTTTAACAGTAGAACAGGATACTGCTCTTCGTAAGACTTTCAGAGAAAATGGTGTTGTTTACAAAGTATACAAGAACACATATCTTAAGATGGCTTTCGCAGGAACACAGTATGAAGTTCTTAGTGAAAAACTTGATGGACCTACAGCTGTTGCATTCGCTATGGAGAGTGAGACAGTTGCAGCTAAGATCGTAGTTGACACAAAGAAGAAAGCTGATGCAATTGAATTCAAAGCAGGTGTTGTAGGCGGCGAGTTATATGATCCTAAGGGTCTTGAAGTTATCGCTACAATCCCTTCAAGAGACGAACTTATTTCCAAGCTTCTTGGAAGCCTTCAGTCTCCAATCGCAAATATTGCAAGAGTTCTCAAGCAGATTGCAGACGCAAAAGAGAATCCGGCTGCATAATGCAGTTGAAATCTATTTCGAAAGAAACAGCCGCTTAAGCGGGGCATGGGCCGCGGCCCGTAATTAAACATTTATGGAGGATATTAAAATGACTAATCAGGAATTTATCGATGCTATTAAGGCAATGACAGTTTTAGAGTTAAATGACTTAGTAAAGGCTTGCGAAGAAGAATTTGGCGTAAGCGCAGCAGCAGGTGTTGTAGTTGCAGCAGCAGGTGGTGCAGCAGAAGCAGCTGAAGAGAAGACAGAATTTGATGTTGAATTAACATCATTTGATGCAGCTCAGAAGGTTAAGGTTATCAAGGTTGTTCGTGAAATCACAGGACTTGGACTTAAAGAAGCTAAGGATATGGTTGAAGGAGCTCCAAAGACACTTAAGGAAGCAGCAGCTAAGGAAGAAGCTGAAGATATCAAGAAGAAGCTTGAAGAAGTTGGCGCTAAGATCACTCTTAAGTAATTTTAATTCTTTGAATTTTGAAAAGCACGGCGGAAGCCGTGCTTTTTTGCGTTTTTAAGATTCATTTTGAATTAGAAAAACTGAGATATTTATATTGTAACTATTACTGATTAAGATTATTTTATCAACGAAAATGGTTGAGCTGTTAATGTTTACTGGTGGTAAGTATTAATGGTTCAAGATAAAAGGATAAGAAATACAGAAACAGAAAAAATGTATGCTCTAGAGAAAACAGAGATATGATGGCCATATTAAATATAGTTTACATGCGCATGAGTACACAAAACGTGTCGTTTCAAATTTTAAAATTCTAATGGTGACGGCAGAAAAAATGCAATGAGATGTTTTTTGTAATAATTCATAGCTGACTATAATGAGCAGAAGGTGTATTATAGATATATAAGATTTAGTGCGCGCAAATTTGTATAGAATTAATAAAGGAGAATTGTCATGAATAGAAAAATTAGGAACAAAAAAGTAGCATTGGCAGTGGCAACATTAATTGCTTCATCACAGATATTGTCAATAGCAGCAGGAGCTACGGAAATAGTTACTAAAACAGGTGTAGGTGCAGTGTATTCAAATTCGGTATCATCATCTATAGGTATATTTGATTTATATGTATCAGCATCGGGAAACAGTAGTAGTAACGTAAACTTAACAGTATACTATAGAGATGGTGTAAATGCAAGCTATGCCAAGTACCCGGGGTATAGTTTGTCTGTTGATCATGGAGAAAGTGCAAAGGGAAATGTTGATATAGGAAAAACTTTTGCAAAGATAAAACTATCAGGTCTTGGTAAGGGTACCAGCAAAATAACATCAAGGTAGTAATGGAGGGAAAAATGAAATATAGTGCGTCTTGGAAAATCCTTGCAAAGAATTTATGGATTCGTATTGTAATGGCTGCAGGGTTTGTTTTGTTGCTTTTTAATCCGATAAGAACATCTGTATCGGCACTTACTAAATATTCTAATGTTGCGTTGTATGAAATTACTTCGGCTTTTTTGTATAATACATATATATGGTTTGCATTGATTTTCTTTATGACATTTGAACTTATTCTTCAAATAAAGAATTCCGCGTCCCAGATTCTTTGGGTATCATCCAAGAAAGAAACATGCAAAGCCGTATTAAAGTTTTCTATGATTAACACAGGAATGCTTTCACTGGCAATAATCATTTTTGAGTCGATTTTGTTTGCAATCCACGGTAAAGGCCATACGGCTTACCTTTTTAGGATTATATCAGATGTTTTCTTCTATTATTTCCTTACGGGAATGATAGCGGCTGTGGTTGCTGTTAATCTGTCATTTATAAAAAAAGCGATTGCCGGTGCAATTATAGGCATTGTTGTAATTGTGTTGTCGGGACCATTTTTTGATATGACCGGTATTTTTGTAAATCTTTCATTTCAGAGACCGTTTGAAATTATGCCGCAGTTCAGTAATTATGCGTATGACATAGACAGCGGTTTTCATATAAGTGCGTATTCCATGGGACTTATCGTGTTCTGGCTCGGGATGAATTTTTTGATTCTTATGGTTGTATTAAAAGATTTTGCCGTAAAAAAACTTGTTCCTGCGGTTCTTGTTGCTGCATTTGGACTTTTTGTGGCATTAATGCCTTCGGTAAGCAGATTCGGATCGTCTAACAGAATGAATTATAAGGATGCCCTGTATTTATATGGGCAGAATTACAGAAATGTAATGGATGATTATGAAGACAATGAGACAGCTTTGGAAAAAGCCAGATTCAAGGTTACAAAATATGAAATGGACCTGAAGGCCGGATGGGATTTAAGTAATACCGTAAAAATGTGGGTTGATAATTCAAATCTTGAGAATTATGTCTTTACGCTTTACTCTCCTTATGAGATTAAAAGTGTCGAGGACCAAAAAGGTAATGCACTTGAGTATACACGCAGCGGAGATAATTTTGCCGTAAAGGGCAATGGAGATGTTGAGTCAGTGACTGTAACGTATAAAGGAAGTGCCGCACCGAGCATTGCCAATTATGATGCTGTAAGATTATGTGCCGGATTTCCATGGTATCCATATCCGGGAGAACAGCATATTTATTCATATGAGATGGAAGATGAGTACGGTATGCTGACATTTGGCTTCTGCAAAAACAATGAAGCTGATTATGTTGTGAAAGCCGACAGCATATATGAGTTGTATGCTGACTTGGAAAAAGACGGAAACTCTTTTGAAGGAAAGACAGATTCCCTTGTTATGGCAGGCGGCATGGTTGCGGAAGATGTAAAAGACAATATTAATTATGTATATCCTATCGAAATGGATTACAGTTACAGAAATGATAATGGAATTGCAGATTGGGAACAGTATGCATCAGAGATGATGGAAGCAGAGACATCTCTGAAGAACAATGGCGGAGATGTGTATTGTTTTTATGGCAACTGGATGGCATATCGAAACAGGGATGCCGGCAATAAGACTCTTGCAGGCAGTAATTACATGGTTGTTTTCAGTGAGGGAAGTACTAATTGATTGAATTAACGGAGGCTCCGAATGGTTAGCAAAATAGATTCGCTGAATAAAAGATTTGGAAAAAAGAAGGCTTTGAGCGAAGTGTCTCTTGAACTGGATAAACATATATATATGGGATTCTTGGAGAGAATGGAGCCGGAAAATCAACATTGCTGAAGTGCATATGCGGATTGATTCCGTATAAGGGGAAGATAATGTTGGACTGCGGTAAAAAGGGAATTGGATATATGCCGCAGGAGTTTACTTTATTTTCAAACCTGACGGTTGAAGAAAACATTGAATTCTTCGCCGGGTACAAAGGAAAAGATGCAGCCGGAGAAATTCCGGATCTGCTCGAAAAAACAGGTCTTACCGATAAGAAGTCTGCGAAAGTGGAGTCGCTTTCCGGAGGAATGCTCAGACGTCTTGGTCTGGCTCAAAGTCTTTTGGGAAATCCTGAGATTTTGATTTTGGATGAGCCGACCGCGGGGTTGGACCCGGAGAAAAGGATACGGTTCCGTTCGGTTATTGAGAAAGTATGCAGAGGAAGATGTGTTCTTATAACCACGCATATTATGCAGGATGTTGAAAACCTGTGCGACAGACTGATAGTGATGCATGAAGGTAAAGTGTGTTTTGATGGTGAGACGTCAAAAGTAGCGGAATTTGCAGCGGGAAAAGTATACTGTGTACCTGAGTATGAGGTTATAAGCAGGGGCATGGAGGACGCAGTAATCCAGTATTATACGGCAGATGAGCCTATGGCCAGAGTGATTATTGAGGGAAAGACGGATGAGACGCCTGTTTCCCCGACGGTTGAGGACGGTTATTTATGTTTGTTGAACGATGTGCGAAAAAAATCAAAATAGCTGTAAAGCATCAGAGATTCTGGTTCTGGGCGGTGTGTCTGTGTATTTTGGCGGGTTTTCCTCTTGCGGTCAGAGCGTATTATGCACCGGGTGGTTTTAAAAATGATTTATATGCACTAAAGGCAATACAGATTTTAATACCGGCGATGTCTTTTATATGGGAACTCCAACTTATGGAAAACCGGATAAAAGGGAAAAAATCTGATCTGCTTAATTTTACGGAGCCAAAACCATGGAAAACGGCGATGGCTTTTGATTTGTTTTTTCTTCTCCTGACGATTGCTGCTTATGGGATTGTCGGATGTTTTGGTCTGAAGGTAAAGTCGGAGTGTATTAAAACCGCTCTTTTGAGTCTTCTGATACAATCGGTTGCTTTTCTTCTTATAATATTGATGAAGTCAACGGTTCTGACACTTGCATCAACGGAAATTCTGCTCTGCTGTCTGAGTTTTGGAAGTAAGAGCCCTTATCTGTGGAACAGGGAGCGCCCGCTGTCTCCAAAGCACATGATTGTATACTCTGTGTCTGCAATTGTGATTTTATGGAGTGTTTCGATTGTTTACCTGTGGATAAAGAATGCCGGGGCGTTTGCTTTTTATAAGAAACTGAAAGAGAAAAAAGAGTGATAAAAAAAGAATCCTGAGAAACCTGTCATAAGAGATCGGTTTTTCGGGGTTCTTTTATATTTCATGCCTTTTTCAGAAAGAAAAAACAAGGCAATGTCAGCTTTGAAACCGGATAAATCAGTATATTTGCAGATATAAATCAAAATCAGCCGTTTTTGTTGCATAAAAAGTGAAAAATGCGATAAAAAAACGTAAAATCAGTGTTGACAAGCTGAAATTACGGTGATAATATAAAAAATGCACTATTGTGTAACATGGGTATTACTATGCACATTTGCATTATACAATAGACTTATTAAACAGTCAAGGAGTGAAAACGTCAATGGATAAGAATAGAATTCATCCGGTCAAAGTCGGTAAAAACGTTCGAATGAGTTATTCGAAACAGAAAGAAATCCTTGAGATGCCTAACCTTATCGAGGTACAGAAGGATTCTTATCGCTGGTTCTTGGAAGAAGGACTCTATGAAGTGTTCAGGGATATTTCTCCAATTACTGATTTCGCCGGTCATCTTAGTCTTGAATTTATAGACTATGAACTTAGAGAGAAGAAGTATACAATCGAGGAGTGTAAGGAAAGAGATGCTACATATGCCGCTCCTATGCATGTTGTTGTAAGACTTCACAATAAAGATACGGATGAGATCAGTGAACATGAGATTTTCATGGGAGATCTTCCGGTAATGACCGCTACCGGTACTTTCGTAATAAATGGTGCGGAAAGAGTTATTGTAAGTCAGCTCGTGCGTTCACCGGGTATCTACTACAATATCGGACACGATAAGATTGGAAAGACTCTTTATTCCAGTACAGTTATTCCGAATCGTGGTGCGTGGCTTGAATATGAGACTGACTCAAATGACGTTTTCTATGTTCGTGTAGATAGAAACAGAAAGGTCCCAATTACGGTATTTGTTCGTGCTCTTGGTTATGGAACAAATCAGGAAATCAGAGATCTTTTCGGTGAAGAAACAAAAATTGAGGCTACTTTTGCAAAGGATCCTTCAGAGAATTACCAGGATGGTCTTCTTGAACTTTACAAGAAACTTCGTCCGGGCGAGCCTCTCTCTGTTGAAAGTGCAGAATCTTTGGTTAATGCAATGTTCTTTGATGCAAGAAGATATGATCTTGCAAAGGTTGGACGTTATAAATTTAACAAGAAGCTCCATCTGAAGAACAGAATTACGGGATTTGCGCTTGCGGAAGATGTTATTGATGCATCTACGGGTGAAATCATTGCATCGGCAGGAACCGTTGTTTCTGAAGAACTTGCAGAGAAGATTCAGAATGCGGCAGTACCTTACGTATATGTACAGGCAGAAGAAAAGAATGTTAAGGTTCTTTCAAACCTGATGGTTGAACTTACTGATTACTTCCCATGTAACAAGGAAGAACTCGGCATAACCGAGCTGGTTTACTATCCTGCACTTACTGCAATTCTTGAGGAGTTCAGCGAGGAAGAGGATATTAAGGAAGCAATCAGGGCAAGAATTAACGACCTTATCCCTAAACATATCACAAAAGAAGATATAATTGCATCCATAAACTACAATATGCATCTTGAGTACGGAATCGGTTTCCAGGATGATATCGACCACCTTGGCAATCGTCGTATCCGTGCCGTTGGTGAGCTTCTTCAGAATCAGTACCGTATCGGTATGTCAAGAATGGAAAGAGTTGTCCGTGAGCGTATGACAACACTTGATCCTGCTACGGTAACTGCTTCAAGCCTTATCAATATTAAACCTGTAACTGCAGCCGTGAAGGAATTCTTCGGAAGTTCACAGCTGTCACAGTTCATGGATCAGCACAATCCTCTTGGCGAACTTACACATAAGAGACGTCTTTCAGCCCTCGGACCGGGTGGTCTTTCAAGAGACCGTGCCGGATTCGAAGTTCGAGACGTTCACTATACACACTACGGAAGAATGTGTCCTATCGAGACACCTGAAGGTCCTAACATCGGTCTTATCAACTCACTTGCATCATATGCAAGAATCAATGAGTACGGATTCGTTGAAGCACCTTACAGAAAGTGCGACAAATCAGACCCTCTTAATCCTAGAGTAACTGATGAGGTTGTTTACCTTACGGCAGATGAGGAAGACAGATATGTTGTAGCTCAGGCTAACGAGCCTCTCACAGAAGACGGATATTTCGTAAATAACAGTGTATCCGGCCGTTTCCGTGAAGAAACATCTTCATTTGAAAAACGTAAGATTGATCTTATGGACGTTTCTCCTAAGATGGTATTTTCGGTTGCTACGGCGATGATTCCTTTCCTTCAGAACGATGACGCCAACCGTGCGCTGATGGGATCAAACATGCAGCGTCAGGCAGTTCCTCTTCTTTTCACAGAGTCTCCTGTTGTAGGAACGGGAATGGAAATGAAGACGGCAGTTGACTCGGGTGTATGTGTTGTTGCAGAAAATGCCGGCGTGGTAGAAAGAGCAGCAGCGGATGTTGTCCTTATCAGAAATGAAGAAGGCGATATTGATGAATACAGACTTCAGAAGTTCGTAAGAAGCAATCAGGGAACAAGTATCAACCAGAGACCTATCGTAAATAAAGGTGAGAAGGTTGAAAAAGGTCAGGTTATTGCAGACGGTCCTTCAACATCCAATGGAGAGCTTGCCCTCGGTAAGAACCCTCTCATCGGTTTCATGACATGGGAAGGTTACAACTACGAGGATGCTGTTCTTCTTAGTGAAAGACTTGTTCAGCAGGATGTATATACATCAATCCATATTGAAGAATACGAAGCAGAAGCAAGAGATACAAAGCTCGGACCGGAAGAGATTACAAGAGACATTCCAAGTGTCGGTGAAGAAGCCCTTAAGGACCTCGATGAAAGAGGTATCATACGAATCGGTGCTGAAGTAAGATCAGGTGACATCCTTGTAGGTAAAGTAACTCCAAAGGGTGAAACAGAGCTTACTGCAGAGGAAAGACTTCTCCGTGCAATTTTCGGAGAGAAGGCAAGAGATGTAAGAGATACATCCCTCAGAGTTCCTCATGGTGAATTCGGTATCATCGTAGATGCAAAAGTTTTCTCAAGAGCAAATAATGATGAACTTGCTCCTAGCGTAAATGAATGCGTAAGAGTATATATTGCACAGAAGAGAAAGATTCAGGTTGGAGATAAGATGGCCGGTCGTCACGGTAACAAGGGTGTCGTTTCACGAGTTCTCCCTGTTGAAGACATGCCATTCCTTCCTAACGGTCGACCTCTTGATATTGTGCTTAACCCTCTCGGCGTTCCTTCACGAATGAACATCGGTCAGGTCCTTGAAATTCACCTAAGTCTTGCATCTCAGGTGCTTGGCGTTAAGGTTTCAACCCCTGTCTTTGACGGCGCGAAGGAAACGGATATTGAAGATTCCCTCAGGCTGGCTAATGATTATGCAAACATGCCGCTTGACGAGTTTGAAAAGAAATATGAAGACCAGATTAATCCTGAACTCATGAAGTTCCTCATTGAAAATCAGGATTACAGAAAAGAGTGGGCAGGTGTTCCAATCAGACCGGATGGAAAGGTACAGCTTCGTGACGGTCGTACCGGTGAGCCGTTTGACGGTAATGTAACAATCGGTTTCATGCACTATCTCAAACTTCATCATCTCGTTGACGATAAGATCCATGCACGTTCAACAGGTCCTTACTCACTTGTTACACAGCAGCCTCTGGGTGGTAAAGCTCAGTTCGGCGGACAGCGTTTCGGTGAAATGGAAGTTTGGGCTCTCGAAGCATATGGTGCAGCTCACATTCTTCAGGAAATCCTTACGGTTAAGTCTGATGATGTTACCGGACGTGTGAAGACGTATGAGGCCATTATCAAGGGTGAAAACATTTCCGAGCCGGGAATTCCTGAGTCCTTTAAGGTACTTCTTAAGGAACTTCAGTCACTTGCTCTTGATGTTACGGTACTCGATGAGGAAGGTAACGAAGTAGTTCTTTCTGAGGAAATTGATTACTCAATTAATAACAGTGTAGAAACCAAAGAACTCATGGAAGGTAATAAACCTAACAATGAGGCGGTTTACGAAGGAATGGGAGAAGCCGGATTTGGTGAAGTGGTGCCTGACAGAAGCGGAGATCTTTTCGGAGATTATGCAGCTTCCGTTGACAACATGGATATTTAAAAATCCGTAACGGTTTTTAAATTACACTTTTTCCATTGTATTTAAGAAAGGGGCACTGGTATGTCAGCTGAAATGATAGATGATAGCGTAAGACAGATAACTTACGATAAAATTAAAATCGGACTTGCTTCTCCTGAGAAAATCAGAGAGTGGGCAAGAGCCGGAAGAAGTGGTGATATAAGCGAGTACGAGGTAAAGAAGCCGGAGACAATCAACTACAGAACTTTAAAGCCTGAAAGAGACGGTCTATTCTGTGAGAAGATATTCGGACCTCAGAAAGACTGGGAGTGTCACTGCGGAAAATATAAAAAGATTCGTAACAAAGGCATTATATGCGATAAATGTGGCGTTGAGGTAACAAAGGCATCGGTTCGTCGTGAGCGTATGGGTTATATTGACCTTGCGGCACCAGTGTCACACATCTGGTACTTCAAAGGTATTCCAAGCCGCATGGGACTTATTCTTGACATTTCCCCAAGAAATCTTGAAAAAGTTCTTTATTTTGCAAATTATATCGTTCTTGATCCGGGAACTACGGATCTTCACAAGAAGGATATCCTTACGGAGCAGGAATACAATGCAGCGGTTGAAAAATTCGGTTATGGCTCATTCCGTGCAGGAATGGGTGCCGAATCAATCATGGAACTCCTTAAGGAAATTGATATGGAGAAAGATTCGGAGGAACTCAAGAAAGAACTTAAGGAAGCAAGCGGTCAGAAGCGTGCAAGAATCATTAAGCGTCTTGAGGTTGTAGAGTCATTCAGAGAGTCCGGCAATAAGCCTGAATGGATGATTCTTACCGTAATTCCGGTAATTCCACCGGATTTAAGACCAATGGTACAGCTTGAAGGCGGACGTTTTGCAACATCCGACATGAACGATCTGTATCGTCGTATCATAAACAGAAATAACCGTCTTAAGAGACTTCTCGACCTTGGAGCACCTGACATCATCGTAAGAAATGAAAAGAGAATGCTTCAGGAAGCGGTTGATGCTCTTAATGACAACGGAAGAAGAGGTCGTCCTGTAACAGGTCCGGGAAACCGTGCCCTTAAGTCCCTTTCTGATATGTTAAAGGGTAAACAGGGACGATTCAGACAGAATCTTCTCGGTAAGCGAGTTGACTACTCAGGTCGTTCGGTTATCGTAGTAGGTCCTGAACTTAAGATTTATCAGTGCGGTCTTCCAAAAGAAATGGCAATTGAGCTTTTCAAGCCATTTGTAATGAAGGAACTTACATCAAGAGGAATCGCAAACAATGTTAAGTCTGCAAAGAAGATGGTAGAACGTCTTCAGACAGAGGTTTGGGATGTACTCGAAGATGTAATTAAAGAACATCCGGTAATGCTTAACCGTGCTCCGACACTTCACAGACTCGGTATTCAGGCATTTGAGCCTATCCTCGTAGAGGGTAAGGCAATTAAGCTTCATCCGTTAGTTTGTACAGCCTTCAATGCCGACTTCGACGGTGACCAGATGGCGGTACATCTTCCACTCAGTGTGGAAGCACAGGCAGAGTGCCGATTCCTTCTTCTTTCACCTAACAACCTTCTTAAGCCATCTGATGGTGGTCCTGTAGCAGTTCCTTCACAGGATATGGTACTTGGTATCTACTATCTTACAATGACTAAGCCGGGAGATAAGGGTGAAGGCAAGTTCTTCAAGAGCATAAATGAAGCAATCCTGGCATATGAAAACAAAATCATTACACTTCAGTCAGAGATTAAGGTAAGAAGAGAAATTACTGATGAAAACGGAGTAACTGAGAGCGGTATCATTGAAACAACTCTTGGTCGTCTCATCTTCAACGAAGTAATTCCTCAGGACTTGGGTTATGTTGACAGAACAAAGCCTGAGAACAAGTTCCTTAATGAAATTGAGTTCCTTGTTAAGAGAAAGGAACTTAAGGGAATTCTTGAGAAGTGTATTAATACACACGGAGCTACAAAAACTGCGGAAACACTTGATCATGTAAAGGCACTCGGTTACAAGTATTCAACAAGAGCAGCCATGACGGTTTCCATCAGTGACATGACCGTACCTGCTGAAAAGAAGGAAATTCTTGCAAAAGCAGAGGAAACAGTAGCTCAGATCTCGGAAGCTTATAAGCAGGGATTCATGACTGAGGATGAGCGTTACAAGATGGTTATTACCACTTGGAAGCAGGCCGATGATGAAATTACCGAGAAGCTTCTCAGCGGTCTTGATAAATATAACAACATTAAGATGATGGCACATTCCGGAGCCCGTGGTTCTGACAAGCAGATTAAACAGCTTGCAGGTATGCGTGGTCTCATGGCAGATACATCAGGTAAGACTATCGAGCTCCCTATCAAGGCTAACTTCCGAGAAGGTCTTGACGTATTGGAATATTTCATTTCAGCACACGGTGCACGTAAGGGTCTTTCCGATACAGCCCTCAGAACAGCCGATTCAGGTTACCTTACACGTCGTCTCGTTGACGTTTCACAGGATCTTATCATCCGTGAAGTAGACTGTTCAGAAGGTGCGGAAGTTATTCCGGGAATGGCTATTAAGACATTCATGGAGGGTAAGGAAACAATTGAAACCCTTCAGGAACGTATTACAGGACGTACAGCCTGTGAAACAATATATGATGACAATGGTGAAATCATCGTAAAGAAGAATCAGATGATTACACCTGCCAGAGCAAAGAGAATATGTGCCACAAAGAGCATTGAAGAGGCAGGTCTTGATGCAAAGGTTAAAATCAGAACAGCACTTACATGTCGTTCACACATTGGTGTCTGTGCAAAATGTTACGGTGCCAACATGGCAACGGGTGAGCCTGTTCAGGTCGGTGAAGCTGTAGGTATTATTGCCGCACAGTCAATCGGTGAGCCTGGTACACAGCTTACAATGAGAACTTTCCATACCGGTGGTGTTGCCGGTGATGATATCACACAGGGTCTTCCTCGAGTAGAAGAGCTTTTCGAAGCAAGAAAGCCAAAGGGTCTTGCAATTATCGCAGAATTCGGTGGAATTGTTTCAATCTCAGATACAAAGAAGAAGAGAGAAGTTATCATTACAAATCCTGAAACAGGTGAGTCAAAGGCATATCTCATTCCTTATGGTTCAATCATCAAGGTTGAGGAAGGTCAGGTTCTCGAGGATGGTGACGAACTTACGGAAGGTTCCGTAAATCCACATGATATTCTCCGTGTAAAGGGACTTCGTGCAGTACAGGATTACATGATTGCTGAAGTTCAGAGAGTATATCGACTTCAGGGTGTTGAAATCAATGATAAGCACATCGAAGTAATTGTACGTCAGATGCTCAAGAAGATAAGAATCGAGAACAATGGAGATTCTGAATATCTTCCGGGAACAATGGTTGACATACTTGACTTTGAAGAAGGAAATGAAAAGCTTATTGCAGAAGGTAAAGAACCTGCAACAGGCGAGCAGGTAATGCTTGGTATTACAAAAGCATCTCTTGCAACAAATTCATTCCTTTCAGCAGCATCATTCCAGGAAACAACAAGAGTTCTTACGGATGCCGCAATCAAAGGCAAGGTTGATCCGCTTATCGGTCTCAAGGAAAATGTAATCCTTGGTAAGCTGATTCCGGCAGGTACCGGCATGAATGTTTATCGCAATGTTAAACTTGATTCTGATGCAAGAGAGGCAAAGAGACTCGAAGAGCTTAAGAAGAAGCTTAAGGAAGAGGAAATAGTTGTTCCTGTAAAGAAACCGGCAGAGGTTAAGGAAACAGTTGTTGAACATGAGCCTGCTGATGATGTTATCTACGAAGATGATATTTTCTATGATGATGAGCTTGCATTCGACGAAGATGAATTTGTATATGCAGATGAAGTAGATTTTTCTTCATCAGATGAGGAATAAAATTTGTTTGACCATGGCTGCAAAGGCGCAGCCATGGCCGAATTAAAGAATTATCTTTTTGTATCCAAATTTTTGATAAAAGAAAAACAGTTTTATAAACGGCAAGATTTTTTCAACCGGTATCAGGTAATATTGTATGACCGGTTAATTATATTTATTGCATTTTATTTTTGCAGCGTGTAATGATATGCGCCGGGAGGTAGAAATGAATTTTGATGCCATGTCTTTGGCAGAATTAAAACAGTATGCAAAGGAACATAACGTAAAGCGTACTACTGCCCTTAGAAAAAATGAGCTTATTGAGAGATTGAAGGAATTTACTGAAGAATCTCAGTCTGTACAGACAGCATCTGAAGCTGTACAGAGTATATCCCAGGGAGAAAAAACAGAAAAGGAAGCGGAAAATGCTGTTAAGGAAGTGACTAATTCTGAATTAAAGCAGCCTGAACCGGTAAGCACAGGAGCTTTAAATAACAGTATTCCAAGACAGACAATAAGAACATATACCGCAGACCCAAGAATGGACATTAAGAGAACAATGCCTGTTCAGAGAAGAACCAATGAAGGAATTGGCGGATACAGCAGCTATAATGCCTATGACAGAAATGGCGGCTATGAGCGTAATAACGGCCTGGGCCGCAATACGGAAAGCTCAATCTATGACAGAAGTAAGGGATATGCCAGATACGCTTCCGGAAATAACTTTGACAGAAACAATTCGTACTCAAGAAATAATGACATGAACGGTTATTCAAGAATCAATGACAATAACGGTTATGCCAGAAATAATGACGGTAACGGATATGCCAGAAACAATGACATGAATGGTTATGGACGTAACAATGGATATTCCAACAATTACAATCGTAATAATGTATATGGCAGAAATGTTGAAACAACCGGTTATGACAGAAATAACAGCTACGGAAGAAATAATGAAGTGGGCGGTTATGACAGAAACGGCGGTTATATCAGAAACAATGATACTGTGGGTTACGAAAGAAATAACTTCCAGAGACAGAACGATATCAGTTACACATATGAAAGAGCTGCAAGTTTTGAAAAGCAGGAAGCATATGATTATCAGACTGATAAAAATATTGAAGGAACAAATGATGGTAATGAAATTACTCATGAAAGAACATTCCAGGACAGCGGCATAATCCGTGAGGGTGTTTTTGAAGTTTGTCCTGAAGGTTATGGCTTTATCAGATGTGATAATTATCTTCCGGGACCGGATGATGTTTATGTATCACCTACACAGATAAGAAAGTTCAGTCTTAAAACAGGTGATATGGTCAAGGGAAGTCTTAAAGTTAAGAATCCAAACGAAAAATATCAGGGACTCTGTCTTATAAAGACAATTAACGGACTTTCACCGGACGATCCTCATACAAGAACAAAGTTTGAGAACCTTACACCGGTATTTCCTCATGAGAGAATCCATTTCGAGACTCCGGAATGTTCACCTGCCATGAGACTTATTGATATAGTATCTCCTGTAGGTAAAGGTCAGAGAGGTATGATAGTTTCACAGCCTAAGGCCGGAAAGACAACATTGCTTAAGCAGATGGCAAATGCAATCACCGTTAATCATCCTGAAATCAAGCTGATAATTCTTCTTATCGATGAAAGACCGGAAGAAGTTACGGATATAAAGGAATCAATAAAGGGTGATCAGGTAGAGGTTATTTATTCTACATTTGATGAACTTGCCGAAAATCATAAGCGTGTATCCGAAATGGTAATTGAGCGTGCAAAGAGACTTGTAGAGATGGGAAATGACGTATGTATACTTCTCGACAGTATCACAAGACTTGCAAGAGCTTACAATCTTACCGTTACAAACTCAGGACGTACACTTTCCGGTGGTCTTGATCCTTCAGCACTCAATATGCCTAAGAAATTCTTCGGTGCGGCAAGATGCATGAGAGAGGGCGGAAGCCTTACGATACTTGCAACTGCACTTGTTGATACCGGAAGCAGAATGGATGATGTTGTTTTCGAGGAATTCAAAGGTACCGGAAATATGGAACTGGTTCTTGACAGATCCCTTTCAGAAAAGAGAATCTTTCCTGCAATAGACCTGCCTAAGTCAGGAACAAGAAGAGAAGATCTTCTGCTTACAAAGGATGAGAGAGAAGCGAATTATCTCATCAGAACCGCACTTAACGGTTCAAAGAGTGAAGAGGCGATTGAGTCAGTTCTGAATCTTGTTAAGTCAACAACTTCAAATGAGGAGCTTGTCATAAGAATACGTTCCTTGGGAGTTTTTGGAAAATACTAAACAAAAAGTACCAAAAAAGCTTAAAAGACGGCAAATATTATCAACTTGGGTATTGCCAAAAAAAAAATCGCGTGTTATAATTAACGAGCTGTTCAAAAAAGCTGTGTTACGATTGACAGGCTGTTTTAGCAGCGGGTTAATCGATTTAAATAATTCATGCTGCTTGGGATGTGTCAGACATGGAAAACAAAATATGTGAGGTGAACAAAATGCAGGAAGCAATTCAGCCAAAGTATTATCAGGCAAAAGTTACATGTAACTGTGGAAATCAGTTTGTTACAGGCTCCACAAAGGAAGAAATCCACGTAGAAATTTGTTCTAAGTGTCATCCTTTCTATACAGGTCAGTCTAAGACTGCTGCTGCCCGTGGTGCTGTTGAAAAGTTCAACAAAAAGTACGGTTTCTAAATTTAAAATTGAATTTTGGGCGGAACCGGTTTCGCAGCCCGGAATTAAATGCGGTAAAAATAGGCTGGGATGGTTTTCATCTCAGCCTATTTTATATCATGGGAACATATGTCGGCAGGTTTGCAGAAACAGAAGTATTTCGCTACGTGAAAACGATATGCTGACTGCCGGGTTAATATATATCCGCTCTACCCGTTAATTGGTTAAAGGAGCATTGACAGTGTGAGAAGAAAGGGAATGTCATGAAGAATTCTGGAATCGGTGGACAGGCCGTAATGGAAGGTGTAATGATGAAGAACAAAGACAGGTATGCTGTTTCTGTGCGCCTTCAGGACAAGTCGATAGTTACGGATGTTAAATCCTGTACAAGTGTTACAGAGAAATACAAATGGCTCGGACTTCCGTTTATAAGGGGCTCCGTGAATCTTGTTGAGTCTCTGATAATCGGAATGAAGGCACTTACATATTCTGCCAATTTTTTCGATGATGAAGAAGATGAAAAGCAGAAAGATAAGTCGGAAAAAAAGAGTAATGCGGAAGATAAACAGGAAGAGGGATTTATGACAGGCTGGGTTCTCTTTGGAACAATGGTATTTTCGATTATCCTCGCAGCCTTTTTATTTATGTTATTTCCTCAGTTGCTTTCCGAGAGCATATGTAAAGCCGTAAACATAAAAGTCGGGGGCCGCATATGTGCGCTTATTGAGGGACTTGTGCGACTGATGATTTTCATATTGTATATAAAACTCATTTCTCTGATGGAAGACATAGAAAGAGTTTATATGTATCATGGTGCAGAACATAAGTGCATTAACTGCATAGAACACGGAAAGCCTCTTACGGTGGATAATGTACGCAGTCAGAGCAAGGAACATAAAAGATGCGGTACGAGTTTTGTAATCATTGTGCTCATTATTGCGGTATTTATATTTATGTTTATACCGCCGGTCACTGCATTTCATCCGTTAATTAATTTTATTCTGCGATTTGTTGTAAGAATAGTCATGCTTCCGGTTATAGCCGGAATATCTTATGAGTTTCTCCGCCTGGCCGGAAGAAGCGACAGTAAAACGGTTAATATTCTCTCGAAGCCGGGGTTATGGATGCAGGGGCTTACTACTCTTGAACCGACGGATGACATGATTGAGGTTGCAATTGCATCGGTCGAGGCGGTTTATGACTGGAAGAAGTTCCTTGCAGATGAATTTGGAGTTGATGTTGAAAAGTGATGACAATAGGAAGTCTGATAAATGACACGGCGGAAAAGCTGAATGAATGCGGATGCGATGAAGCTGTTGAGGATTTGTCACTTATCATGGAAGACATATACAAATGCAGCAGAAGCTGGCTCATCATGCATAAGAGGGATGAAGTCGGCGAAGAACAGAGAAAGAGATTCGAAGAAATGTCTGAAAGACTCATGAAGCATGAGCCTGTTTCGTATATAATCGGGAACAGGTATTTCTACGGACTCTGTTTTGAAGTAAACGAAAATGTGCTTATTCCACGTCAGGATACGGAGCATTTGGTTGAAGCTGCATTGGATTTTGTAAGAAAAAGGGCAGGAGAGTCCGGGCAGAAAGTAAGAATACTTGATTTGTGTACAGGTTCAGGCTGCATAGGCATTACCGTAAAGCATTATATGGACAGGGAAGGCATATCCGGTGAGCTGGTATGTTCGGATATATCTGAAAAAGCTCTTTGTGTGGCAGAGAAAAATGCCGTCAGAAATGGAGTTGAAGCGGAGTTTCTGCAAAGTGATCTGTTTGCCGGTGTGAAGGGCAGTTTCGACCTGATATTGTCGAATCCGCCATATATACCGAAGGTTCAGATGGAGGAACTTGATGCAAAGGTTTCGGAATATGAACCGCAACTGGCACTGTATGGTGGTGTTGACGGACTGGATTTTTACAGAAAGATTGTTTCAGCTTCCGGAGAATATATAAAGGACGGCGGAGCTCTTTATATGGAAATAGGATTTGATCAGGGAAAATCGGTTCCTGCTCTGCTTATTGACAGGGGCTTTGAAAATATAGAAGTGTTAAAAGACTATAGTGGTCATGACAGAGTTGTGAAAGCAAGGGTCAGGAGGAAATAATGTTTGACAAATTAGATGATTTATTAATGAAGTATGAGGAACTTCAGGCAGAACTTTCATCACCTGAGGCTGTAAATGATACAAACAGATTCAGAAAGCTTATGAAAGAAAGCAGTGACATGCAGCCCATCGTAGAAAAATATACTGCATATAAAAATGCAAAAGACAGCATTGAGGAAAGTCTTCTTATGCTGGAAGAGGAAAGCGATGAGGAAATGAGGGAACTTGCTAAAGAAGAGCTTGCTTCTGCAAAAGAGCAGGTTGTGATTCTTGAAAAAGAATTGAAAATTCTTCTTTTGCCAAAGGATCCGAGTGATGAAAAAGACATCGTGGTAGAAATCCGTGCCGGTGCCGGCGGTGATGAGGCAGCCCTTTTTGCAGCCGAGCTTTACCGTATGTATATTCATTATGTGGAGTCAAAGGGATGGAAAACGGAACTTGTAAACATAGATGAAACGGGTATCGGTGGAATGAAGGAAGTTCAGTTCATGGTGAAAGGACGTGGCGCTTATTCCGTAATGAAGTATGAAAGCGGTGTTCATCGTGTACAGAGAGTGCCTGAAACAGAATCCGGAGGAAGAATTCATACCTCAACCGCATCGGTTGCCGTTATGCCTGAGGCGGAAGAAGTTGACATCAAAATTGACGAAAAGGATATCCGTATCGACGTAATGCGAGCTTCAGGAAATGGTGGTCAGTGCGTAAATACAACTGACTCTGCCGTAAGACTGACTCATTATCCTACCGGTATAGTTGTTTATTCTCAGACAGAGAAGTCACAGCTCCAGAACAGGGATAAGGCATTTGCACTTTTGAGAGCGAAACTCTATGATTTGGAACTTCAGAAGGCGCATGATGCAGAAGCCGATGCAAGAAGAAGCCAGATAGGAACAGGTGACAGATCCGAGAAAATCAGAACTTATAATTTCCCTCAGGGACGAGTTACAGATCACAGAATCGGCCTTACACTTTACAAACTCGATAAGATTCTGAACGGTGACATTCAGGAAATAATTGATGCATGTATTGCGGCTGATCAGGCAAAGAAGCTTGCTCAGATGGGTGACGAATAAGGCGTGAATCATTTCTGCCGCAGGAAGCGGAAAGATTTATATGACGGGTTTGGAGGCTTTAGTGAGAGCTGATTCTATTATAACGAGTTCGGGAAACATCAAAATAAAAAGACTCCAGATGCTTTTGAAGAAGGCAAAGGAGAGAAAGCAGCAGGGAGTATTTGTTCTTGAAGGCAGAAAAATGTTTATTGAAGTGCTTGAACAGTTTCCTGAAAGAATAAGATGTGCGTATCTTACACCAGAGGCTGCAGAGTCTTTTGATGAGGCACACCGTAAAATGCTTGACGCAATTAATGTCGAACTTGTGGATGAAAAAGTTTTTGCCCAGATTGCGGAAACGGTGACTCCGCAGGGCGTTATGGCGGAAGTCGGGATGAAGTATGGAAATATTGATGATATGATTTCCGAAAAAAATGTAAGATTACTGGTGCTCGATAATCTAAGAGATCCCGGAAACATGGGAACCATTATCCGCACGGCAGAAGCGGCCGGTATGAGCGGCATACTGATGTCATCGGGTACGGTTGATGTTACAAATCCTAAGGTGGTGAGGTCAACCATGGGAGCATTGCTAAGGGTTCCGCTTATTTATGCGGATGACCTGGTGGAAGAAATTGCATATATACGACGGAAAAGACCGGATTTCAGGCTGTTTTCGTCCGCATTGAAGAACTCAATTCCTTTCAGCAAAAACGACTTCGGTGATTGCTGTGGAATTGTCGTCGGTAACGAGGCGAACGGAGTGAGTGAGGAAATCATCAACATATCAGATAAATGTATTCTGATTCCCATGGCAGGGCGTGTGGAGTCCCTCAATGCTGCAGTTGCAGCCGCCATTCTTATGTATGCCGGTATATAGACCTGAAAAATGCCGAAAAAAAGAATATGAAAAAAAAAACCGTCATTTGGTGAGCTGAGCTGTCAAATGGCGGTTTTTTATGTTATACGATTTAGTCCGTTTTGACTTTAAAAGTGTAAAGCACGGAATTATAATTGGATTTGAAAGTACAAAGACTTTCGGATAATAGTCTTAGGAGGTATATACATGCTGGAAAATTTTGGTTTTCTCATGCCCTCACCATATGAAGTGCTCGGACTTGCAGCAGGGGCGGGGGTATTTTTTAAACTGATGGTAGGATGTGTATACAAAAGAGGAATCCATGAATTGGGTAAAAGAAAACAGAAGACGACAAGATGGCTGAGGAAGGTAAATGAGGAATTTAAATCATCCTTTGGCAGGATAAGGGGAAAGAACATGCCCCTGTTTGTCATGAATCAGATTAATAAACGGTCGGTATTGGGAATTAATCTGAAGGAACTCGATGAAATGTGTGGGCAGATGCCCGTGGTTATTGCTGCAATAGGTCTTGGATATTGCTACTTTTACATAAATGAAAGAATGGATGTATCAGAGATTATAAGTTTTGGATTTTTTACGGCAACTCTTTCGGCTGTTGTATATGCACTTAATAAACTGATTAACAATGAGGGAAGACAGCTCAGGCTGCAGATCGCACTGAATGAGTATCTGGAGAACAACATGTACCCGAGAATGCTGTCCGGAACAGAGGAAATGAAGCTTTCGATGAAGGAAGGATATCCGGTATCGCAGGATGCGTTATCAACTGATGAGGAGAATTGCGGAAATGAAAAGGAGATGACCGTTGCACAGAGAAGGAAGAGGCTTAAAGCTGAAAAACTTAAGCTGAAAAGGCAGCTCAAGGCTGAAAAAGAAGAGGCAAGAAGGAAAAGGGCAATTGCAAGAGAACTTTTGCGGGAAGAGGCAAGAAAAAAAGAGTATGAAGACAAGCTGAAGAAACTGCATGAAAAGTATGACAGTCAGACAGAGGCTGCGGCGGCCTCAGAAGTGCCTGAGGAAGAGAAAAAAAAGACGGAGATGGACCCGCTTGACAGAAAGCTTTCAGAGGTTTTTCCGGAAAAAAAGACAATTGGAGATGAGCAGATGATTGAGGAAGTTTTAAAGGAATACCTTTTCAAATAAAAAGGTTGAAAGAAGACTTTGGGAATGTCATAATATAAGCAGCCTCAAACATAGGAAGGCGTGATAATAATGTTGCGGCATCGCGGGACATGTCCGTACATATCGGAGAAGCATTACCCGAAAAAAGATGTCTGCGGAAAAGAGGTTTGAAATGGTAAAACATGTGATTTTATGGCAGCTTAAAGATGAACTTGAGGGAGCTGAAAAGCAGTCCGTTAAGGAGGGAATTAAGGCAGGTCTTGAGGGTCTTGCGGGCAAAATCCCGGGTATGATTGATATTAAGGTTGTAATTAACGGCTTGGATACGTCAACGGCAGATGTTATGCTCGATTCAAGTTTTGAGAGTGCGGAAGCTCTTAAGAATTATTCAGTGCATCCGGAACATGTGGCTGTTGCGGACGGGAAGGTAAGACCTTATACAAAAGTAAGAAGCTGCCTTGATTTTGAAGTATAAAACTTTGCTGACGCCGCGGTTTTTGCCGATACAGGTGATGACAGATGCGCGGGATATATGGCAAAAAATATCGGAAACCGGAAATTTAATACCGGCCCGGAACTACGGAAGCGAAAAAAAGACATGAGCACAGTAGAACTGCTCATGTCTTTTTTAATCGGTTTTAGCTGGTTTTACAGAGTTTTGAGATAGGCAAGCACAAATACCAAAGGTGAATTCCAGTAGATGGTAATTTCGTTTGTTGAATATGAACCCCAAACGTCTGCATAGCATTTCATCGGAGCCGAGCCTTCCGGTATGGCGGCACAGGCATCAGGATCACAAGGAAATCTGTTTGGACCTCCGGATACATATCCGGGAATAGGATCGTCGATGTTATCGGCATAGGTTGGTCTGTTATGAGGATTTCTGAATGCGTTTTCCCCATATCCGGTAACATAGCTTGTGTTCAATGCGTTTCTTCCGAGAATATAGTCAGTCTGCTGTATTGCAGCATCAAGGAAGCGGCTTTCACCGGTGAGTCTGTGTGCAAAGGAAAGTATCATCGCATTTGTAAGAACGTTCATATTACTTCCCCATCCGAAGTCGAAGGTATGGAAAGCAATACCGTAGCTGTTGGAAGAGGAAATATCACTTAATCTGGACGCCTCTTCAATCCATTTGGTCGAGAGATTGCAGATGAGATCGTCGCTGAATACGGAGCGTGGTGCGGAAAGAACTGCAATTGATGCAAAACCACCTACATCGCCCCAGCCAAGTGCGGTTGTACTGATTTTCATGTTGAGTGCGGAATTTACAATGTTAAGGGCACGTTTATCACCGGTCAGACGGTAATATTCGGCACCTGCCCACATTCTTTCGTCAACATCACAGTAATCTTCATAGGTTCCGGTTGTGCATTCCGAAGGATTCCTGAAAACGAATTCAGGATTTCTGCAGAGCCATTCAAACGATTTTTCGGCGGCTTTACGGGTTCTTTCGGAAAATTCAGGGTCAAATTCCGCATAAATTCGTGATGCAGCAGCCATTACTCCGACGAAATCTCCGGTAGCAAGGGATGAGACATCAGTAACGATAAACGGAAGATTATCTTCCTCCGGCATTACAAATCCCGTATGATACATGGATGTACATTTGTGATGAACACCACCGTCCTCATCCTGCATTTTGAGGAACCACTCGAGTTCGTATCTGACTTCATTGAGAATGTCAGGAGTACTGTTTTCGCTCTCCGGAATGTCCAGAGACATGGTAAATGACTCAGGAAATAATTCGTATGCATAGAGGAGATGACCAACTGCAACGGCACCTGCGGTCACATATCTTCCGTAGTCGCCCGCATCATGCCATCCGCCTGAACAGTCGAAGGACTTGCCGGAATCACTGAGAAGTGTAACCGGAGAAGTATGGCATGCACAGTGTTTATAAACTCCGGCATATTTGGATTCGAGTTCGCATCCGCAACGCTGGAAATAGAACATTCTGCATGCATCCTTTAAGAGATTGTCATAAGGAAAATCGGAGATGGAAAAAGTGCAGCTGCGATTTCCGGAATCATCAACAAAATAGTATGTTCCGCACCGGCGCACGTCTGTAAAATCTATTTCTGCCGCATTATCTCCGCTGTTTTCATCAAATGAAGTAGTTAAATTTCCTTTTTTGATTAACAGGTCTTCTGAGTTATAGAGTGAATATGAAGATGTATCCACTGCTGTACACTTCTTTACGAATGTACTCATGTATCCTGTCTGGTTTACATAAATAGGCATGTTATAACCCCCAAAAAATAAAGTAGTGATAGTTAAAAAGCATGTGCTTTATGACATAAAGGTAGCATTTATGAAAACAAAAAGCAATATTTTGGAGCGAAATCGCTTAAATAATACAAAAGATGTTGGAATTTTCCGGGTTTTGTGGTATTAGTTAATATATAAGATTTTCTACAGTGGGAGAAAATGGTTTAATATGAATTTTGACAGAAGTAATGCACAGGATGCGGTCTTCCGTTCAGTGTATGACAGCTATAACAATGATGATTTTGGAATCAGAGAAGAAGACTTACCGGAGGGAAGTATGGAACACGGGCAGGAAATACTTGAAAATATTCAGACAAGAACAGTTACCGAGGAAAGGCAGAAGATTGTAACAAAAGCCAAAATAAACAAGTTTGCAATTCTTGGAATTATAGTGGGAGTGCTTATTGTTATTTGCGGCATATGTATAATATTCAATCTTCCGGAAAGAGCGGGACTGGATTTGGATAACAGATTGGGATATGTACTTGCGGTGATGGGTGCATACATGTTTTGCTCGTTTGGTATGCATGTGAAGCAGAATGAGTTTCAGGTTGAAACATTTACAGTTGAGAGGCAGGTTCCGGTGGAAGGAATCCCGGCCAGACAGCAGGAAGAAATGGACAAGAGGGACAGGGAAATCAACAGCAGGGTTGACGAGATGTCCGAGATGTTTAAGCAGCTTGCCTGTCTGACATCGGATTTGGAAGAAAAGATTGTAAGGCGTGAGGCAGAAAGCCTGAAAATCAAACCGGAAGAACAGGCTGATAATCTTGCACAGGCAGCGGCAACAGCAGTATTGACAGCACTCAGGGAAGAACGAATCAGAAATGATGAGGACAAAAAGGCTGAGGAAGCAAAGAGGATTGAAAGCCTCAGACAGGCTGAAGAAGCGGCATATAATGCCAGAGAAGAAATCAGACGTGAGGAGGAACTCAGAATTGCCGAAGAACAGGCAAGGCGTGCGATAGAAGAAGCCCGACTCAATGAAGAAAAGCGTATAGAAGAAGAAAAACGCAGAAAACTTGAGGAGGAGCGGGAAGCACAGAGAATAGAGGAATCCAAGCGACAAATGGCTGAGGAAATCCAAAGACGTGTGGAAAATGAAATTAGTCGTATAGAAGAAGCAAGACGGGTTGAAGAAGCAAGACTTGCTGAGGAGAAGCGTATTCTTGAAGAGGCAAGGAAAGCTGAAGAAGTAAGACTCGCTGAAGAAAAGCGGGTTGCTGAGGAAAAACGAATTGCCGAGGAAATACGTCTGAAAGTTGAAGAAGGCGTTCGCAAGGCAGAGGAAGCCAGACTTCTTGAAGAAGCCAGAAAGGCAGAAGAGGCAAGACTTGCAGAAGAGGCAAGGCGTGCGGCTGAAGAAGAGGCCAGAAGGATTGAAGAAGCCAGAAAGGCAGAGGAAGCCAGACGTGCCGAGCAGGCAAGACTTCTCGAGGAACTCAGAAAAGCGGATGAAATAAGACGTGCTGCGGAAGAAAGAATTGCCGCATTGGGTTTTGGTATGCCGGAGGAATTTGGCAGAAGTCCGGAGAGTATATTATCCGTTCCGGTTTCTGTGGAAGAAAAAGAGGAAGAGACGGTACAGCCTGTAGTAGAAAAAGAGGAAGAGGCAGTACAGTCTGTGGAAGAAACAGAACAGAGTACAGTCTCCGAGCCGGAATATGACTCCCATGATGATAAAGAGGAAAGTTATAAGGACAGTGATGAATATCAAAGGGAAATAATACAGCAGGCTCTTGAAAGTCAGTTAAAGAAACAGCCTGTGTTTACCGCATCGCAGGGTGTATGGCCGGAAATAGCTCCAATGTACGGAAACATTGAGCCGGAAGAACCTGAACTTACCCCGGAAGAGGAAGCAGCTCTTGCAGAGGAAAGGGAAAAGAGAAATAAGAGAATTCAGGAACAGCTGGCAACAATGTATGAAGAATAAAACTTGCCGGTTGGCAGAAGGGAGGATTTTATGAAGAAGTTTTTGAAAAATGTTGCAACTCTTGCGGCAGCAGCCGGTGCATGTATGTTGGTATTTAAGTATTTTAAAAAGAAGCAGGATGATACAATAACCGTTGATGCAGAAGACATTACAGATGCAGATGATTCAGTTGAAGAAGTGACAGAGTGTGCGGAAGAATGTGAAGCTAAGGCTGAATGTGACTGCGAAAAACAGGAAGAATGTACATGCGAAGAAAAAGCTGAGGAGTGCTGATATTCCCCGAAAAGGAGAGGCGGTACGCAAAAATGAACAAAATATGAACACGGAGTTAACGAAAAAGTTACTTCGTGTACATATCTAATACATTTTTGTGGTGTATACTGCGTTTATAAGAGAGTTTAGTTTGCAATTGAGACTACTTTCATTTATTCTCCTTTGATATAATATGAGCAGTGAGCTGTCAGGAAAAGTATGATGACAGCACCTGCTCTGTTTTTTTTTGTCCAAAAAAAGTGGTGAAAACAGAGGTTGTATGTTAAGATAGTAAAGTATGAAGATTAGAAGTACAGTCTGTCTGATACGGATGATGCACCTGTGTGCAAAAACGGTCAGTTTTCTTATGGCTTCTTTGTACACCTGTTGCGAATACAATATCAGTTTATATTATATAAGGAGCGGAAGTTATGTTTGATTATGTCAGAGTTGTTTCGGCGGTTCCGGATATATCGGTTGCGGATACGGAATTTAATACCGGAAAGATATGTGAATTACTCGAAAGGGCAGAAAATGAGAAAGCGGATGTGATTGTATTCCCTGAACTTTCGATAACCGGATATACATGCGGTGATTTATTTATGCAGAAAACTCTTTTGGAGAAGTCTGCTGAAGCGGTTTCGAGACTTTTAATGGTGAGCAGGCGATACCCTACGGTTGTTATTGTCGGAGCACCTGTTATGATAACCGGTCAGCTTTACAACTGTGCATTGGTGATTTTTAAGGGAAAACTTTACGGAATGGTACCTAAAACTTTCCTGCCGAACTACAATGAGTTTTATGAGAAAAGGTGGTTCTCCTCCGCCGCAGACCTTTTGGTTGACAGTGTATCAATGAGCGAACTTGGTCTGTTCTGTAAAAGTGATTACAGAATACCGGTGGGAACGGATCTTATTTTCTCGATAAATAATGAGGTGAATTTTGGAATTGAATTGTGTGAGGATTTGTGGACTCCGCTGCCTCCGAGCACAATGGCAGCTCTTGGAGGAGCTGAAATCATACTAAATCTTTCTGCAAGTAATGAAACAATCGCAAAACGTGAATACAGAAGGGATCTGGTTAAACAGCAGTCTGCAAGAACGATTTCCGGATATGTTTATACTTCTGCGGGTGCATGCGAATCAACACAGGATTTGGTATTTTCAGGTCATTCCATGATAGCCGAGAACGGTACGGTAGTAAAAGAAAATGAAAAACAGATTGATACGGATTACTATATTGCAGCTGATTTGGATTTTGGAAAAATAAAGCATGACCGAATGTTGAACAAGAGCTTTCAGGATTGTGCATCACGTTATTTTGACGGAAAAATACGCAGGATTATAATCAGTTCAGAGGACCTTCTAAGCAGTGAAGGCGAGCTGGCATATGTGCCAAAGCTTCCATTTGTACCATCATCCCAAAAAGACAGGCTTTCAAGATGTATGAGTATTTTCGAAATGCAGGTTGCCGGTTTGAAAAAGAGATTGCAGGTAACAAAGGCAAAGCCTGTAATTGGTGTGTCGGGCGGACTTGACTCAACTCTTGCGCTTTTGGTATGCGTTCAGGCAATGAGGGAACTTGAGAGACCGGTCAGTGAGATATACGGAATTACAATGCCTTGCTTCGGAACGACAGACAGAACTTACAATAACTCCATAAAACTTATGGAATCGCTTGGCATAACCAATATGGAAATAAGCATAAAGGAAGCATGCACGGTTCATGCAAAGGACATCGGTCATGATCTCGGAAAATTTGATGTTACTTTTGAAAACATTCAGGCAAGAGAGAGAACACAGGTACTCATGGATTATGCATGCCGCGTGGGTGGTTTTGTTGTCGGAACAGGTGACTTGAGTGAGCTGGCATTGGGGTGGTGTACATATAATGCCGACCATATGAGTATGTATGGCGTTAATGCGAGTATACCAAAAACCTTAATCCGCTGGATGATTGCGAGTATAAGTGAGTATGATGTTTTCTCGGGAAGTGCGGAAATTCTCAAAGACATAATTGATACACCTATAAGTCCTGAGCTTCTTCCACCGGATGAAACGGGCAAAATAGCACAGAAGACGGAGGATTTTGTCGGACCATATTCCCTGCAGGATTTCTTCCTTTATCATGTGCTTCGTTTCGGATTTTCACCGTCAAAAATTTATATGCTGGCGCAAAAGGCGTTTGAAGGAGATTTTGATAAGGCGGAGATTCTCAAATGGCTTAAGAGTTTTTACAGAAGATTCTTTACACAGCAGTTCAAGAGAAGCTGTCTGCCGGACGGCGTAAAGGTGGGAAGTATATGCCTTTCACCTAGAGGGGACTGGAGAATGCCGAGTGATGCAAGCGCATCTCTCTGGCTCAGTGAAGCTGATGAACTTGAATAGTGAAGAAAACAGAATTCTTACGTCGCCGCTGCCGGGACATCGCGTGGCAGCGGTGTCATATATAAATGAATTTCTGGAAAGAGGAGAAAACCCTGACGGGATTGATAATCCGGAAAGAATATCTGAGGATTATGATGCGTATGGTGAATGGCTTGTCTGGCTGAATGACAGGGAAGCTGATAAAGAAGGCACTCCGGAGGGGGAGCGTTCAGCAACATTTTTCTATATAAGGGAATCTGACGGTTTTCTGTATGGTACGGTAAATATACGAAACGGCGGGGAAAAGGCATGTGAGTACGGAAATATCGGTTATGCAATACGTCCGTCGGAGAGGGGTAAAGGAATTGCAACCGACATGCTTGAATCGGCTCTCTCATTATGTTCCTTTATGGGAATGGAATCGGTAAGGGCAGTGTGCAGCCGTGAAAATCAGGCATCACAAAGGGTCTTGAAGAAAAACGGATTTATTGAGGAAGAATATCGTGAGAGGTCAGATGACGGACGCATCAGGTTTGTAAGGTACCTCTGACCGGAGACAGAAGAATGTGGTTTGGGACTGATTTCCCGGGAGGACATGTATGATAAACAGAAAAGATTTTTTGGCTTTAAATTTTTATGCGAAATCGCCATTTTTTGGCAGCTACAACAACATGCATTATAAAATAGCAAAAAAAGTTGTTGATGGTGAAGAGGAAAAAACGGTTTTTGAGGTAGTGTACTGGCCGGGGCCTTATGCACTTGATAAAACCTCGGACTCTCTGAAACAGTATGCTCAGTTTGGTTTCTCGGAAGAAGGCCTGGTGGAGGTTGCGGAATTTCTTAATGAGCAGTATAATAAACAGAAAGAGTTGTGGCAGAGTGTGATAATATATTAACAGAAAGAGTTGTGGCAGAGTGTGATAATATATTAACAGAAATTAAAGGAGGTAACGGATATGTGGCTTGTATTCGCTATATTGTCCGCGGTTTTTGCGGCGCTTACCTCTATACTGGCCAAGGTCGGCATAGAAGGCGTTAATTCTAATCTGGCAACGGCAATCAGAACAGTTGTGGTTGTAATTATGTCATGGGGAATGGTTTTTCTCACAAACAGTCAAAAGGGAATTACGGAAATCAGCAGGAGAAGTTTCCTTTTTCTGATACTGTCCGGACTGGCAACGGGAGCATCGTGGCTTTGTTACTATAAGGCACTCCAGATGGGTGAAGCTTCAAAGGTTGTTCCAATAGATAAACTGAGTGTGGTAATTACTCTTATATTGGCATTTGTGTTCCTGCATGAAGATTTTACGGCAAAATCCCTAATCGGTTGTATCCTGATAGGAACGGGTACGCTGATAATGGTAATCTAGTAAACACTTTAAAGTCATACTCTTAAAATAACATATTTTACTGATGGAATGGTAAAACCGTATCTGTATCAGATATGAAATTTGTCTTTGATGAATATGGAACAGTCAGAGAGTGGTACAGGGTGAACCGTTCAAAATGTACAATGATTTTTGTGCGTCCCGAGTAATCGGGACGTTTTTTTTGTTTTTAACCTGACTTCCGGTTGAACAACAGTTTATACAAAAAGATTGAAATACATAGGAAGCTATGATAATATATATAGGAACCTATGATTTTATAAAGTCAACTGCTGATGAAGAAATACAGTAAGCAGCTGTTCAATAAAGCATAGCAATTGAGGAGTGTAAAGATATGAGAAAAGATAGAGTTGCCATACTCATCAAAAAGACTGCGTTGGTTATAGAGAGATTGTCCAACCAGGTGTTGGCACCGTATGAACTGTCCAATGCACAATATAAGATTATGATGATGCTTTACTGCAATCCGGACAAAACGGTTCGTCAGGCGGACATTGAAGAAAAATTCTCACTTACCAATCCAACAGTTACGGGACTTATACAAAATCTTGAGAAAAAGGATCTGGTGCAACGCGTTCAGAATCCAAATGATAAAAGAAGCAAACTGTTATGTTTGACGGTTAAGGCCCACGAGCTTAGAAAAGAATTTGAACAGCTTGGTGAAACACTTGAAAGCCAGGTTACGGAAAAACTCACCGGACAGGAATGTGAGCAGCTTTGCGAATTGCTCAAAAAAATGTTGGAGTCACATTAATGCAGAAGCACTGCCGGAAAGGAAGAAACAGGCAGGTTTTTAAACAACGAAAAAACAGATAGGGAAACTCGTCATTCACCGACATTTATGCCATTGCAATCAGTTTTCCGGAGTAGTCAAAAAATATCGGCGAATACCAATTATGCTGTTTAGTATAGAAAGATCAGGGGGGTGATTCTGATAAGCAGAAATGAAGATTGTTTTGTTTTGAGCGGGAATGCGTTGAAAATCATTGCTGCTATATCGATGCTGATTGATCACGTTGGTGTTATTTTTTTGCCCGAGGTTAAAGCCTTGCGAATTATAGGGCGTATTGCATTTCCAATCTATGTGTTTATGATTGCGGAAGGTTGTGTATATTCGAAAAACAGATTACGGTATTGCCTTGCCATTTTTTTGTTGGGTATCTGCTGTCAGATTGTGTATTACCTCTATGATGGCAGTACATATATGGGGATACTTATCACATTTTCCTTCTCGATTATTATAATATATGCCATGCAATACCTAAAAGAGGTATTGTGTATGACTGAAAAATGTTATGGCAGGTGTTGTGTTGCAGCTTTATTTTTATTAGTGGCTGCTGCCGGTACAGTTTTTTTAAACAGGATGCGTTGTATTGACTATGGTTTTTGGGGTTGTATGACACCTGTTTTCGCAAGTGTTTTCAGAAAACCGAAATTGAATTAGTTACGGTTTTTGGACAGGCTTGACAGTTTACTGATCCATGTGCTTATGCTCGGTATGGGGTTGATAATGGTAGCATGTAAGTCCGGTGGAATACAGTTTTATTCACTTTTTGCATTACCGCTTCTGATGTTTTATTCCGGCAAAAGAGGAAGATGGAAAATGAAGTCATTTTTTTATATATTCTATCCTGCTCATTTAGCCATTCTGGAATATGTGTCCATCGTTTTATGATAATAAAGAGGTTTTCGACGAAAAGCCTCTTTATTTATTCGGGGAAATGAATAATGGATGAAAAAATATCAAAAAATGGTTGACATGGTTTTAAAAACTACATATAATCAATTCGAGAACGAAATTAAAGCGGAGGAATAATATGACTTTCAGTATAATAGTTGATTCTGCAGCAAACATACCTGCGGAGAAAGTAAAAGAGTATGATATAGAAGTTATTTCATTTGTGAATTATGTAAACGGAGAGGAACTGGTGTGTTTTGATCCGAACCTCAGCCCTGAGGAAGAAAGAAATAACGGAAAGAAGTATTATGATGCGGTAAGAAATGGAGCTGAAGTAAAAACGTCTCTTGTTAACTCGGATACATTTGAAAAGGAATTTGCAAAGCATCTTGAGAAGGGGCTGGATATAATTTATATATGTCTCAGTAAGAACATAAGCGGAACTTTTCAGGCGGCAAGTATAGCAAGGGAAGAACTTTTGGAAAAGTATCCGGAGAGAAAAATTGAGATAATCGACAGTCTGAATGCATCTCTCGGAGAAGGACTTCATGCAATTAAGGCTTCCGAACTCAGAAAGCAGGGAATGGAAGTTGAAGAAATTGCAGATGTCTTGAGAAAAGATGTTCCGAGAATGAATGGTGTCTTTACGGTCGCTGATCTTAAATATCTTTCAAGGTCCGGCAGAATACACTCGGCAAAGGCACTTGCAGGAAATGTTCTCAATATAAAACCGATATTAATCGGAAACGGAGACGGCTACATTGTTGAGTTCAGCAAGATAAGAGGAAGAAAGAAGTCGATTGAAAGGCTTATTGAACTGGTTGTAAACAACGTTGAGGAGCCGGAAAATCAGATTTTAGGCGTTGCTCATGCTGATGCTTATGAAGAAGCAAAGTATGTTGCTGACAAGGTTATGAGCAGCTGCGGTTTTAGGGACTGCATAATTACATCCTATGATTATTGTACGGGAAGTCATGTCGGACCGGAAACAATAGCAGTATTTTTCCTGGCTAAGGACAGACTCCTTATGGGGAAAGCGGAATAAAATAAGACCTGTCGTGAATCTCTAATCAAACCCTGATTGGATTCATGACAGGTCTTTTTATATGTTTATTGAATCATTTTTGTTAAATCAGATTTATCAGTTGTTTCCGAATTCCTGAAGAAGCAGACCTTTATTTCTGTCAAGACACATTCCTACTGACCAGGAATTTATGAAAAGCAGAAGCGGATTGCCCTTTAAATCGGTGATTCTTCTCATGTCTGAAGGACCATTAATCTTTTCAGGCGGGAACTCAAGCGGATTGGTAATCCATCTGATGTGCTCATAAGGGAGCGGTTCGAGACCGATCTCAACATTATATTCATTCTTTAATCTGAACTTGAGAACATCAAACTGAAGTACACCGACAACACCTACGATGATTTCTTCCATGCCGGTATTGGTGTCGGTAAAAATCTGAATTGCACCTTCCTGTGCAATCTGAGTTACGCCCTTCATAAACTGTTTACGTTTCATTGTATCAACCTGACGGCATCTTGCAAAATGCTCCGGAGCGAAGGTTGGAATTCCGTCAAATTCGAACTTGTCATTGGATGAACATAAAGTGTCACCGATTGAGAAAATACCCGGATCGAATACGCCGATAATGTCGCCGGCATAGGCCTCTTCAATTATATGTCTTTCCTGTGCCATCATCTGCTGAGGCTGGGAGAGTTTAACCTTACGTCCGCCCTGAACATGGTTGACTTCCATGCCTGCGGTAAACTTTCCCGAACAGATACGCATAAAGGCGATTCTGTCACGGTGAGCCTTGTTCATGTTGGCCTGAATCTTGAAGACAAAAGCGGAAAAATCATCCGAGAAAGGATTGATACTGCCCTGACTTGAGTTTCTTGGCAGCGGTGAGTAGGTCATGTCAAGGAAGTGCTCAAGGAAAGTCTTAACACCGAAGTTGGTAAGAGCAGAACCGAAAAATACAGGAGAGAGATTTCCGGCCGACACTTCGTCGATGTCAAATTCAGCACTTGCGCCGTCCAAAAGCTCAATGTCTTCCGTGAGTTTTTCATAGGCATGTACACCGATTTTTCCCGGAGTTGCCGCATCATCAATTGAAATTGTTTCCGTGTCAACTTCTTTCTGACCGTTCATTGCTGCGGTAAAAAGAGAAATATCCCTGGTGTTGCGGTCATAAGTTCCGGCAAATTCCTTTCCGGAGCCGATAGGCCAGTTGACAGGACATGTCGCAATGCCCAGAACACTCTCGATTTCACTGAGAAGATCAAATGGGTCATTGGCCTCACGGTCCATCTTGTTTATGAATGTGAAGATGGGAATGTGACGCATTACGCAAACCTTGAAAAGCTTTATGGTCTGCTTCTCAACACCTTTGCTGGCATCAATTACCATGACGGCGGAATCGGCAGCCATGAGTGTACGATAGGTGTCTTCCGAGAAATCCTGGTGCCCCGGTGTGTCAAGAATGTTTATGCAGTAGTCACCGTAATTGAACTGCATTACGGACGAGGTTACGGAAATACCTCTTTCCTTTTCTATTTCCATCCAGTCGGAAACGGCATGTTTAGCTGTTTTTCTTCCCTTTACGGAACCGGCAAGATTAATGGCACCTCCATATAAAAGAAGCTTTTCGGTGAGCGTCGTTTTACCTGCATCAGGATGGGAGATAATGGCGAAAGTACGCCTTTTTTTTATTTCATTATCAAATTGTGACATTCAGTCCTCCGAAACTGCTTTTTAAGCATTAATAAAGCTGCAGACAAAATATCTGCAGTATATGACAAATATTACAACATAAATAATGCAATGACAAGCAGGAAAATTTATTTGCTTAAATATAGTTTGAAAACGGAACGAAGTATGCTATACTTGAATTGCAGTTTTGGACTGTGTATTTTAGGAGGATTTTTTAATGGGAGAAGAGACGATTGTAAACAATTCAGAATTGTTGGACAGTGGGTTGTGTGACGAGTTTTCGATGTATGACAGGCTGATAGAGTCTCTTTCTGATATCTATGACATGGGCAACCTGGTCGAGAAGATGAAGGTCAGTGTCGTTGATGTCTGTGAACAGTTGAAAATCAAGCAGTTGTCCTGCGGAATAGTTTTGTCGGACAGTGCAATTCTTACAGCAAATTGTAATTCGGAATTTACCATATATGAGACGGAGGGACCTGAGTATGATGCGATAATGCGTCAGCATGAGACGCCCGCAGGAGAGTTGATTCAGTGCAGTGTTTCTTTTTTAAACTATAACCCTTCAGACAGTCAGATTGCCAGGGCAAAGGTTTTGGCTGAGATAGTAAATCTTTGTGTGGGCCGTGCGAGAGTCGGCACAAATCTGACAGACACAATAAACAAGGATGTTATAACCGGAATGCCTAATACAAAGGCGTTTTTTGACTTCGGAAACAAGCTTTTTGAAGATTATCGTATAGCGGATTACTGCGTTATACTCCTTAACATATGCAACTTTAAGTATGTAAATCAGATAGTACCGTTTAACATCGGTACAATTGTTCTTGTAAGATATGCTCACAGACTTCTTTCGTTTATTCAGGGAGATGAACTTGTAACCAGAGCAGGGGGAGACAGCTTTAACATCCTCATAAAAAAGGAGAATGTGGAAGCTTTTCTTGAAAATGTTAAAACAATACCTATCGAGGTTAAAGACGGTAACATGCGCATTAAGTTTGAGCTTACATGTTACGCTGGAATCTGTTCGATAGAAACCAGAATGTCAATTCAGACGGCACTGGAGAAGGCGTCCAATGCCATGACGGCTGCAAAGCGGAGTTCACATACGCCTATGCTTTATTATACGGAAGAAATAGGCGAGGCACAGCATCATGCAAATGAAGTCAGGGCGCAGTTCCAGAAGGCCCTTGAAAATCATGAATTTATTGCTTATTATCAGCCGAAGGTTAATCTCCGTACGCAGAAACTTATCGGTATGGAAGCCCTTGTAAGATGGAATACAGGGAATGCAATTCTGAGTCCGGCAAGTTTTGTTCCGATTCTTGAGGAAAGCCGTTACATAATGGAACTTGACCAGTACATGCTTAGATCCGTATGCAGGGACATAAGAAGATGGGAGAATATGGAACTTAAGGTTCCGAGAATCTCCGTCAACCTTTCAAAAAGGAATCTTCAAAATCCGGACATTGCCGACGAAATCGCGGCAATTCTCGATGAGTATCAGATTGACCACAATTGCGTGGAAATTGAAGTAACGGAAACGGTGGATGATGCCGGATTTAAGAGTCTTGTGCGCTTTATTGAAAAAATGAAGAGTCACGGAATCAAGGTTTCGATTGATGACTTCGGTACGGGATATTCTTCGCTTAACGTACTCAGAATGATGGAAGCGGATGTACTTAAGATAGACAGAAGCTTTGTTAATCTTGAAAAATTTACGGAACATGATGAAGTCATGGTAAAGAGTATCGTTAATCTTGCAGAGGCGTATAACATGGAAGTGATTACGGAGGGCATTGAAACGGAAGAACAGATTAAGTTTCTTATGAAGGTCGGATGTGAAAATGTTCAGGGATACTTCTTTGATAAACCTCTCAGCAAGGAAAAGGTTACTGAAAGAATCAGAATCGGATGTTACGATAAAAAGTATAACTTAGAATAAATGCACGGTAAAAAATGTGCGAAATGAGGTGTGGTATGGGCAGTCTTAATTTGCCGGAAGAGGAAAAACAGAAAGAATTTACTTTGTCCTGTCTTATTGACAGACAGTCTTCTTCTCCAAGTGAAACTAATTTATCCAGTGTTTTTAATGCATTGAAAGAGGCGTTTATCTACATGCCTGCAAGATTGGTTGTAAGCGAAAAGGAAAAGAAGAGAATTGAAGACAATATAAAAAACGGAATGCCGGCTAATCCGGGCGGAGAAGTTAAGATAATTCCGCAGCTTCTGATTAACAAACAGGGATTAAAGGTTATGCCGTGGTTTTCAAGAGATGAGGAGATAAAGAATGTTGATAACGGTAAGGGCGGAATCATAAGAATGCCGGCCGTAAAAGCTCTGGAAATTGCAGAGAACATGACGGAAGCTTTCGACATAGTTCTGGACCTGTTTACTCATCCCGTAAGGCTTTCGATAGATGATATCATTGAAGGCTTTGCAAATGCTTCATCAGAAAAAAACAAAGAATAAAGATACCAGCAAACTGACCGGAACCTGAATCCGGTCAGTTTTTTCTAAGTAATTAAAGTGCCGTAACGACGGCAGTTATCGGAGGAAGTATGATAAAAAAAGAAATAAGTGAAATAAAAAAGCAGTTTACCCACTCGGGAAGTACAATATCCAAGATTGCCGGATGTTATGTGGGTTCGGAAAAAGAAAAAATATCTAAGATAAATGATACGTTTTTATGCCTTCCGGAGGAAGAAACATTTAAATATTTTGAAATTTTTTCAAAGTCATTGTCGGGAACACTTGGAAAAAACCTTTTGAACATAGAGTTCTCTTTAGACAGTGAATTTGGAGACGGACAGCAGAAGCTTCTGATGGATCTTAGGGATTCGGGACTTAAGGACGAGGAACTGCTTGATAAATTCTATGACAGGGTTATTGACAGTTACGATTACATAGGAAATTATCTCATACTGCTTGTGCATGCAGCATACGACATACCCGGAGTGACGAGTGACGGACTTGATATGGATGATGCTTCGGATGAAGTTTATGAGCACATTATCTGCTGCATATGTCCGGTTGAACTTGAAAAACCGGCTCTTTCATATGACATGGACAGCAATCATTTTGCCGCAAAAGAAAGAAAATGGGTTCTGTCCCTTCCGGCACACGGATTTCTCTTCCCGGCATTTAATGACAGAAGTACGGACATACATGCGGCTCTGTATTATACAAAAAATGCAGAGAAGCCTAATATGTCATTCATGGAATGCATACTCGGTCAGACAGGTGTCATGACGGCGGGAAATCAGAAGGAGAGTTTTCACGAGCTTATCACAAAGAGTCTTGCGGAAGAATGTGAATACGAAGTGGTACGCAATATTCAGGAAAAGGTGAATGAGATTGTTGCTGAGAACAAAGATGAGCCGGCACCTGTGGTACTTGACAAGACGGAATGCGTTAAGGTGCTGGAAGCGTGTGGTGTGAGACAGGAAAAATGTGCGGAGTTTGAGCAGCATTTTGATGATGAAATCGGCGAAAAGGGAGTCTTACAGGCAACCAACATTGTTGACACCAAGGCTATGAAAGTAAAAACCGCAAATGTTGAGATAAAAGTGAGCCCGGAAAATTCCGAGCTTCTGGAAACGAAAATGATAGATGGTAAAAGATGCATCGTAATCATGCTGGACGATAATGTAACGGTGAACGGAATTCCTGTCAGAAGCGGTCGCATATTACCGGAGGAAGAGGAATAGAATCGTAAAAAAGCTTTTTATGGTTCAATATGAGACGAAAAATCGTATTGTTGACAATTGTCGGCATACTGCTTGCGGCGGGAGTATATGCGGCGTGCATGAATGCTGCAGGCGGGGAAGATGACGAAGAATGCGGCAAGGTTACAATTTACAATGATGACGGCAGCAGTGAAAGTTATGAGTCAAATCTGGGAATCATAGCAATAGACCCGGGGCACGGCGGTACTGATCCGGGGAAAGTGTCTGCAAAAGGTAATCTTGAGAAAAATGTGAATCTGGAAATTGCACTGAAACTGAAAAAACTGTTGGAAGACGAAGGTTATAAGGTGATTATGACCAGAGAAGAAGACAGTGACACATGTACCGGTGATTACAGTAAGGTTGAGGACCTGGAAAACCGTGTGGATATAATAAGGGATTCAGGGGCGGAAATTGTCGTATCGATTCACCAAAATAGTTTTCCGGACAGCACGGTAAAAGGAGCTCAGGTTTTCTACTCGGGGGATGAGTCGGAAGCGGAAAATCTTGCAAGGAGTATTCAGGAGTCTTTGCTTGAAGCTGACGGAGAAAACAGGAGACAAGTCAGGAAGAATGACGATTACTATCTTTTCGTCCATACCGAGATACCCATTGTTATTGTAGAATGCGGATTTATGAGCAATCCGGAGGAGGAAGAAAAACTGATGACGGATGCTTACAGAGACTTACTTGCAGGATGCGTTTTTGAAGGTATTACAAAATATTTAAATTCGTCCGAAAATTAAATTTGTTGTTGAATTTTGGTGCCGAATGATGTACTCTTAATACAAAAGAATTATGATAGGTAGATTGGGGAATGGAGGTCTTATATGAACATAGGACTTATTGCAGATGACGCTCGTAAGATGCTTATGCAGAATCTCTGTATTGCATATAAAGGTATACTGGGGAAGCACTCATTATATTCTACAGGGGTCACGGGACGTGTGATTGAGGAAGCAAGCAATCTTCATGTACACAAGTTCCTGTCAGGTTCACTTGGTGGTGAACAGCAGCTCGCTACCATGATAGAACAGAACGAACTGGATATGGTAATTTTCCTCAGGGATGTAACTAAATTCTCAAATTATGAGAATCTTTTCAACAAAGTTATTCCGTTGTGCGATACTTACAGCATACCGCTTGCCACAAATATAGCAACTGCAGAGATGCTGATTAAGGGACTGAGCAATGGAGATCTTGAGTGGAGGAGTTTATATCACTCGGATAACAACTAAAGTTATGTTTCTGAAATTATATCAGATGCTGTGATATTTTATGGGACGTTGCCGTGTGCAGCGTCCTTTTTTGCTTTATTGCATATTTTGCTTTGTTGTTCCAATTTATTTGGATTTACATATATATTAAGTTTGCTTTTCGGAAGGAGTAATTTTATGGCTGCAACGATGATGGATCTTAACCCGGAGATGGAAGAAAAGTTTTCAACACTTCTCGGTGAATGTATGAGTTCCGGTGCAATTGACCAAAATCTTTATTTGGAATATGACGTAAAGAGAGGATTGAGAGACAGTAACGGAAAGGGAGTTCTGACAGGACTTACGGAGATTTCCGATGTTGTTTCTTATGATTTGGTAAATGGTGTAAAAATGCCTGCGGAAGGAAGACTTTATTATCAGGGCTATAATGTTCTTGATTTTATTAAAGGTCTCCAGGGAAGAAAAAATGCTTTTGAAGAGGCTTCATATCTGCTTCTTTTCGGCGCACTTCCAAATGAGACACAGCTTAAGAATTTCATTGATATTTTACATCAGCAGATGGATCTTTCCAGAAAATTCTCGAGAGATGTTATAATGAAGGCTCCGAGCAGCAATATCATGAATGCTCTTCAGAGAAGTCTTCTTACACTTTATTCGTATGATGCAAATCCGGAGGACACGTCAGTATCAAATGTTCTTCTGCAGTCAATAAATCTTATTGCCAAGATTCCGGTGATTTCGGTTTATGCATATTGGGCAGACCAGCATATCAACAAGAAAAGCTCATTGATGCTCAGAAATCCTGATCCGACAAAATCGATTGCGGAGAATATTCTTGCAATGATTCGTCCGTCGGGAGAATATACCGAACTTGAAGCAAAGGTTCTGGATGTGGCACTTGTACTTCATGCAGAACACGGTGGCGGTAACAACTCTACTTTTACAACACATGTTGTTACGTCATCCGGCACGGATACCTATTCGGCAATTTCAGCGGCAATTTCCTCTCTCAAAGGACCACGTCACGGTGGTGCAAATCTTAAGGCAAGGGCAATGTTCCTGGATCTTATGGAAAAAGTCGGAGACTGGAAGAATGAAGAGAAGATAGAGGAATATCTTAAGGGAATTCTTAACAAACAGGAATTTGACCACAAGGGTCTTATATATGGAATGGGACATGCCGTGTATACAATTTCCGACCCTAGAGAAATCTGCTTGAAGGAATATGCAAAGAAGCTTGCAATGGAAAAGGGCAGAATGGAAGAATTCGAACTTTATGACAGGGTTGAAACCATTGCCAAGAGATTAATCATTGAGAACAAGAGAACCTTTAAGCCGGTTTGTGCAAACGTTGATTTCTACAGCGGACTTGTTTATGACATGCTTCAGATACCAACGGAAATGTATACTCCTTTATTTGCAATTGCGCGTATATCAGGCTGGAGCGCACATAGACTGGAAGAGATAATCAACAATGGTAAAATAATAAGACCGGCATACAAATATGTCGGCCATCACATGGAATACGAAGCAATGTGCGACAGAAAGTAATCCGGAGAACATTATGGAGCGGTTGTATAATACAAAAGTATTAAAGATTGACAGAGACAGAATTTGTGATGAGGATTTGGCGGAGGCGGCAGAAATCCTAAAAGAAGGAGAGTTGGTTGCATTCCCGACGGAGACTGTTTACGGACTTGGAGGAAATGCACTGGATGAGACGGCAGCGGCGCGTATATATAAAGCGAAGGGCAGACCGTCCGACAATCCGTTGATTGTGCATATTGCAGACAAAGCAGATTTGAAAAAGCTCGGAAGGGATATTTCAGAAGAGACCCTCAAACTTGCTGACCGGTTTTGGCCGGGTCCGCTCACTATAATTGTTAAGAAATCTGAGATTGTGCCAAAGGCAACTACCGGCGGTCTTGACACTGTGGCGGTGAGAATGCCGTCCGATGAAATCGCCGCAAGGCTTATAAGAAAATCGGGAATATATGTGGCGGCACCGAGTGCAAATGCGTCCGGAAGGCCAAGCACGACGAGAGCGGAGCACTGTGTGGAAGATCTTGACGGAAGAATTCCGATGATAATAGATGGCGGAGCCGTTAAAATCGGACTTGAATCAACAATCGTAGATATGTCATCCGATAAGCCGCTCATTTTAAGACCCGGTTATATAACCATAGACAGTCTCAGGGAGATTGTACCGGATATAGAATATGACAAGGCTGTTATCTCCAAGAGAAAGCAGGAAAATGTTGTTGCTAAGGCACCGGGAATGAAATACAGACATTATGCGCCGAAAGGCAGACTTGAAATCTTTGAAGGAGAACCGGAGAAAGTTATTGAAAGGATTAATTCTGAAATTCAGGCAAGAAAATCGGAAGGAAGGGTAACGGCGGTTCTGGCTACTGAGGAAAGCAGGGATTTTTATCATGCCGACTATGTTTTCAGTTTGGGAAGGCGTAATAACGAAGAGGAAATCGCCTCGCATCTTTTTGATGTTTTAAGACAGTTTGACGAAGTCGGAGCGGAATACATTTATGGAGAATGTTTTTCGACGGCAGGTGTGGGACAGGCAATCATGAACAGACTGCTTAAAGCGGCAGGATATGATATTATAAGTATCTGATATCGAAAGAAGGAAAAGGTACTGTGAGCCGGAGTCCCGGATGCGGCGTGAGGAGGAAACATGGAATTTTCCAGAATTATTTTTGTTTGCAGGGATAATGCAGCACTCAGTCCCATGGCAGAAGCCATTTTCAGGGATGTTTATAAGGGAAAAATGGTAGAGGTTGCATCAAGGGGACTGGTTGTTCTGTTTGAAGGCCCTGTGAATCCGAAAATAGAAGTTGTTCTCGGAAGTCACGGACTGACTGCGGCTGAAGAAAAAACAAGACAGATTGAGGAAGCGGATGTGCATAAAGATACTCTTCTGCTCGCCATGAACGAAGACGAAAAGCAGGAGCTTATCACAAGATTTCCATATGCGCATGCGGAGGTACTCAGTACGCTGGTTAACGAGGAATGTATAGAGGATCCTTACGGCGGGAATCTTATTGACTATGAAAAATGTTATATGCAGATGTCGGTCATTATAAAAAAACTGGCATTAATCCTGGAAAAGGAATAAAGTTTTGGAGGTATGGATATGATAGCATTAGGATGTGATCATGGCGGATATGCTTTGATGCAGGCAATAAAAAAACATCTTGAAGAAAGAGGAATTGAATATAAGGATTTTGGAACTTATAGTACGGAGTCCTGTGATTATCCGGTCTTTGCAAAGGCGGCTGCAGAGGCTGTTCTTGACGGAAGCTGCGACAGGGGAATACTTATTTGCAGCACGGGAATAGGTATATCAATTACTGCAAACCGTTATCCGGGGATAAGATGTGCGCTTTGCCACAATGTAATGACTGCCGAACTTACAAGGCTTCATAACAATTCCAATATGCTGGCAATGGGAGCAAAGGTTGTTTCCGTGGAGGAAGCAATTAAAATAACGGATACTTTCCTCAATACGGACTTCTCAAATGAGGAAAGACACCAAAGAAGAATAAGTCAGATTGAAAGATAAAAATAAGAGTAAAGACACTTGCAAAATTTGATGACAGAAAAAGGACTGTTTAGAGAATTTTTAGCGTGTCTTTATTTTTTTTGCATATTTGATTGTAGACATGTGTCCCGTAATTTTGGTATAATATGACAATCATTAAGGGGTAGGTCGGTTTGGCTTTTTTTGCTTTATGGGCAAGGGGTTTGAACGGTTTATACCTTTTATATCTGAAAAATTTCTTCAGGAGCAGAAGATGGAAAGAAAAGACAAGGAAAAAAGAGATGCGGTTCAATGTCTGTTTCTGATTTTTCAGGTTGGAATTAGTATGATGGTGCCGCTTGCACTCGGTGGTATCTGCGGATATTATGCGGGTAAATGGTCAGGCTTGGAATGGATTATAATTCCGGGACTGTTTCTTGGCGGAGCTGCAGGATACAGAAATGTATATCAGATGCTGAGAAAATATATGCCTGCGCCGGGAAATGGCAGAGAACGGCACGTTGTTACGGCTGAGGAACTTCTGAAACAGGAAGCAGAGAGAGAATTCTTAAGTTGGAAGGAAAAAAAGAGGTCGGAAAATGAGAAATGATGATATCAGAGGTTTGAATCCAAAGGCAAGAAGCATCATAGAGAAGCTTGCACCGGAGGATGAGGAAACGGATGATGTGGATTATATTATTCCCGGCAGCCCTGAAGAAATGCAGGGCATAGAGGAAGCAATATTGACAAAAAAGGCCATGATTATGTCGACATCGGCAATAAATCTTGTTCTTTTGATTGTCGGCCTGTTTTTGCCGAAGCGTATCAGCTTTATTCTGGGGCTGGCGTCGGTTTATGCGGCTGAGCTATTCTATATTCACAGCCTTGACAAGTCGCTCAAGGCATCTCTTGATACTGATTCGGAAAGAAGCCGAAAAATCATGAGGCGTGAGGCTGTTATAAGACTGCTGGTTCTTGCATTGATGGGAATCGGCAGTTCCGCACTGTTTGGAGAAATGGCTCCGATTGGTGCTTTGGCAAGTCTTTTGACCTTTAAAATTGCAATCTACATCACTCCGGTGATGCTTGGATTTATAAAAAAACACAATATATAAAAGGAGGCGTGAAAGGTGGATTTAGGAAGCAAAGTGCTTCTGGGATTTGTTGCAAAAAGTAATCCGGTCATCGCATCCGAGGTTTCGGTCGGTGTAAACGGGCTTCTTAAATATAAGCTGTTCGGAAAAACGTTCTGGCTTACGACTACGCATGTGAGCCTTGTGATAGTTTTACTGGTTCTTATTATTTTTGCAATAGCAGCAAATAGGGCGATAAAGAAAGCAGATCCATATAAAAAAACCTCGGGATTTCTTAATGTAATTGAGCTTATGGTGGAAACACTTGACAATCTTGTCAAAACCAATATGGGCGAGAAACATGGAATGGCATTTGCAAATTATATCGGCTCAATTTTTGCTTTTATTTTTGTATGCAATATTTCCGGTATATTCGGACTCAGAGCACCAACGGCTGATTACGGTACCACACTGGCGCTGGCACTGATGACTTTTGTATTGATTCATTACAATGGTTTTAAGTACCAGAAAATGAAACATATTACAGATTTGGCAAAACCTTTACTGCTTACCCCGATTAATGTAATCGGCGAGTTTGCGACACCGCTTTCAATGTCACTCCGTCTTTTCGGAAATGTACTTAGCGGAACGGTGCTTATGGCATTGGTTTACGGATTGCTGCCTAAAGCGGTTCTATGGTTCTGGCCGGGAGCACTTCATGTATATTTTGATGTGTTCTCAGGATGTATCCAGACATATGTTTTCTGTATGCTGACGATGGTATTTATATCGCAGAATTTTGATGAATAGGGCATAACATAACAGTCTTATGAGGACAGCCTGTTTAAAAACTTCAGGTGACAGGCAGGTTATGAAATGAATGGCTTAAAAAAGCCGGTTAGAAAGTTAATTTTAAGTAGAACATGGAGGAAAAAATAATGGGCGAATTTAACAGTTTTTTTGTACAGGGATGTTCAGCAATCGGTGCAGGTCTTGCACTTATAGCAGGTATCGGTCCCGGAGTAGGACAGGGTATTGCAGCAGGATATGGTGCTTCCGCAGTAGGACGTAATCCGGGTGCAAAAGGAACAATTATGTCAACAATGCTTGTAGGACAGGCCGTAGCGGAGACGACGGGTCTTTATGGTTTTGCGGTAGCGATTATACTTCTGTTTGCAAATCCATATAAGAAACCTTGGTAATAAACAGTCTTGCACAGCAAGCCTGTTTATGTCGAAGAAACGCCTTCAGCGTTTTTCGAAGGAATAACAAGCAGTATAAGTCTTGCACAGCAAGCCTGTTTATG
>CAZOZM010000001.1:0-283135 GCA_964584255.1 uncultured Lachnoclostridium sp. | reverse complement strand
CAGGTGATCAGATGATCCTTGACGGACCACAGAGAAAGGGCGACAAGAGAAGATCACGTGCAGGCGCTGTTAATATCGTTCCTAACTCAACAGGTGCAGCTAAAGCAATCGGTCTTGTTATTCCAGAACTTAACGGAAAGCTTATCGGAGCTGCTCAGCGTGTTCCTACACCTACAGGTTCAACAACACTTCTTTTCGCTGTTGTTAACAAGACAGTAACTAAGGAAGAAGTTAATGCAATCATGAAGGCTCAGGCAACAGAGTCATTTGGTTACAATGAAGAAGAAATCGTTTCTTCAGACATTATCGGTATGAAGTTCGGTTCATTATTTGATGCTACTCAGACTATGGTTTCTCCACTTCCAGATGGAAAGACACAGGTTGAGGTTGTTTCATGGTATGACAACGAGAACTCATATACAAGCCAGATGGTACGTACAATTAAGTACTTCGCAGAATTAGCATAATAATTCAATTGAAAATACGTAATTGATATGAATCACATAAAGGGGGTTCGGCTTTCGGGCCGAGCCCCTTTTTAGTAAATATAAAAGGAGAATTTAGACATGGGTTTAAATAAAAAGTCCGTAGATGATATCAATGTTAAAGGCAAGAGAGTCCTTGTAAGATGTGATTTCAATGTGCCTCTTAAGAATGGCGAAATTACAGATGAGACAAGAATTAATGCAGCTCTTCCTACAATCAACAAGCTTGTTGCTGATGGCGGAAAGGTTATCCTTTGCTCACACCTTGGAAAGGTTAAGAATGGACCAAACGAAGGCGAGTCATTAGCACCTGTTGCTGCAAGACTTTCTGAAAAGCTTGGAAAAAATGTTGTATTTGTTTCTGATTACAATGTTACAGGTGAAGCTGCAACAGCTGCAGTAAATGCAATGAATGATGGAGATGTTGTACTTCTTCAGAATACACGTTTCCGTGGCAAAGAAGAGACAAAACCTGCAGATGCAGGCGAAAACTTCGCAAAAGAGTTGGCTGATCTCGCCGATGTATATGTTTGTGATGCATTTGGTTCAGCTCACAGAGCACATGCTTCAGTTGCCGTAGTTACAAAGTATATCTCAGCTAAGGGTGGAGAAAATGCAGTAGGTTATCTTATGCAGAAGGAAATTGACTTCCTTGGAAATGCAGTAGAAACTCCTGTACGTCCTTTCGTGGCAATTCTTGGTGGTGCAAAAGTTGCTGATAAGCTTAACGTAATCAATAACCTTCTTGAGAAGTGCGATACTCTTATCATTGGTGGTGGTATGGCATTCACATTCCTTAAGGCAAAGGGTTATGAAATCGGAAAATCACTTGTTGATGATGAAAAACTTGATTACTGTAAGGAAATGATGGCAAAGGCTGAAAGTCTTGGAAAGAAGCTTTTACTTCCTGTTGATACAACAATCGCAGCAGAGTTCCCTAATCCTATTGATGCACCTATTGAAGTTCAGGTTGTTGATGCTGACAAGATTCCAGCAGATATGGAAGGTCTTGATATCGGAACAAAGACACAGGAATTATATGCTGAAGCCGTAAAGACAGCTAAGACAGTTGTTTGGAACGGACCAATGGGCGTTTTCGAAAATCCTACACTTGCTAAGGGTACAATTGCTGTTGCTAAGGCTCTTGCAGAGACAGAAGCTACAACAATTATCGGTGGCGGAGATTCAGCAGCTGCTGTAAATCAGCTTGGTTTTGCTGATAAGATGAGCCACATTTCTACAGGTGGTGGAGCATCTCTTGAATTCCTTGAAGGAAAAGCCCTTCCTGGAGTTGTTGCTGCAGATGACAAATAAACAAATATAAAATCTATGGAGGACAGAATTATGTCTAGAAGAAGAATTATTGCCGGTAACTGGAAGATGAATATGACTCCAAGTCAGGCTGTTGAACTTTGTGCAACACTTAAGGATGTCGTTGTAAATGATGATGTTGATGTTGTATACTGTGTTCCAGCAATTGACATTGTTCCTGTTGCTGAGGCTGTTAAAGGTACAAATGTTGCTGTAGGTGCTGAAAACTTCTATATCGAAGATAAGGGTGCTTACACAGGAGAAATCTCTGCACCAATGCTTCTTGATGCAGGTGTTAAATATGTTATCATCGGACATTCCGAAAGAAGAGAATACTTTGGTGAAACAGATGAATTCCTTAACAAGAAAGTTAAGAAGGCATTTGAAGCAGGTCTTACGCCAATTCTCTGCTGCGGTGAGTCACTTGAACTCAGAGAAAGAAATGCATATATTGATTGGATTCGTCTTCAGATTAAGGCAGACCTTGATGGTGTAACAGCTGACCAGGTTAAGACAATGGTAATTGCATACGAGCCAATCTGGGCTATTGGAACAGGTAAGACAGCAACAGCTGATCAGGCTCAGGAAGTATGTAAGATCATCCGTGATACAATTGCTGAAATGTATGATACTGATACAGCTGAAGCAGTTCGTATTCAGTATGGCGGTTCAATGAATGCAGGTAATGCAGCTGAATTACTTTCAAAGCCTGATATCGATGGCGGACTTATCGGTGGTGCAGCTTTAAAGCCTGATTTCGGTAAGATTGTTAATGCATAATTGCATATATATTATTTGATTTGATATACGACGCGGCAGTGGGTCAAACTGCTGTCGCGTATTCACTGTATTAATACAGTAATTACAAGCAGTAAGATAAGTGAACAGACATCTTTAGATTTTAATATGCTGCTTTTTAATGGAGGATATTATGAGCAAAAAACCTACAGTTTTATTAATCCTTGACGGATATGGTCTTAATCCAAGAGAGGATTACAACGCAGTTGCGATGGCTAAAACACCTGTTATGGATTCTCTTATGAAGGAATGTCCATTTGTACAGGGACAGGCTTCAGGAATGTATGTTGGTCTTCCTGACGGACAGATGGGTAATTCGGAAGTTGGACATATGAATATGGGTGCCGGCAGAATTGTATATCAGGACCTTACCAGAATTACCAAATCAATTCAGGATGGTGATTTCTTTACTAATCCGGAATTATTGAGAGCAGTAGAGAACTGTAAGAAGAATGATTCCGCACTTCATTTATATGGTCTTCTTTCAGACGGTGGTGTACACAGCCATATTACACATGTTTACGGTTTACTTGAACTTGCTAAACGTGAAGGACTTGAGAAGGTTTACATTCATTGCTTCCTTGACGGACGTGATACCCCTCCTGCAAGCGGCAAGAGCTATATGGAACAGCTTCAGGAGAAGATGAATGAAATTGGTGTCGGAGAAATTGCATCTGTTCATGGAAGATATTATGCAATGGACAGAGATAACAATTTTGACCGTGTTGAAAAATCATATGCAGCAATGGTATATGGTGAAGGTGTGCAGGCTGACAATGCCATAAATGCCGTAGCTAAATCATATGAAGAAGGTGTAACAGATGAATTTGTTGTACCTACTGTTGTAATGAAAGATGGAGCTCCGGTTGCAACAATTAATGCAAATGATTCAATAATATTCTTTAATTTCAGACCGGATCGTGCAAGAGAAATAACAAGAACATTCTGTTGCGATGATTTTACAGGTTTTGAGAGAAGAAACGGCCGTTTCCCTGTAACATATGTATGTTTCACAAACTATGACGTGACCGTGCCTAATAAGTATGTTGCTTTTGAAAAGGTAAAACTTACAAATACATTCGGTGAATGGCTTGCAGCAAAAGGAATGAAGCAGGCAAGAATTGCCGAAACAGAAAAATATGCTCATGTTACATTCTTTTTTAACGGCGGTAAGGAAGAACCCAATGCGGGTGAAGACAGAATCCTTGTTGAATCCCCTAAGTATGTACCAACATATGATAAAAAACCTCGTATGAGTGCATATACAGTATGTGATGAGCTTTGCAAGGCAATTACTGCTAAAGACGAAAACGGAGAATCAAAGTATGATGTAATTATCTGTAACTTCGCAAATCCAGATATGGTCGGTCATACTGCAGTTGTTGAGTCAGCTGTTAAGGCTATTGAAGTAATTGATGAGTGTGTCGGAGAGGTTGTAAACTTTATAAAAGAAGTTGATGGCCAGCTTTTTATTTGTGCAGATCACGGAAATGCTGAACAGCTTATTAATTACGAAACAGGAAAACCATATACAGCGCATACAACAAATCCTGTTCCATTTATAATTGTAAATGCGGATCCTTCATATAAACTTAAGGAGGGAGGATGTCTTGCTGACATCGTTCCGACAATGATTGATATGATGGGAATGGAAAAACCTGAAGAAATGTCAGGAGAATCCTTAATTGTTAAATAACCAATAGCTTGTATCAGGGCGGCAGGGTTTACCTTTCGCCCTGTTTTTTTGAAGTAAAATGCGTGAAATCAGTAAAAAGACAAAAAGAGTTATAGAAAAATACAGGGCAATGTCGAATCTTGTTTTAGCAGCCAGGAAAAGTGTTGAAGATGACAGTTCATTAATATACGAATACCGTGATATCAGATATTCGGAATATGAAGAATTTGGTCTTTTGGATGTATACAGACCTGTTGATTATGAGGGGAGACTGCCGGTGATAATTCACACTCATGGAGGAGCATATTGTTACGGTTCGAAAGAAATCTACCGTGATTATTGTAAGAGTCTTGCAAAAAAGGGATTTGCAGTTGTCAATTATAATTACCGGTTATTTTATGAGTATGAATTTCCGGCTCCAATAGAAGATTTAAATTCGGTTCTGGGATGGGTTGAGAAGAATTCGACTGAATATTCTTTTGATATGGAAAAAGTATTCCTGGCCGGTGACTCTGCCGGAGCAAACAATACTTTTTTGTATTTGGTATTAAGGGATTCGGACAGGTATAAAAGTTGTTTTTTTTCAAAGCCATCGAGTGTCATGATAAGAGGTGCGCTTCTTAACTGCGGTTTTTACGGTCCGGTTAAAAATTCATCATCTGATGTTCTTGGAATAAATATGATTGAGGAATATTTTGGAGGGAGCGAAAAAGTGATGCGGATTGTGTCAGAAGCGATGAATCTTTTGGATGCAGGCTTTCCGCCTTGTTATGTAATGACATCAAATGATGATTTTGTTAAGAAAGATTCGTATGAATTAAAAAGTAAGTTGGAACAAAATTCGCTTAAGTTTGTCTTCAAGGAGTATGGTACGAATGAAAAAAGGCTTAAGCATGTTTTTCATATCGATGTTACCAATGAATCAGCTGATATATGCAATGGTGATGAATGTGATTTCTTGAAAAAACTTTAATCACAGGTGTGTAGTTTTGTGATAAAGATTTTTGATTGAAACTGAAAATAAAAGGCTTGCAGTATACTTGTTGTTGTGGTATTATAAGGTACAGATTGTTTAGATGGAGGAATTTCGATGGAAATTTTAAGAACTGTATTAACAGTTGTTTATATTCTGATATGTATTGCACTTGTAATAATTGTTTTAATGCAGGAAGGTAAGAGTGCCGGATTGACGGGATCAATCAGTGGTGCTGCTGAAACTTACTGGGGAAGAAACAAGGGTCGTTCAATGGAAGGTGCTCTTGAGAAAATTACTAAAGTGCTTGCTGCTTTATTTATAATTATTTCAATTCTGTTGAATATGAATTGGTAAAAATCCACACTCTGATATCAATATCAGAGTGTTTTTGCTTTATGGAAGTATTAAATTGTGACAGGGGTGAGAAAGATGGATAAGATATTGCATGATTCCAGAAAGGAAATGCTGAAGGAACTTTTCAAAGACGGAAGAATTAAGCCTATGAAATTCAAGGAACTTTGTGGGTTTTTAAGCGTGCCAAAGGATGAGAGAGAAGATTTTAATATGATACTTTCCGAACTTCAGTCTGAAGGCCTTGTTGCATGTGATATGTCGGGAAGATTCGGTTTATCAAATGCCAGGGTGATTGAGGGGACTTACACACAGACTTCAAGAGGATTTGGATTTGTAATGCCGGATGAAAATTCAGGAGATGTTTTTGTGGCTGATTCTGATAATAATGGTGCGATTCATGGAGACCGTGTCAGTGTTTCAATTACCAAAGAAGCCGAAACTGGCGGCAAAAAACGGGCTGAAGGAAAAATCGTAAAGATTATAGAAAGAAAAACAACTGAAATTGTCGGAATGATAAGCAGAAAAAAGAATACATGCTTTGTCATACCCGATAATCAGCATTATTCATTCGATGTTTATATTCCTAACGACAAGAGCCTGAATGCAGTACATGGAACAAAGGTTATATGCAGAATAAAAAATTATGGTGATCATGGAAAAAATCCGGAAGGGGAAGTTACATCCATTCTTGGGCATATAAATGATCCCGGAGTTGATATTCTGAGTATAATTAAATCATATGGCATTCCTTATGAAATGCCTGAGGAAGTAAAGGAAGAGGTAATGGGGATTCCTTCATGTGTATCGCCTGAGGACTGTGACGGCAGGAGGGATCTCAGAAATTTAAGAACGGTTACTATCGATGGTGAAGATGCAAAAGATTTGGATGATGCAATTTCCCTGAGCAGGAAGAACGATAATTATCTGCTTGGAGTTCATATTGCAGATGTGGCAAATTATGTAAAAGAGAACTCGCCGCTTGACAGGGAAGCACTGACCAGAGGAACGAGTGTTTATACGACGGACAGAGTTGTTCCGATGCTTCCTCACGAGCTCAGCAACGGAATATGTTCTCTTAATCAGGGACAGGACAGATTGGCCCTGAGCTGCCTTATGGAGTTTGATTCTGAAGGAAATATGGTATCACATTCCATTGAGGAAACAGTCATTAATGTAGACAAAAGGATGAATTATCATGAGGTCAATAACATAATTCACAGACTTGATAACGGGGATATTGAAAAATACGCTGATTATGTTGATATGTTAGATCTGATGTTTGAGTTGAGTAAAAAACTCAGAAAGAAGAGATTTGAACGTGGTGCGGTTGACTTTAATACGGAAGAGTGCAAAATAATTCTTGATGAAAAAGGCAGGGCAGTTGATGTTCAGCCATATATAATTACCGATGCAAACGGCATAATCGAAGATTTTATGCTGGCTGCAAATGAGACTGTGGCTGAGGATTACTATTGGATGGAGCTTCCGTTTGTTTACAGAATTCATGAAGAACCTGATGCCATGAAAATAGATGAACTCAATGAGTTTCTTAAAAATATCAGGTTAAAGATTCATGTTGGTAATGAACTGCATAGTAAAGAAATTCAGAAACTTCTGGAAAAAATAAAAGGTACGGATGCGGAACCTGTAATCAGCAGGCTTACATTAAGAAGTATGAAGCAGGCAAGGTATGCAACGGAATGTCTTGGTCATTTTGGATTGGCAGCCAGATACTATTGTCATTTTACATCTCCGATAAGGCGTTATCCGGACCTTCAGATTCACAGAATAATTAAGGAACAGCTCCATGGTAATATGGATGATGAAAGGACGGCCCATTATAACGAAATTCTCGGAGAAGTCTCATCGAAATGTTCAGCGGCGGAAAGACGTGCGGATGAGGCGGAGCGTGAGTCGGATAAAATGAAAAAAGCCGAGTACATGAGAAAGCATATCGGTGAAGAGTTTGAAGGTGTCATAAGCGGAATAACTAATTGGGGAATGTATGTTGAACTTCCCAATACAATAGAAGGCCTTGTGAGATTTGAAAATATAACAAATGATTTCATATCCGTAGATAAGTCGGGATTTTCATGCAGGGGTGAGCGTTCAAAAAAAGTATACAGCTATGGACAAAAAGTAAAGGTTCAGGTGGCAGCTGCAGACAAGTTCTTTAGAAGTATTGATTTTGTTTTAGTTGATGAGGACTGATATGGGAAAAGACAGTATAAAATTAATAGCAAACAATAAGAAAGCATATTATGACTATTTTGTTGAGGAAACATATGAAGCCGGAATCGTTTTACACGGTACGGAAGTTAAATCACTTCGTATGGGGCAGTGTTCAATAAAAGAGTCATTTATCTCTATAGATAAGGGTGAAGTGTATGTCAGAAACATGCATATAAGTCCGTATGAAAAAGGCAACATATTCAACAGAGATCCTTTACGGCTTAAAAAGCTGCTTTTGAACAAGTCGGAAATCAGAAAGCTTATCGGGATAAGTTCCCAGCCTGGATACACATTAATTCCTTTAAAGGTTTATTTGAAAGGAAATTATGTTAAAATGGAGATAGGCGTTTGTCGTGGTAAGAAATTATATGATAAGCGTGAGTCAATAGCAAAAAAAGACCAGCGAAGAGAGTTGGAAAGAAATTTTAAGGTTAGCAACCTTTATTAAAAATTAGGAGAAGCAATGAAAACTCATCAGAAAAAGGTTATAGTAATCGGACATAAAAATCCGGATACCGATTCAATATGCTCGGCGATTGCATATACTACGTTAAAAAATAAAACATCAGGCATGCTTCATGTTGCGAGATGTGCAGGTGAAATAAATGCTGAAACTGAGTTTGTATTAAACTATTTTGGTGTAGATAAGCCTGATTACATTGACGATGTAAGTACGCAGGTAAAGGATATTGATATTCATGAGGTTGCATCAATTAATGCTGATATGAGTCTTAAGGATGCATGGACTCTTATGAGAGAAAAGAGACTCTATACTCTTCCAATCTGCAATCAGGAGGGAGAGCTTGAGGGAATTATAACGAACAGTGATATTGCGCATGTAATCATGGATATGGATCGTACGGACGTACTTGCAACGTCGGAAACACCATTCGTGAATATTTTAAAAACACTCAATGCAACACTTGTAACCGGTGATATAGAAGGCGTGAATGTTGAAAAGGGAAAGGTTGTCATTGGTGATGACAATCCTGAACTCATGGAAGAGTATATTGAGCCGGGCGACATTGTGATTTTGGGAAACAGATATGAAAGTCAGCTCTGTGCAATAGAAATGGAAGCCAGATGTCTTGTTATTTCAGAAGCAACAAAGGTTACGAAAACGATTAAAAAGATTGCAGATACCCATAATTGTATTGTGATGGTGAGCCCTTATGATTCATTTACGGTAGCACGTCTTATAAATCAGTCGATGCCGGTAGCAAGTTTCATGACAAAAGACGGGATCATAGAATTCCAGACAGATGCTTTTATTGATGAAATAAAGAATGTCATGGCAAAGAAGCGATTCAGAGATTTCCCTATAATTGATCACAAATCAAAGTATCAGGGAATGATAAGCAGACGTAATCTCCTTGATATGTCAAGAAAAAAGGTAATACTGGTTGACCACAATGAAGTTGAACAGGCAGTTGACGGTATAAGGGAAGCGGAAATACTGGAAATAATTGACCATCATAAACTCGGAACAATTACAACAATGGCTCCGATGACATTCAGAAATCTTCCTCTTGGCTGTACGGCAACCATAATCTACAAGATTTATAAAGAGGATGGCATAGAAGTAGACAGGGTGACAGCAGGACTTCTTGTTTCGGCAATCATAAGTGATACGCTTCTTTTCAGATCACCGACATGTACTCAGACTGATAAGGATGCAGCATATGAATTAGCGGAAATTGCAGGCATAGATATAAATGAATATGCAGAGGAAATGTTTAAGGCCGGTTCAAAGCTTCAGCATAAGTCTGCTGAGGAAATTTTCTACCAGGATTTTAAAAAGTTTACGGTGGGAGATACGGTCTTTGGCGTGGGACAGATTAATTCAATCAGTTATGATGAGCTGTCAGAAATTGAGAATAAAATTAAGGAATATATAGCTCACAGCAAAAACAATGCCGTTGACCTGCTTTTCTTTATGCTTACGGATATCAAAAACTGTAATACCAAGCTTCTTTACTCGGGAAGCAGAGCCAAAGAACTGGTCCATGATGCATTTGGAGTAGAAGCAGCTGATGAATATGCCATACTGGAGGGTGTTGTTTCAAGAAAGAAACAGTTTATACCGTCTTTATTGGTTGCACTGCAATATTAAGTAAAAGGGATTATAATATCCGTTTTACCTGATTAGGGGGATTTATGGACTACTTTAACAAATTAAAGACTGCACTTGAAGGAATCAGAAAGATAACAAATTTTGTACCTGAAACAGGTATTGTTCTCGGTTCGGGATTGGGTGCATTTTCAAAGGATATAAGAGTTATCGGTAAAATACCATACAGCAGGATACCGGGTTTCCCGGTTTCTACGGTTTCGGGACACAGTGGTCAGTTTGTATTTGGCTATGTTGAGAAGATTCCGGTTGTGCTGATGGAAGGAAGAGTGCATTATTATGAGGGCTATGATATGCAGGATGTGGTCATGCCTGTAAGAATAATGGCAATGCTCGGCGCAAAGAGGATAATTTTAACAAATGCCGCGGGCGGTATTAACAGAGGCCTGTATGAAGGTTCTCTTATGCTTATAACGGATCATATTTCATCATTTGTACCATCTCCGCTGATAGGAAAGAATATAGATGAATTCGGAGAACGTTTCCCGGATATGACAAATGTATATGATCAGGATTTAAGGAATATTGCACTTTCAACTGCAAGAAACAACCAGATAGTTTTAAGAGAAGGTGTTTATCTTCAGACCGGCGGGCCGAACTATGAGACTCCGGCTGAGGTTAGAATGTATGCTGCACTGGGTGCAGATGCGGTAGGAATGAGTACGGCATGTGAAGCAATGGCATTAAGGCATATGGGAGTACCTGTACTTGGAATAAGCTGCATTACCAACATGGCTACCGGTATTTCCAAAAAGAAACTCAGTCATGATGAGGTAAAGGAAACAGCGGATGCGGTAAGCGAGAAATTCAGAAAGCTCATATGGAATTTGATTATAGATTTTCATGACAGCGGAAAAAAGAACGATGAGCAGAATTCGAAAGCAAACCGTAATGAAAAGGAAAAAGTTTCAGATTTGGATTTCACCGAGTTTGAGATTATACAGCTTTAATGATTGAGGAAGAAATATGGTAGATTTACATCTTCATCTTGACGGATCATTTGATGCAACAGACATTTTGAAAGCGTCGAAAGAGACCGGAGTAGACATTGGCGGTCTTAATGTCAATGAAATCAGAAAAAAGACGGTATATGATTCGGAAAGAGGAAGTCTGACAGACTATCTTAAGTGTTTTGAACTTCCGCTCAAAGTTATGCAAAATGCTGAATCCGTTCGGTATTCCGTAATGAAACTTCTTGAAAGACTGAGGGCTGATGCGGTTAATTATGCAGAAATCAGGTTTGCCCCACAGCTTCACACATGCAATGGAATGACTCAGAGGCAGGTTGTTTTTGCGGCATGTGAAGCCTTGGAATATGGACAGTTTATCGGAGTGGACGCAAAGTTGATTTTGTGTATGATGCGAGGGGAAGACAACTTTAGGGAAAACGAAATAACGGTAGAAACAGCATATGAATTTCTGGGAAATGGTGTTGTGGCATTAGACCTGGCCGGTGATGAGAGCAGATATAAAACGACCGGGTTTTGTGATTTATTTAAATTTGCATCGGAAAAGAAAATACCGTTTACAATCCATGCAGGTGAGGCGGATGGTACAGAAAGTGTTGAGACTGCTCTGAGATTCGGCGCTTCAAGAATAGGACATGGTCTTGCAGCAGTAAATGACAGAGAACTTATGAAATACATGGCATTACATAATATCGGTGTGGAGGTCTGCCCTATAAGCAACATGCAGACCGGTGCGGCATCAGGGTACGATAATTATCCGTTGTTTACCTTGCTTGAAAACGGAGTAACTGCCAATATAAATACGGATAACAGAACTGTTTCAGATACAAACATGCATAAGGAATTTGAGTTTATAAAAAAGATTGAAGGATACAGACCGGAATTTGATGGGCTAATAAAAGAAAATGCTTTAAAAATCAGATTTTGACATAACAAAAGCCGAACTCATTGAGTTCGGCTTTTGTTTAAGTGTAAATGTCCTTTTATGGACCTGATGGGAGTTGAACCCATGTCCGAAAACCCATTCATACAAGTTTCTACTATCATAGTTAATCTTTTAACATTCCCTCCGTATACCGCCGGTTAACAGGCTGTATATTTTAGTATCCGGATAATACGCCCACATGCTCACGGATTTGCATGTGTCGTTTCCTGCAGGTTTGATGCCCGGAACCGAAAGTGCAGGTGCTAACGGACGGACACGCTGCAACTAGGCAGCGAGTGCTAAATTATTATCAGCGTTTATTTTTAAAGTTTTGATGGTTTAACGTGTTGCATCACCCACGGATAGCTTCTCGAACTTCAAGATCCCCGTCGAAACCGGTACAAGCCCGAAATAATTTGTATCAGTATTCTAACTCTGTTTTTTTTTAATGTCAATACAATAATTATAATGAAAAAATCGGATATTTGTGTTAGAATTGAAACAGTAAGCTTATGCGGTATTGCTTGGCTTGGATGAATAAATAAGAAGATGACTTACTGTATGTATTTCTGTTGGAAATTATGCGGTAATGGAGAAAAATATGAGACTAAATCGTTTTTTGAGTGATGCCGGAGTATGCAGCCGAAGGGAAGCAGACAGACTGATTGAGGCCGGAAAGGTGTGTGTTGACGGCAAAATAGCGGAAATAGGAACCGTGGTTACGGAAGGACAGAAAGTGTATGTCAATGGAAAAAGGGTTGAAGGTGGTAATGAAAAAGTGGTCATTGCTTACAATAAGCCGATAGGGATTGAATGCACGGCTGACAGAGAGAATAAAGACAATATTATCGATGCAGTCAATTATCCGACGAGGTTATTTACCATTGGACGACTTGATAAAAACTCATGCGGACTGATATTGTTAACAAATGACGGTGAACTTGCAAATCAGATAAGTAAAGCCGGAGAGGGACATGAAAAGGAGTATTATGTCCGTGTTGATAAGCCGATATCGGATGAAGTGTTACAGGGTATGGAAAAGGGAGTGCCGATTCTTGGTAAGATTACCGCTCCGTGCAGAATAAGAAGAAAGTCCGAAAACTGTTTTACAATTGTTCTTATACAAGGGTTGAATCGGCAAATACGAAGAATGTGTGAATATTACGGTTTCAGGGTAAGATATCTGAAAAGGGTAAGAGTCATGAATATTTCTCTTGGAAATATAGAACCGGGGAAATACAGACATCTTACACAGGAAGAAATAAAAGGATTATACAAAAAGGTATAAATTATGGCAGTAAGTAAAAGACAAATTGAATTAACAAATCTGCTGGACAGAGCTGCAAGGGTTTATGAGCAGCAGGACAGTGAGATTATGAGCAATTTTGTGTATGATAGGCTTTATGATGAATTGAAAACTCTGGAAGAACAGAGCAGGACAGTTCTTGCAAACAGTCCTACCGCACATGCCGGTTATGAAGTACTTTCGGAACTTCCAAAGTTCAGACATGAAACACCGTGTCTGAGTCTTGATAAAACAAAGAGTGTTTCGGATCTTGAGGCTTTTCTTGGCATACATGAAGGTGTTTTGAGTTGGAAAATGGACGGACTTACGGTGGTTCTGACATATAGGAACGGTGAGCTCTACAGAGCCGTGACAAGAGGCAACGGTGAAGTGGGGGAAGTAATAACGGCAAATGTAAAAGTATTTAAAAATATTCCTCTCAGAATAGATTTTGACGGTGAACTTGTTATTAGAGGAGAAGCCGTAATTAACTATTCCGATTTCAATGCAATAAATGCAGGCATTTCAAATCCTGATGAAAAGTATAAGAATCCAAGAAATCTGTGCTCCGGTTCAGTGAGACAGCTTAACAGCAGAGTTACAGCCGAAAGAAATGTGTATTTCTTTGCATTCAGCCTGTTTTCCGCACAGGACACGGACGGTATTGAAAAAACATTCTCTCTCAGAAGTGAACAGTATGATTTTTTGGAAGAACTCGGATTCTGTGTAGTTGAAAGAAAGCAGGTTACATTTGAGAATGTGGCAGAAGCCGTGTCTGAATTCTCTTCAAGAATATTTGAGAATGATTTCCCGTCCGATGGACTTGTACTTTTATATGATAATATTGAGTATGGCAAAAGTCTTGGGAGAACGGCAAAATTTCCAAGAGATTCAATTGCTTTTAAGTGGCAGGATGAGACTGCAGAAACTGAACTTATTGATGTGGAATGGTCTGCATCAAGAACCGGCCTGATTAATCCGGTGGCTGTCTTTAAACCGGTATCACTTGAAGGGACAACAGTAAGCCGTGCCAGTGTTCATAATGTATCGGTTCTGTCAGAACTTGAGCTGGGTATCGGTGATCATATTTTGGTTTATAAGGCTAATATGATTATACCGCAGATCGCAGAAAACCTGACAAGAACAGGAAACCTGCATATTCCTGAAAAATGTCCGGTATGTGGAGGTAAGACGGAAATTAGAAGCACGGCCGAAAAAAGAGCATTATATTGTACAAATCCTGAATGTGTCGCAAAAAAAATAAAGAAGTTTTCTCATTTTGTATCCAGGAATGCCATGAATATTGACGGATTATCAGAAGCAACTATTGAAAAATTCATATCTCAGGGATTTATACATGAATTCGCAGATTTTTACAGACTGTCTGATTACAAGGACAGGATTGTAGAAATGGATGGAATGGGAGAAAAATCATATACAAACCTTATGGAGAGCATAAGAAAGTCAACCGAAGCTGATATGGCATCATTTCTGTATTCGTTGGGAATTCTTAATGTCGGATTGGCTAATGCGCGTCTTATATGCAAGCATTTTGGCTATGATTGGGGAAAAATTACAGCTGCTGATGTTTCGGAACTTACCGAGATAGAGGGAGTGGGAAATGTAATTGCAGAATCTGTAAGAAAATTCTTTGATGATTCAGAAAATAGGAAAATGGTTGAAGAGCTGTTAAAATATGTGCATTTTGCCGCTCAGGAGAATAACGAAGAACAGACAATGGATGGAATGGTCTTTGTTATCACCGGTTCACTTGAAAGGTTTGACAACAGAAATGAACTGAAAAAATTTATTGAGGACAGGGGCGGAAAAGTGGCATCAGCGGTGTCCGGCAATACGGACTTCCTGATAAACAACAATATATCCGGTACTTCTTCAAAAAATAAAAAAGCAAAAGAACTTTCAATTCCGATTATAACCGAGGCTGAATTCTGTGAAAAGTTTATGTCTTAGACTTCAGTAAATTCATGTATAAATCGTGAATGATAATGTGAAGGTTTGATTTGTATGTGACGGGGATATACAGCAGAATATATGTCAGATTTCGAAAAGCAGGGCTCTGTATAGGAGAATACAATGACGGCTTGTAAACAACCGTCATACTTGACGATGTGTTGACTATATATTACAATTTATTACAGCCGTGAGGCAGGATATGGAGGGAAAATTATGCCAATCAGAGTGCAAAATGATTTACCTGCGAAAAAGATATTGGAAAATGAAAATATTTTCATGATGGATGAAGACAGGGCTATAAGTCAGGATATAAGACCGTTAAGAATAGCAATCCTTAACCTTATGCCGTTGAAAGAGGATACGGAAGTACAGCTTTTGAGGTCTCTGTCAAATACGCCGCTTCAGACCGATGTTACGTTTTTGACAACGAAGAGTTATATCGGAAAAAATACGGCGAAGTCTCATCTTGATAATTTTTATCTTACCTTTGATGATGTTAAGGATAAAAAGTTTGATGGACTTATTATAACGGGTGCGCCTGTTGAAATGATGGAATTCGAAGAGGTTGCATATTGGGATGAACTTACGAAGATATTTGACTGGAGCGTTACGAATGTAACCAGCACTATGCATTTGTGTTGGGGAGCTCAGGCAGCTTTGTATTATCATTACAACATAAAAAAGCATCTTCTTGATAAAAAAATGTTCGGACTTTTTTATCATAAGGTAATGAACAGAAGAGTGCCGTTGGTCAGAGGTTTTGATGATGTGTTCTTAATGCCTCACAGCAGACATACAACAGTAAGCAGGGAAGATATAATAAACAATAAGGATTTGACCATACTTGCGGAATCTGATGAAGCAGGAGTTTGTCTTGTTATGGCACGAGACGGCAAGCAGATATTTGTAATGGGACATCCGGAATATGACAGAATAACGCTTGATAATGAGTATAAGAGGGATGTGGCAAAAGGAATGGAAATTGACATGCCTGTCAATTATTATCCCGACAATAATCCCGAATTAAGACCAAGCCTTTTGTGGAGGGCACACGGTAATACGCTTTATTCAAATTGGCTTAATTACTATGTTTATCAGGCTACACCATATATGCTGTAGGATTTTACGGTTTTTGGGTTAAATTAATTGTAAAGGGAGGATTATATGCAGGAAAAAAAACAGACAAGGGATATGCTTGAGGAAATAGGAAAGAAGTTTGGTATTCCTGGTGTATTTGAAGGTTTTGACACCATAACTGCAGGAAACATAAATGGAACATACAGGGTATTATATAAAACCGAAACAGGATTGAATTGTTATATTTTTCAAAAGGTTAACACCTATGTTTTTAAGAATCCGGAGTATATAATGAGCAATATTGCACATGTAACCGGACATATACAGAGCAAATGCGGTAAAAACCGACAGACATTAAAATTCTTTACATGTGATGACGTTAAAAATTTTTATGAGTCCGGTGACGGCGGCTTCTGGAGAATATGCAATAATATCGAATCACGTTCCATAGACAGTTGCGATGATTTGAAAATCTTAAAGGCTGTCGGACAGGCGTTTGGAGAATTCCAGAATATGCTTGCGGATTTTGATGCGGCAAAACTGTATGAAACGATACCGGATTTTCACAATACCAAAAAGAGAATACACACTCTGTATGCTCATATTGATGAAGATGTCTGCGGACGCGTAAAAGATGTTTCAGAGGAAATCGCTTTTATAAAGAAAAATGAAGAGACTGCCTGCAGGCTTACGGAAATGCTTGAAAAGGGAGAAATCCCATTAAGGGTAACGCATAATGATACCAAAATAAACAACGTACTTTTTGACAAAGAGACAGGAAGTCCGATTGCCATAATTGATTTGGATACCGTTATGCCGGGACTTGCAATGCACGATTTTGGAGATGCGGTAAGATTCGCATGTAATACGGCTGCGGAAGACGAAAAAGATTTGTCACTTGTGTCGTTGGACATGGATAAATTCAAGGCATTTGCCGAAGGATTTGTTGCCGAAACAGAAAAATCCCTCACAAAAACAGAGATTGAGACAATGGTTCTGGGAGCAGTAACCATAACAATTGAACTTGCCGTGAGATTTTTGGACGACTATATAACGGGAGATAAGTATTTCAAAACACTCTACGAGGGACATAACCTTGTAAGAACAAGATGTCAGCTTAAACTTGCAGATGATATGCTTTCAAAGTATGATCAGATGCAGAAAATTATAAGCAGTATAAAATAATAAAGGTGGAGAGAATGATGAGTAACAGTACAACATTGGTAATTATGGCCGCAGGACTCGGCAGCAGATTTGGAAAAGGAATAAAACAGTTGGAACATGTAGGACCAAATGGAGAAATTCTCATGGATTATTCCATATATGATGCAATTGCTGCGGGATTTGACAAGGTTGTTGTCGTAATCAGAAAAGATATTGAAGATGAGTTCAGGAAGCTTATAGGTGATAAGGTTTCTGAGTTCGCTGATGTTTCATATGTTTATCAGGATATTGAAAACATTCCGGAAGGGTATCTTGTACCGGAAGGAAGAGTGAAACCATGGGGAACCGGTCATGCGGTACTAAGCTGTATAGGTTTTGTTGATACACCGTTTGTGGTTATAAATGCGGATGATTTTTACGGACGTGAGGCGTTTGTAAAAATACATGATTATCTTGTGAATAAAACTGACAGTTATAAGGCAGAATACTGTATGGCAGGATATGTTCTTGAAAACACATTAAGTGATAACGGAACCGTTACCCGTGGGATTTGTAAATGTGATGCCGATATGAAGCTCTGCGATGTTGAGGAAACGTTTGAGCTTGTAAAGGAAGGGGACACTGTTAAGGGAAGAAACAAAAACGGAGATGTAAGTCTCGCTCCGGATTCACTCGTATCAATGAATATGTGGGGATGTAATCCGAGATTTCTTGAGCAGTTGGAAGAAGAATTCGAGGAGTTCCTTTCAAATGATGAAGATCCGCTTAAGAAGGAATTTCTTCTCCCTATAGTTATGGACAAACTTATCAAGAACGGAAAAGCTGAAGTGGAAGTTCTTCCTGTTTCGGAAAAATGGTTTGGTCTTACATATCATGAAGATAAAGATATGATTGTTGAAAAACTTAAGTCAATTACAGAGGCCGGAGTTTATCCGGAAAACCTCTGGAAATAAAAATTACAGGAGGATATATGATACTACCAAAACTTGATCATGATTTTATTCCCGCTGTTGTATATAACAGAGAATTCTTAAAAAAGGCAGACAGGCCTTTTGTTATAGCAATTGAGAGAGAGGACGGACTCGTTTATCGTAAGGATACTTTTCTCACGGATAATTTTGAGGAAAACTGTTTTTATGTTGAAAGACTCATAAAAACGATTTTGTGGGCTGCAGGAGGATATAAAGTTCATCTTGCAGGAGATGCAGCAGTATATGAGTATATTAAAACGGTTTACTCAAAGAATGGGGAAAGAGCCTTTGACGTTGACTTCTGGGAAACCACATACGAAAATAAATTTGAAGTAATTTATCATACAATGGAGGATATTCCAAAGGAAAAAAACAGATCTGTTATGGTAGGAAGAAATCTTTCCGGATGCAGAATCGGGTTTGACGCCGGTGGAAGCGACATGAAGGTTGCCTGTGTTGTTGATGGTGAAACCACATGGGCTGAGGAAATTGTATGGCTTCCAAAAGTAAATTCAGATGTGAATTATCACTATGAAGCAATAAAGAATGCTTTACTTCTGGCCGCATCAAAAATGGACAGAGTTGATGCAGTAGGTATTTCTACAGCCGGTGTCTTAGTAAAGAACAGGGCGATGGTAAGTTCTTTATTTATGGCGGTTGATAAGGAAAAACATGGCGAGGAGGCTAAGAGCATATATATAAATGTATGTAAGGAACTTGGATATAAGATGTGTGTAGTCAATGATGGCGATGTTGCAGCCCTTGCATGTTCCATGGCACTTAATTTAAATGGTGTGTTGGGAATTGCAATGGGAACCTCCCAGGCCGGCGGTTACATCGACAAAGAGGGGCATATCAGTGGATATATGACTGAGCTTGCATTTGCGCCGGTAGATTATAATAAGAATTCATCAAGAGATCCATGGTCGGGAGACTGGGGTGTAGGTGCTGAATACTTTAGTCAGGATGCGGTAATAAGGCTTGCGAAGAAAGCCGGAATAGAAATAGATGAAAATCTTACGCCGGCAGAAAAACTTAAGGCAGTTCAGAAGCTTCTTGAAGCAGGAGATTCAAGAGCAGAGGATGTCTTTGAAACAATCGGAACATATTTCGGATATGCCGTAATGAATTATGCGGATATTTACGATATTGAGAATGTTCAGATTGCGGGTCGTGTAACAAGTGGACGCGGCGGAGACATAATTCTTGAAAAGGCCAGAGAACTTATTAAAGCAGATTTCCCGGAGGCGTCGGAAAGAATAAATATTTTCCTGCCCGGTGAAATGGAAAGACGAGTAGGACAGGCTGTTGCGGCAGCAAGTCTTGCTGAGTAAAAATGGAGGATATATATGGTATTAAAAAATGTTTCAATTAAAGGTGAACTGAAAAACATATACATTGAGGACGGTGTTATTTACGGCATTACTCCTGCTGAGGATGAACCGGATGCGGTTGACTGCATGGGGCTTTCGGCAATTCCGGGACTTATTGATATTCATACACATGGTTGTGTCGGTGCAGATACAATGGATGCGGAATTCGAGAAATTATGTGATGCATGGGCTGTCAACGGAACAACTTCCGTTTATCCTACAACAATGACGATGGATTATGATTCGTTGAAGAAGGTAACGGAAGCAAAACTTGACGTGCCGGGAGCACAGATACTTGGATTTCATATGGAAGGACCATATATCAATGCCGAAAAAAAAGGCGCACAGAATGGTGATTATGTAAGAAATGCAGATCTTAATGAGTTTGCAAATCTTCCGGGAATGAAGCTTATTACAATAGCACCGGAATGTGGTGACAATATGGAATTCATTAAAAATGTGAAGGATACGGTTGTATGTATCGGACATACAAACTGTAATTATGATCAGGCTGTTGAGGCCATAAAAAATGGAGCAAACTGCCTTACACATACATTTAATGCAATGCCTCCTTTTGCACACAGAGACCCGGGGCCGATAGGTGCTGCAGTAACCGAAAACATATACGTTCAGGTTATTACTGACGGGCTCCATGTTCACAAGGCAGCATGTGTTGCTCTTTATAAGATTTTTGGAACGGAAAGAATGGTAATTATTTCGGATTCCTTAAGAGCGGCAGGTTTGTGTGACGGAGAGTATGAATTTGGCGGTCAGCTTATTGATGTTGTTGACGGAGTAGCAAGAGTAAAGAGTGGAGCGATAGCCGGTTCAACAAGCTTTTTGTGGGATTGTGTAAAGAGTGCGGCTGATATGGGAATACCGTTTGATGATGCCGTTAAAATGGCTACTGAGACACCTGCAAAACTTATGGGACTGAAATATAAAGGAAAACTTGAACAGGGTTATGATGCAGATATTGTTCTGTTTGACGAAAACAGAAACATTCAGAAAGTAATAATCAAGGGTGAAATGTACCATGAGTAAAGTTAATGCGTCGAACAGAAAGGATGAAAGGATATTGTATTTTATATATAATATCCTGCCTTACATATTAATGGTTCCAATTCTGGCCCTTTCAATTGTGAGAGTCGATATCATGAAAAAAACAGCAGAATCCGGGATAGAATATTCTAAAAGCGTGAGTATCACGGGATTGCTAAATGGTGATCCAAATCTATTCGGACTTCTTGGCTCAATAACGATGATATTGTGTTTTCTGGTTGTTCCGAAACAGATAAAAAAATATCATAAAAGCGGAGATGGACTGGGTATTATGTTTATGCCGCTTGGACTTTTGTGTCTGTTTGAGGTTATGAGTTCAATAGAAAACAAAAGAATGGTAGAAGTTGGAATAGTTTTTGGTATTCTGCTTTTTGTCATGAGTGCGCTTGGAACTTTCAAGAAGACGATTGGCATTGTTAACATATGCTGTATAATTATGGCATTTGCTGCAATCTTTCTTTTTCTGGCAGGATACTCGCCATACTGTTACAACAGTTATTCATTTTACCGTTACAGTGAAGTGACGGAGCAGAATGAACATGTTGTGGCGGGATACTATTATTTAAGCTATTTTATCAGGGATGTGCTTCTTATATTTACATACGGACTCTTCTCTGAGAGGATAAAAAGAAGCTATGACAGGTCTGACAGGCAGACGGATAAAGGAGGAAAAAAACAATGATAACGGTTAGCAATTCAGTTGTTAATTACAGCAGATTGATTAATGGCGAACTTAGAGATTTTGACGAAAAGCTGTTGGTCTTTAATTTACATACACCGGACGCCACATATTCAATGGCAGTTACGGAAGACGGATATCTTCTGCATAATTACTACGGAAAGCGTTTGGGGGATGATGATCTTTCGTACTATCTCAGACTTAATGAAAATCCTTTTACACTTAAGTCAAATCTTCGTGATAAGGGTACATTTATGGACAGCAAGAGTTTCGAGTATCCATGCCACGGTACGGGTGACTATCGCGAAACATGCTTTATGGTAATGGATAAGGATGGAATGTCAACCTGTGAACTTAAGTATGAGGGATACAGAATTGTTAAAGGAAAACCGGTTCTTAAACAAAAGGAATTTGATTGCATCCCGGCAACATGGTGCAGCGAGGATGAGGCAGAAACAATTATAATCGAAATGAGAGATGCACATCTTGGTATAAAGGCTGAGATAATGTACACTGTATTCAATGAACTTGATGTAATTACAAGAAGTGTTCATTTTATAAACGAAGGCAGTGACAGTGTTGAGCTCAGAAGAGTTTTAAGTACATGTGTTGATTTTGATGGCTGTGAGTATGACTGGATTACTTTGAACGGAAGCTGGGCAAGAGAACGCGTGATGGAAAGAAGTCCTCTTCATCACGGAAAACAGAGCGTTGATTCAGTAAAGGGTGAGTCAAGCCACCAGAGCAATCCGTTTACGGCTCTTGTTTCACACAATGCAAATGAAGATATGGGCGAAGCTTTCGGATTTAATCTTGTATACAGCGGCAATTTCTTTGCTCAGGCGGAGGTTACTCAGCACAAGAGAACAAGAGTGGTAATGGGAATTAATCCATTCGATTTTGCATGGCAGCTTGAAAGCGGTTATGATTTCCAGACACCGGAAGTAGTTATGGTATACTCTTCGGAAGGTATTGGAAAGATGAGCCGTACATACCATGATCTTTACAGAAACAACCTTATCAGAGGTGAATGGAAAGATAAGTCAAGACCGGTACTCATTAATAACTGGGAGGCTACGTATTTCCAGTTTAATACCGAAAAGCTTATTAACATTGCAAAAGAAGCATCTTCGCTCGGTATTGAAATGCTTGTTATGGATGACGGATGGTTTGGACACAGGGATTCAGATAATTCATCGCTTGGAGATTGGTTTGTATATGACAGAAAGATAGATGGCGGACTTAAATATCTTGTGGATGAAGTAAATAAGCTTGGTATGAAGTTTGGTATATGGTTTGAACCGGAGATGATCAGTCCGGATTCGGAACTTTATAAAAAGCATCCGGATTGGGCAATTCAGATTCAGGGAAGAGAACTTACGATGAGCCGTGAACAGTATGTTCTTGACTATTCTAATAAGGAAGTAAGGGACTGCATATATGAACAGATGAGAAAGATCCTTGACAGTGCAAACATTGAGTACATAAAATGGGATATGAACAGACAGCTTACCGAAGTTGGATCAACAACTCTTCCGGCTAAAAAGCAGAGAGAACTCTGGCACAGATATGTTCTCGGAGTTTATGATGTGATGAACAGGTTGACAACGGATTATCCATACATCCTTCTTGAAAACTGTTCCGGTGGCGGTGCGAGATTTGATCCTGCAATGCTTTATTTCTCACCTCAGATTTGGACATCTGATGATACTGATGCAATTGAAAGGCTTAAGATCCAGCACGGTACATCAATCTGTTATCCTGCTTCAAGTATGGGAGCACATGTATCAGATTGTCCTAACCATACTGTTGGAAGAACAACTCCATTTGATACAAGAGGCGATGTAGCTCTTGTCGGAACGTTCGGATATGAACTTGATGTCACAAAGATTTCACAGGATGACAGAAATAAGATTCCGGGACAGATTGATAAGTTTAAAAAATACAATCCTCTTGTCAGAACAGGAGATCAGTACAGAATAGGCAATGTTTTCGAAGATAATACCTGGGATGCATGGATGTTCGTTTCTAAAGATAAAAAAGAAGCGCTTCTTACCTACGTTCAGGTTTTGGGAAGACCTAATTATCCTTCAAGAGTGATTAAGCTTAAGGGCCTTGATGCAGATAAGACATATCTTGTTGAAGAATTATCTCTTAAGCTCACGGGAAGAACACTGATGAATGCGGGAATTTCCATTGAAATGTACGGTGATTTTTCATCCAAAACAATTCATATTACAGAGGTATAAAAACATAAACAGCAATGTGGGTCAGATTGGTTTTCTGACCCATATTGTTTAGTATTACGGAGATTGAAATGGATATAAAACCATACAAGGGAAAATTTGATTACAGTTATACTTTGGGTGCCTTTCCCACATATGAACTGATAAAAACCATGCCTGGCAATGTGATTGAAGTGTATTGTCATTCTTCATATACAGATTATGAAAACCTTCATAAAATGTGTATGGACAAAAAAATCAGACTGATTCAAAGTGATAAGGTGATTGCAAAGCTCAGTGATAAAGAAAATGTATATGTTATAGGTGTTTTCAGAAAGTATTCATCGTCTTTGGAACATGGTAAATCTCACCTTATGCTTGTAAATCCGGGTAATATGGGAAATTTGGGCACAATCATTAGAACGGCACTTGCATTTTCAATAAGGAATATAGCAATTATTTCACCGGGAGCGGATGTGTTCAATCCTAAAGTAGTCAGAGCAAGCATGGGAGCTGTTTTTAATGTAAACATATGCTATTTTGAAAGCTATGAAGAGTATAAGAACAGCTTTATTAATGAAACAGAAGATAAGGGCAGAAAATGTTATTCATTTATGCTTACTGCACATCAGCAGCTTACGGTAAAGAATTGTCCGAAACCGGAATTGTTTACATTGGTATTCGGCAATGAGGCAACAGGCTTACCGGAAGAGTATGCAGATTTTACTGAACCTGTTATAATACCGCAATCTTCATATGTAGACAGTCTCAATCTTACTATAGCAGCAGGAATCGGAATGTATGTTTTTACAAATTAACAAACTTTGTCAAGTAAAATGCTTGACAACTGTATAATTTGTGTTATAATACGGAACGTGTCATCGGGGAAAAGCGGTGACATGTCTAAAATGACATAAAAAACAGGATATTTCTGATGAGTAAGCTTGATACACAAGAATGGCTGAAAGAGGTAGTTGAGTTATCCATGCTTTATGATTTTTATGGAGAGCTGCTTACTGAATCGGCAAAGAGAGTTTTTGAAGGTTATGTACTTGACGATATGACTTTGGCTGAGATTTCTGAAGAAACCGGAGTAAGTCGTCAGGGAATACATGATTCGATAAAGAAAACCGAGAAGAAGCTTTATTCCTTTGAAGAAAAGCTTCATTTGGCTTCAAAGTTTGAAGCGATGAAAGAAGATGTAACAAGAATACGTGAAAAAGCAGAACAGGTAAAGAATGGTAATATGGAGTGTCTTGACGACATAATATCAATATCGTGTGAAATGCTTGACACTTATTAGTTTTCAACTGAATCCGGCAAAATGCAGGGCTTACTGTGATAAACAGTAAAATGAAACAAATTGCCGTCTCGGGATATTCCCGATAAACCATAAAAAGGTTGTTCGGTTGATGGCAGGGAACAAATGCGGATTACAGATGTCCGCTTGACAAGTGCATGACACTTTAATCGGAGGTAAAGAATGGCTTTTGAAAGTCTTTCAGATAAACTTCAAAATGTATTTAAAAACCTCAGAGGAAAGGGCAGACTGAGCGAGGCGGATGTTAAAGCTGCAATGCGTGAAGTTAAGATGGCTCTTCTTGAGGCGGATGTAAATTTTAAAGTTGTAAAGCAATTTATTAATGCTGTTAACGAAAGAGCAGTAGGTCAGGACATTCTTCAGGGTCTCAATCCTGCACAGATGGTTATAAAAGTTGTTAATGAAGAACTTGTTAAGCTTATGGGTGATGAGACCACAGAGATTTCATTTAATCCATCAGGCAAAACAATAATTATGATGTGCGGTCTTCAGGGTGCAGGTAAGACAACAACGGCAGCCAAGCTTGCCGGTAAGTTTAAAGCACAGGGAAAGAGGCCGTTGCTTGTTGCCTGTGACATATACAGACCTGCGGCGATTGAACAGTTGGAAATCAATGCAAAAAAGCAGGGAGTTCCGTCTTTTTCAGTGGGAACGGACCATAAGCCGGTTGAAATAGTAAAAAAAGCATTAGAACATGCAGATGCAAACGGCAATAATGTGATTATCGTTGATACGGCAGGACGTCTTCATATTGATTCGGACATGATGGACGAACTGAAGCAGATAAAAGAAGAATTTACGATAGATTATTCAATTCTTACGGTTGATGCGATGACAGGACAGGATGTTCTTAATGTAGCAACCACATTTGATAATGAAATTGGAATTGACGGAGTAATTCTTACTAAGCTGGATGGTGATACACGAGGCGGTGCTGCTTTATCAATAAAGGCAGTAACAGGAAAACCTATTTTGTATGTAGGTATGGGAGAAAAACTTTCTGATCTTGAACAGTTTTATCCTGACAGAATGGCCGGACGAATTCTTGGAATGGGTGATGTGCTTTCTCTCATAGAAAAAGTACAGGCTGATATCGATGAAGAAAAGGCTAAGGAAATGGAAGCCCGACTCAGAAAGGCTGAGTTTAATTTTGATGATTTTTATGATCAGATTCAGCAAATGAAGAAAATGGGCGGAATACAGAGTATTCTATCAATGATGCCAAACATGGGAAACCTTGGTGATATAGATATTGACGATGATGCATTTAAACAGACAGAGGCAATTATCCTTTCTATGACAAAGAAGGAGCGTGCTAAACCTGATATAATCACACCATCGAGAAAAAAACGTATTGCAAATGGTTCCGGTGTGGACATTGCAGATGTTAATCGTCTTATGAAGCAGTTTGAGCAGACAAAAAAGATGATGAAACAGATGAACGGAATGATGAACAGCAAGGGTGGAAAACGCAAGCTGTTTGGTAAGAAAATGCCGTTTGGATTCTAGTTATTAAGCATTTATGCTTCAATATAAAAGAGTTTGTTAAGGAGGTGAAAATAATGGCAGTAAAGATCAGATTAAAGAGAATGGGTCAGAAGAAGGCTCCTTTTTACAGAATCGTAGTTGCTGATGCAAGAAGCCCAAGAGATGGTCGTTTCATAGCAGAAGTTGGAACATATGATCCAACAGTTGAACCAGCAGCTGTTAAGGTTGATGAGGAAGAGGCTAAGAAGTGGTTAGCTACAGGCGCACAGCCAACAGACACTGTTGCCAGATTATTCAAGCAGGCTGGTATTGAGAAATAATTGGAGGTTTTAAAGTGAAGGAGTTAGTTGAACTTATAGCTAAATCACTTGTTTCTCATCCAGATCAGGTTGTTGTGACTGAAACCGTAAATGATCGCAATATTCTGGTAGAACTCAGAGTTGCGCCGGAAGATATGGGAAAAGTCATCGGTAAGCAGGGCCGTATAGCAAAAGCAATCAGAGTGGTTGTTAAAGCGGCAGCAACAATGGATGACAAAAAGGTAACTGTAGATATTTTACAGTAGGGTATGGTTATAACATACAGGCGTGAAAATTCAAAAGGGACTGCATAAGCAGTCCTTTTCTGTTTCAGTCAGATGTTTTGTTTCCTATTAGGAGGTAAAATGGATCTTTTCAGAATTGGTGTCTTTTCAAATACACATGGTGTAAAAGGCGAAATTAAGGTATATCCGACAACGGATGATGTGAACCGCTTTGACTATGTCAAAGATATTGTAATGGATTGCGGCAGAGAGGGAATGAGGGAATTTGAGGTTTCCGGCTGCAGATATTTTAAAAATATGGTTATCATGAAAATAAAAGGGGTTGATAACATAAATGATATTGAAAAATATAAAGGTTCAGACATTTATGTAACAAGAGAAAATGCAATTCCTCTTGAAGAGGATGAGTATTATATTTCTGATATTCTCGGTGCAGATGTCTACGATGATGAAGAAAATATATTGGGAACACTTAAAGATGTTATGCAGACAGGAGCAAATGACGTTTTTGTTGTTTCGATGAAAAATGGTAAAGAAGCACTGTTTCCCGTTATTGATGAGTGTGTGAAGCTTATTGACACAGATAACAGGAAGGTAATTGTTCATATAATGCCGGGCTTACTTGATTAACCGGTATGAGTTTTGATTATAACATAACCCCAATATTCGGTATGATGAAAATATCAACCGTATTTTCAGAAAAGAAATGGAGAAGCTTATGAAATTCAGCATCATGACTCTTTTTCCGGAAATGGTAGAAAACGGTCTTAATACGAGTATAATCGGAAGGGCGGTAAAGGCAGGTTTTTTGGAAATAAATGCCTGTAACATAAGGGATTTTTCTGAGGATAAGCACAGACATGTAGATGATTATCCTTATGGAGGCGGAGCAGGTATGGTAATGGCTCCGGAACCAATCTATTCCTGCTACAAAAGCATAGTTTCAAAATCTGTTTCTAAGACTCCGAGAGTAATATATCTTACACCTCAGGGAAAAACTTTTAACCAAAATATGGCCAGAGAGCTTGCAAAGGAAGAGGAGCTTATTTTTCTGTGCGGACATTATGAAGGTGTGGATGAACGTATTATTGAGGAAATAGTAACGGATAATGTTTCCATCGGAGATTATGTCTTAAGCGGTGGAGAGCTTGCCGTTATGGTCATGATTGATGCAATTAGCAGAAATGTACCCGGCGTATTAACAAATTGTGAATCGGGCACTGATGAAAGCTTTGAGGGAAATCTGTTAGAGTATCCACAATATACAAGACCGCCGGTATGGAATGACAGGGCAGTTCCTGAAGTTTTACTTTCGGGTCATCATGCTAAAATTGAGCAGTGGAGAAGAGAGAAATCCATTGAAAGGACTTTTCTGAACAGACCGGATTTACTGGATAAAGCTGAACTGGATAAAAAGGATAAAAAATACCTTGAAAAGCTGAAAAAAAGTTCTTGCAATGAGTGAATCCCTATGTTATAATCTTGCTTTGTGAGACGCGGTGTTCCTCTGTACGGAATAGTAGTAAGAACACTGAAATTAAATATATGGAGGTCAACACAATGGATTACATTAAGAGCATTGAAAATGCACAGTTAAAAGAGTCTGTTGCAGATTTTAACGTTGGTGATACCGTAAAGGTTTCAGCAAAGGTTAAGGAAGGTAACAGAGAAAGAATTCAGGTATTTGAAGGAATCGTTATCAAGAGACAGAACGGTGGACTTCAGGAAACATTTACAGTTCGTAAGAATTCTTACGGATGTGGTGTTGAGAAAACATGGCCACTTCACTCACCAATGGTTGAGAAGATTGAAGTTGTTAGACATGGTAAAGTTCGTCGTGCTAAGTTGTTCTACTTACGTCAGAGAACAGGTAAGGCAGCTCGTGTTAAAGAGCAGATTCGTTAATCTGATAATTAAATCCTCTGCATTGCAGAGGATTTTTTTTTTCTAAATCCGGATTTTAATATGAGGAATCAGGACTTAGAACATTGATGCTTTTATAAAAGCTTTCATATTTGAAGTTGTAAAGAGATGGCTAAATGACTCTTTTTTCTTTACTATCACCCGAAATTTTTATATAATTAAAACGTTAAGTCTTAGTATTGGTTTTATGCACTTCTTTCAGAATTGCATAAAAGGAATCGGAGGAGCAGGTTGCTGAAAGAATTTTGCGGTTATGATGAGAAGAAATATGATTTATATCATAACGAGAAGAAGGAAAAAATAAAAAAGCTGGCTATAGACTCAGCAATATGGGTGGCTTCGTTGGTTGCGGTAATTATGCTGGCTTTTTTTATTATACATTTTGGAATAAAAAAAACATCGGTTGTAAACTCATCCATGGAACCGACACTTGACAGAGGGGATGATATAATCATCAATTGTCTGGCTTATAAATTAACGGATCCCGACAGATTTGATGTATGCGTAATTGAAAGCGGAGATGATGAACATTCTGTTTATGATATAAAAAGAGTTTACGGTCTTCCCGGAGAGACAATTCAAATCTCAAATAACAGAATATATATAAACGGCGAAGAAATAACTGATGAGGTTAAGGCAGATGACATGGAACTTGCGGGAATAGCATCAGAACCGGTTGAGTTGGGGGAAGATGAATATTTTGTGCTTGCAGACAACAGAAACGGCTCTGAAGACAGCAGGTATTCCAGTTACGGATTGGTTAAGAAAGACGAATTGGTTGGTAAAGCATGGCTCAGAACCAACAGGTTCGGTATTGTAAACATGTTAAACAAAAAGAATTAATCGGAGGTAAAGATGCAGTATCAATGGTATCCCGGACATATGTCCAAGGCAAAGAGGCAAATGCAGGAGGATCTGAAATTAATAGATGTTTTGGTTGAATTGGTTGATGCCAGAATTCCGTTTTCAAGTAAGAATCCTGATATAGAAAAAATGGCACAGGGTAAATCCAGAGTTCTTCTGCTCAACAAGTATGACATGGCTGATCCTTCGGTATCTGATAAATGGGAGTCATATTATACTTCAAAGGGCTACTTTGTTGTTAAGCTGAATTCAAAGAACGGAAAGGGCGTAAACCAGGTAAAGGATGTTATCCTTAAAGCATGTGCCGAGAAAATCGAAAGAGACAGAAAAAAAGGAATAATGAACAGACCGGTCAGGGCGATGATTTGTGGAATTCCTAATGTAGGCAAATCTACGTTTATAAATTCTTTTGCCGGAAAAGCATGTGCAAAAACCGGAAATAAGCCGGGTGTAACTAAAGGAAAACAGTGGATAAGGCTAAATAAAAATGTTGAGCTGCTGGATACTCCGGGTATACTGTGGCCTAAGTTTGAGGAAGAGATAATCGGAAAACGTCTTGCGTTCATAGGTTCAATAAATGATAACATACTGGAACCTGTAGAAATGGCGGCTGATCTTATAGAATATCTTACATCCAACTATAAGCAGCTTCTTGATGATTTTTATGGCTGTGATTTTGGAGAGAATAAATATAAGAATCTTGAAATGATTGCAGACAAAAGAAAATGTATAGGCAAAGGTGGGGTTTTTGACCTTGAGCGTGCGGCAAGACTGGTATTGGATGATTTTCGAAGCGTAAAAATCGGAAGAATAAGTCTTGAAAAACCAGAAGATATAAAAAGATAATGAACCGGGGTAAAAAATGAACAGCATAAATGAAATAAAGAATGAACTATCCGGAGTAAAGGACGCAGATATTGACGAATTTATATCAAAATATTTATCTGATTCAAGAACCGGTGTTCAGAAATTATGTTCACAGGCGTTGAAACGCAAAAAGGCTCTTGAGCAGGAAAAAGAGAGAATGTATGAAATGTTCTCTTTTGAAAGAATGTATGAGGACAGAGGTCTTATAGCCGGGATAGATGAAGTGGGCAGAGGTCCGCTTGCAGGTCCGGTTGTTACCTGCGCACTGATTCTTCCTAAAGAATGTGATATTCTATACATCAATGATTCTAAAAAGCTGTCGGCGGCCAAAAGAGATGAACTTTATGAAATTCTTATAAAAGAAGCGGTAGAATATTCCATAGGGATAGAAGGGCCTGAGGTTATTGACGAAATAAACATACTTCAGGCAACGCTTTCGGCCATGAGAAAGTCCGTGCTGAATCTTAAGAGCAAACCGGGAATACTGCTTTGCGATGCCGTTCATATACCGGAAATTGATATAGAGCAGGTGTCATTGATTAAGGGTGATGCAAGAAGTGCATCAATAGCTGCAGCATCCATAGTCGCAAAGGTTGTAAGGGACAGGATGATGGAGGAATTGGATAAAGAGTATCCTCAATACGGATTTGTATCTAATAAGGGCTATGGTTCAAAGGAACATATTGAGGCTTTAAAGAAATATGGACCATGTCCGATTCACAGAAGATCCTTCATTAAGAATTTTAATTAAAGTGAAAAAAATGGAGAATAAAAGAGCGGTTGGCACAAAATATGAACAGCTTGCCATGGAATACCTTGAGGAAAACGGGTACAGAATATTGGAACACAATTTTTATTCAAACAGCGGAGAAGCGGATATTATAGCTGTTGAAGGAAGAACATTGTGTTTTGTTGAGGTAAAGTACAGGAGAAACAGCAGATACGGAACGGCTGCAGAAGCAATAACTCCCTATAAGATTCGCAGATGTATTAAAACGGCAAAGGTATATTTGATGAAACACAGAGAATTTGCCGATTTTAATGTAAGATTTGACGTTGTTGCAATAGATGGTGAGCATATTGAACTGATAAAGAGTGCTTTTGAGGCGTAAAATTTGTTTTGGAATTATTTCAGAAACGGAGTTGTGAAATGATACAGAAATACAATGATGAGGCGGTTCTGGTAACCGAAGGAAGTACGCCTTATTTAAGACCGACGGCCTTTGAAAAATATAAAGAAGTCAAGGTTGGCTTTTTTACAAGACTTGGAGGAGTGAGTAAAGGACATTTAAGAAGTCTGAATCTTGGATTTAATCTTGGGGATGACAGAGAAAATGTGCTTGAGAACTATAAACGTGTTTCAGATGCTCTCGGTATTGAAATGGGTGACATTGTATTGACCAGACAAGTGCATGAAAATACTGTCCGTAATGTTAAATACGCTGACAGAGGAAACGGCATATTCTCCGAAAACAGATTTGAATCGGCAGACGGTCTTGTGACAAATGAAAAAAATGTCTGTCTTTCAGTTTTTGGTGCCGATTGTGTTCCGCTTGTGCTGTACGATCCGGTAGAAAACGTAATATCTTCGGCACATGCCGGTTGGAGGGGAACGGTTTCGGATATTGCAGGTAATGCGGTGAGAAAAATGAATTCTGACTATGGCTCAAGACCTGAAAATATAGTTTGTGTCTTGGGACCGTCAATCTGTGGGAACTGCTATGAAATATCTGAAGATGTAGCCGTGGAATTTGCAGAGAACTATGACGGACTGTCTGAAAGGAATGATGGAATAGTTTTACGATCGTTTGAAACGGTCGACGATGGAAATAAGAAAAGAAAAACATATGCTGATAACATTCTGCCTGAAATCTTATATAAAAATGAGGAAGACAAAATCCATGCCGATCTTTGGAATGCAAACAGATTCAATCTGTTAAGGGCAGGAGTAAAGGATGAAAACATTCATTTAATGGGGCTGTGTACCAAGTGCAGGAATGACCTGTTCCACAGTCATAGGGCAACCTGTGGTAAAAGAGGAGTTCAGGGAGGTTTTGTCTGCCTGACATGAACAAGGACAGAGGAAGGAAACGGATAATGCATAAACATTTGATTACTGATGTTGTGATCGGTTCGCCGGCTGATGAAGCCGGAATAAGGCCGGGAGATTATCTCATCAGGATGAACGGACTGGAAATTGAGGATGTGCTGGATTTTCATTTTCATGAAACTGATGAAATTCTGACACTTACAATATTGAAACAGGAAGGCAATGAGCTGGAAGTAACAATCGAAAAAGACGAGGATGACGAATTGGGACTTAGTTTCACTGATTCGCTGATGGATAAGTATCATTCCTGCAGAAACAAGTGTATTTTCTGCTTTATTGACCAGAATCCGATGGGGATGAGAGATACTATTTATTTCAAGGATGACGACTCGCGTTTGTCATTTTTACAGGGGAACTACGTGACTCTTACAAATCTCAAAGACAAGGATGTTGAGAGAATATGCTATTATCACCTTTCCCCGATAAATATAAGTGTTCATACAACAAACCCGGAACTCAGATGCAAAATGCTTAACAATCGATTTGCAGGGGACTGCCTGAGGTATTTAAGGACATTCAAGGAACACGGAATAACCATGAATGGTCAGATTGTTTTGTGTAAGGGATATAATGACGGAGAAGAATTGGAGAAAACAATTCACGATTTAACGGAATTTATTCCGGATATGCAGAGCCTTTCGGTTGTTCCGGTCGGATTGACAAAATTCCGAAAGGGACTTGCCGAACTTGAACCGTTTACATCTGAAGATGCGAAAAATGTAATCGGCATAATAAAGAAATGGCAACGGATTTGCCTTGAAAACTTTGATACAAGATTTGTTTTTGCAAGTGATGAATGGTATATTAATGCAGGACTTCCTCTTCCTTCAGAGGAAGATTATGAAGAGTATCCGCAGATTGAAAATGGTGTCGGAATGCTAAGAAGTCTTATTGATGAAGTGAATGAGGAACTGCAATACAGAGACGGGGATGACAGAGTAAGAAACGTGAGTGTCGCAACCGGCGTACTTGCGGGACCTTATATAAAAGAGCTTTGTGAAAAAGTCCAAGAAAAGTATAATAATATCAGGATAGATGTTTATCCGATAGTAAACAATTTTTTCGGAGAACGAATAACTGTTGCAGGACTTCTTACGGGCAAAGACATAATAGAGCAGTTGAGTAATGTTGAATTGGGAGATGTACTTCTTTTGCCGGCAAATCTGTTGAGACAGGGAGAAGAGGTCCTTCTTGATGATGTTTCACTTTCCGAAATTGAAAATACTTTACAAAGAAAAATTCGTATTGTACAATTAAATGGATGTGCATTTGTTGATTCAATAACAGAATAGTTATTATTGGAGGTAGTATAGATAATGAGTAAACCCATTGTGGCAATAGTCGGAAGACCGAATGTAGGAAAATCGACTCTTTTCAATGCTCTTGCGGGAGAACGTATCAGTATTGTTAAAGATACACCCGGAGTTACAAGGGACAGAATATATGCAGATGTTACCTGGCTTGATAAATCATTTACAATGATTGATACAGGCGGCATAGAACCTGAAAGCAAGGACATGATGCTTAAGTATATGCGTGAACAGGCAGAGATTGCCATAGAAACGGCTGATGTAATTGTATTTATCACGGATGTTAAGCAGGGACTTCTTGATGCGGATGGAAAAGTTGCAGATATGCTTCGCCGTTCAGGAAAGCCTGTGATTTTAGCGGTAAATAAAGTTGACAGTTTTGAAAAATACATGGCAGATGTTTATGAATTTTATAATCTCGGCATAGGAGAACCATTTCCGGTTTCTGCTGCAAACAGAATGGGATTCGGTGAACTTCTCGATGAGATAACAAAGCATTTTCCTGATGCAAAGGAAGCAGAAGAAGAGGATGAGAGACCACGGATTGCAATTGTTGGAAAGCCAAATGTAGGTAAATCATCTCTTATAAACAGACTTGTAGGTGAAAACAGGGTTATAGTTTCGGATATAGCCGGAACCACAAGGGATGCTGTTGATACAACACTTAAATATAATGGAAAGGAATATATCTTTATAGATACGGCCGGATTAAGAAGAAAGGCTAAAATTAAAGAAGAAATAGAACGATTTTCCATTATACGAACGGTAAGTGCCGTTGAGAGAGCAGATATTGTTGTTGTAGTTATAGATGCTAACGAGGGTGTTACCGAACAGGATGCTAAGATTGCGGGAATTGCGCATGATCGCGGTAAAGGAATTATTGTAGCCGTGAATAAGTGGGATTCAATTGAAAAAACTGACAAGTCCGTTTATGAACATGAAAAGAAAATCAGGGAGATACTTTCTTTCATGCCATATGCAGAAGTTATCTTTGTTTCCGCACTTACCGGACAGAGAACCCACAGGCTGTTTGAGTGTATTGAAACAGTAATTTCAAACCAGAACATGAGAATTAAAACAGGTGTTCTTAATGAAATTCTGATGGAAGCACTTGCTCTTCAGCAGCCGCCAAGTGATAAAGGAAAAAGACTTAAAGTTTTCTATATGACTCAGGTTTCCATAAAGCCGCCTACTTTTGTAATATTTGTAAATGATAAGCAGCTTATGCATTATTCATATACAAGATATATTGAAAACAAGGTTCGTGAAGCTTTTGGTTTTAAGGGAACAAGCCTGAAATTTATTATCAGAGAACGAAATGAGAAAGATTCATAAGTTTTGGAGGAATGCAAATGCTGATTGTTAAAACTTTAATCTGCCTTATGACAGGATACCTTTTTGGAAATTTCTCCACGGCCTGGTTGTGCGGTAAAATCAATAATATAGATTTAAGAGAACATGGAAGCGGTAATCTTGGAACAACCAATGTAATGAGAACACTTGGAAAAAAATATGGAATTATTACATATTTGGGAGACTTTATGAAGGTTGTTCTTCCGGCACTTGTTGTTGAATATGTTATTTTTGCAGGAGCAGACTATTCCTCATTGCTTGGACTGTGTACAGGGTTCGGAGCAGTGCTTGGACACTGTTACCCTTTTTGGCTTCATTTTAAGGGTGGAAAAGGAATTGCATCCATGAGCGCGGCAATGGTTGCCTATGACTTTTGGGTAATACCTGTAGGAGTTCCTTTGTTTGCCATCATAGTTGCAACGACAAAATATGTATCACTTGGATCTCTTGCTGTTTCGATTTTATTCCCGGTATGGATTACAATAAGATCATATGTAATGAACAGAAATCCTTATTTCCCTGAAATGCTTATTGTGGGAATTTTATATACGATTTCGGCTTTTTACATGCACAGATCAAATATTAAGAGATTACTTAACGGTACCGAGAACAAAGTTGGACAAAAGAAAGCAAAATAAGAATATTAAGGTACCCTCTGTCATATATTTCTTATACAGACAGGGGGTATTTTTATGAATTCGTTTTCGCTTTATGAAGATATAGACAAAAGAACTAACGGTGAAATATATATGGCCGTTGTAGGACCGGTGAGAACCGGAAAGAGTACATTTATAAGAAGGTTCAGTGAATTGTTTGTTTTGCCTAATACGGAGGAAGAATCAAGGGCTGAGATACTCGATCAGCTTCCGGTCTCAGGCTCAGGAACCACCATAACAACAGTTGAACCGAAATTCATTCCTAAAAACGGATGTACCATCAACGTTGGTGAAGAAGATAATCCGAAATACATGAAATTGAGACTGATTGATTGTGTCGGATATATGGTAGAAGGTGCAAACGGACATATGTCTGACGGAGAAGTCAGAATGGTAAAGACCCCGTGGCTTGATGATGAGATTCCGTTTGTAAGGGCTGCAGATATAGGGACCAAAAGAGTTATACATGAGCATTCAACAATGGCCGTCGTAATAACGACTGACGGTACGGTTTCTGATATTCCGAGGGAAAATTATATTGCTGCGGAAGAAATGACCATATGTGAAATGAATGAGAGCGGCAAGCCTTATGTTATAATACTGAATACGGAAAGACCTTATGGGACAGAAACGAAAGAATTGGTGGCGGAACTCTCACTAAAATACAACACTCCGGTACTGCCAATGAATCTTGAACAGTTGAGGGATGAGGATGTATCGGTTCTGTTTGAGGAAATTGTTTCAATGTTTCCGATTACGGAAATATCATTTGAACTTCCGGATTATGTATTTATGCTGGAAGATGAAAGCAGTCTGGGGTATGAAGTTTTTGATTTCATAAGACATGTTTGTGAAGGCATGAATGTTATGAAGGATGTTAAATCAGGAATATCTTTCAGCGAGTTTGAGAGTATCGATGGAATTTCGCTTGAATATTGTAGTATGGAATCCGGAAAAGTATGCTATAATATAAAAATAAAGCAGGCGAGATACTATGAGTTTATGAGCAGTATTCTCGGAGAAAGCATAACAAGTGAGACGGAATACATATCTGCAATAAAAAGTCTTTCGTCTTTGGCAAAAGAGTACAGGCGGATTAAAGAAGCCTGGGCAGATGCGACAGAACTCGGTTACGGAGTTGTTTTGCCGGATAAGTCGGAGATTGTGCTTCACGAACCCGAACTGATAAAACAGGGAAACAGATTCGGAGTTAAAATTCATGCAAATGCTCCGTGTACTCATTTTATCAGAACAGAGATTGATACGGAACTTGCACCAATCGTCGGTTCTGAAAGTCAGGCAGAAGATCTGATTGAATTTATAAAAACAGGAACGGACAGAGATACTCTCTGGAATACAAACGTTTTTGGAAAATCAATGGGAAAGATGGTTGAAGAAGGAATAGAAACCAAAATCACGTCCCTTGATGATGAAACGAGAGAAAAACTCAGAAATTCAATGGATAGAATTGTTAATGAAAGCTGTGGACTCGTATGTTTTGTGATATAATGAGCAAAGCGAGCAAAGAATGGATCACGAAAGATTTCGAAGAAATCGTCAAGCACGGAGTGCGGTTCGTGATATAAAGAGCAAAGTGAGCAAAGCGCTTGCTAACCGTTAAATACTACAAGGAGGAACTGATGAACAGAATACTTACAATAGAAACTGTAATTATAATACTTCTGGTGATTATAATCGGTAAAGTTCCACACAGAAGTATAAGTTCTTATGATAGTTCCAGTAATGCCTATGAGCATGAAACGGAGACTGCGGATTCCGACGAATCTTCCGCTGTAACGGATTCTGTTCCGGAAGAGAACCGTACGTTGGTTTCGGTTTCAAGACCGATGGGCGGATATAATGCATATGTTAACGGAACTTTTGTTGAGCCGGCAGTGACACCTGAACTGACAGTGACACCTGAACCGGGTGTGCCGGATGATAATACTGCTGGTGATGTCACACCATCTCCGGAGCCTACGATTACACCTGCTGATGACTGGGAGGCACCAGATAAAGCAGATACTGTCGATACGGGATATATTGCAAGAACCACCGATCAGGTAAAAGTAAGATCTACGCCATATACAAATGATGATTCGAATGTGTATGATATCGTTAAAAGCGGAAGAGAGTATACGGTTACCGATACTTCAGTTACCAGTGAAGATGCAAACGTAACAAAATGGGTAGAAATACTTTATGAAGACAAAGTGGGATATGTTTCTGCGGAATATGTGGAATTGGTAAAAAAATAGACGATTTAATCATAAACGGATGTGTTGAAAACATGTCCGTTTATGCTCTGTTAAGACAATGCAGATTTAACTGTTTGGAGGAGATTGATGGAATATATTTGGGGTATAGGTGCAGCAGTTTTACTGTTGGCATATATATACTGTAAAAATAAGAGAAAAAACAGAAAAGAAACAGAAGAATACCTTGATAAGTTGTATGGGAAAGAAAATACGGAGAAAGTTTCGCATGAGCATATGGAACATCTGATAAAATCCGCAAAGTTATCCGGAAGTACTCTTCCGAAATCTGTTTGGGATGATTTTGACATGGAGGCGGTATTTAATAAATACAATCAGAGTGTATCGGCAATTGGAGAGGAGTATTTTTTTCTGACACTGAATAAACCGACACATGATAAAAGCAGGATTATATCAAGGCAGACGCTGATAAAAGAGTTTTGCGACAAGAAAAAAACAAAAGAATTGAGAAGGATTCTTTTTTCTGTAAGAAAACACGAGCGAATAACAATAAGAGAGTGCGTGGAAATAACAGAAAGCATTCCCTTAGACAGTACTTTTCTTCACTGTTTCTTGTTTACTGCATTTCTTTTGTCTTTTATACTTATGTTTATATTTCCGCAGGCCGGTATACTTTTGTGCCTGACAGTTGCAGGTATTAACTCATTTACTTATTTTATGAGGAAGAGCAGAATATCATGTTTTTATGACGGAATCGTATCAGTAAGGAATGTGATACTGCTCGCTGAAAACATAAAAAAAGCATATCCGAGCGGAGAAGGGGAGTCAGGAAAACTTGTCTCACAAATTCTGGAAAAGAGTGTTGTTTTTAGGAAAATGACAAAATTCTCTTCGTTGATAAAACCGGAGAGCATTTCAGGTTCAATTACTCAGATCTTAGGTGACTATCTGAAATTTGTTACTCATGCAGACCTGATACAGTTTAATATCATGGTTTCATTTATGAGAAACCATAAGGATGAATTATTGGAACTATACAGCTTTATCGGCGAACTGGAACTTGGAATTATTTCAGCCGGGATATATGATTATAAAAACAAGGACATGTGTTTCAGTGATTCGGATAACTTCTATGACAAGCCTTTTATAGCAGGCATGAGTCATCCTTTAATTGATGAGAGTGTTAAAAACAGTCTGCAGTCGGAGAAGTCAGTTCTTATTACGGGATCAAATGCTTCGGGAAAATCAACCTATTTAAGAATGGCGGGCATAAATGTTCTGTTTTCGCAAACACTGGGAATTGTTTTTGCATCAGTGTACAGAGCACCTTTTTATGAATTGATGTCATCTATGGAGATTTCGGATGACATTGCCGAGGGAGACAGCTTTTATCTGGCGGAAATCAAGCATTTAAAGAAAATTATAGATTCATCAGATACAGGAAAAAGGTGTTTTATTGTTGTTGATGAAATACTTCGGGGAACAAATACACTTGAAAGAATCGCCGCATCCGCAGAAGTGTTAAAATACCTTAACAACGGAAACTCGTTTATTATTGCGGCAACACATGATATTGAGCTGACAGAATACCTCAGGGATTATTACGAAAGTTATTATTTTACGGAAAACTCTGAGGGAGAAAAACTATTTGATTTTAAGCTTTATAAAGGTGTCTTGGCACGATATAATGCTATTGCAATATTGGAAAGATATGGTTTCCCTGAAGAAATAATCAGAGGAAGCCGGAATAATATAGATATGCAAAGGGGAATTAAGTGATGCATGTGGAGATATATACAGATGGCGCTGCCAGAGGAAATCCGGATGGGCCGGGAGGATATGGTGCCATTGTGAAATATGTTGATTCTAAAGGAACGGAACATATAAGAGAGTATTCGCAGGGATATAAAAAAACAACCAACAATCGCATGGAACTGATGGCCGTTATAGCGGCTCTGGAGCACCTTACAAAACCATGTAATGCAACCATACATTCTGACAGTCAGTATGTATGCAATGCCTTTAATAAAGGCTGGCTTGAATCATGGAAGGCGAAAAACTGGAAGCGTTCAGGCGGACCGTTGTTAAATACGGACTTGTGGAAGAGACTTGATAAGCTTGCATCAATACATAACCTGAAATTTGAATGGGTTAAGGGACATGCAGGTCATGAGCAGAATGAAAGATGCGATTATCTTGCAACACATGCTGCAGACGGAGATGATTTATTGACAGATGAAGGGGCCGTATAGGCACGGAGGTACAAATGGCAGAGATGACACCAATGATGCAGCACTATCTCGAAACAAAGAATAGTGTGCCTGATTGTATTCTGTTTTACAGATTGGGTGATTTTTACGAAATGTTTTTTGATGATGCAATTGAAGTTTCGAGAGAGTTAGAACTGACGCTGACGGGAAAAAGCTGCGGAATGGACGAAAAAGCTCCGATGTGTGGAGTACCTTATCATGCGGCAGAGGGATATATATCCAAACTTGTTGCAAACGGACATAAAGTTGCAATATGTGAACAGGTTGAGGATCCTAAGCTTGCAAAAGGAATCGTAAAAAGAGAAATTGTAAGAATTGTAACTCCGGGTACAAATATGTCCACATTAAGTTTGGACGAGACAAAGAACAATTATCTCATGTGTATAATATGGGATCAGAGTGAATATGGTATTGCAACTGCGGATGCTTCAACGGGTGATTTTTATACAACATCGGTTACGGAGATAAGGGAACTGATTGATGAAATAAACAAATTCGTTCCGTCGGAAATAATATGTAATTCAGCAATGATGATGAGCGGGTTTGATTTTGACGTAATAAAGGCGGCCACGGGAGCTGCTGTAACTTTTTTGGATGACAGATTATTGAATCCGGAAAACTCAATTAATCTTTTGTGCCGCCATTTTAAGGTAAGCAGGATTGACGGACTTGGTCTTGTTGATATGGAAAGTGCAGCATGTGCGGCAGGAACCTGTCTTATATATCTGGAGGATAATCTTAAAACCGATTTGGCACACATTACAAATCTTAATGTGTACCGTACAAACAAATATATGCTGGTTGACAGTGCAACAAGAAGAAACCTGGAATTAACCGAGACCATGAGGGACAAAACCAAGCGTGGTTCGCTGCTTTGGGTGCTTGACAAAACGAAGACTGCAATGGGAGCAAGACTTTTGAGAGCGTTTCTTGAACAGCCGCTTGTTGATGTTGATGAAATAATAAAGAGACAAAATTTCATCAAAGAGATAAATGAACAGGTTATTGCAAGAGAAGAAATGAGAGAATATCTTGATTCCATATATGACTTAGAAAGACTGATGGGAAGAATATCATATCAGAGTGCGGGTCCAAGGGATTTGTGTGCATTTAAAACATCATTGGAAATGCTTCCTTTCATAAAGATGCTGGTCGGTGAATATAAATGTGCTCTTTCAAAAGAAATATATGAGGATTTGGATGAATTAAAGGACTTGCATAAACTCATCGAGGACTCAATAGATGAAGAACCTCCGGCAACGGTAAAAGACGGAGGTGTAATCAAGAGTGGATATAATGAGGAAATTGACAGACTTCGTAAAGCAAAAACGGACGGGAAGAAATGGCTTGCGGAACTTGAGGCAACTCAAAGAGAGCAGACCGGAATAAAGAATCTGAGAATAAAGTTTAACAGAGTATTCGGATATTACTTTGAGGTTACAAATTCTTATGCACAGCTTGTACCGGAAGGGTGGATTAGAAAACAGACACTTGCAAATGCGGAAAGATATACGATGCCGGAGCTCAAGGAATTGGAAGATACAATTCTGAATGCCGAGGATAAACTTATAAGTCTTGAGTATGCCGTATTCGCTGAAATCAGATCGGAACTTTCAAACTCGGTTGACAGGATTAAACGAACGGCGAAAGCTATTGCGGCAGTAGACTGTTTTGCATCCCTTGCTTTTGTTGCCGAAAGAAATAATTATGTCTGCCCGATTGTAAATAAAAAAGGTGCGATATCCATTAAGAATGGCAGACATCCGGTGGTTGAAAACATATCAGGAACGATGTTCATTGCCAACGATACAAATCTTGATATGAAAGATAACAAGATTGCTGTTATTACGGGTCCTAATATGGCCGGAAAGTCGACATACATGAGGCAGACGGCTCTGATTACACTGATGGCGCAAACAGGTTCATTCGTACCTGCCGACAAAGCTGTTATAGGCGTATGTGACAGGATTTTTACAAGAGTCGGAGCATCCGATGATCTGGCAAGCGGACAAAGTACCTTTATGGTAGAAATGTCTGAAGTGGCAAACATTCTGAAAAATGCAACAACGGATAGTCTTCTGATACTTGATGAAATTGGAAGAGGAACGTCTACATATGATGGTCTTTCGATTGCATGGGCGGTAATAGAGCATATAGTACAGACAAAGAAGCTTGGATGTAAAACTCTTTTTGCAACTCATTATCATGAGCTTACTGAACTGGAAGGACGGCTTGACGGTGTTGTGAATTACTGCATTGCGGTTAAGGAGCAGGGAGATGATATAGTATTCCTTAGAAAAATAGTGCGTGGAGGGGCTGACAAAAGTTATGGTATTCAGGTGGCAAGGCTTGCGGGAGTACCGGATGATGTTTTATGCCGCGCAAGGGAAATATGTGATGAACTGCAGGAGGTTTCACTTACACAGGGGCTGCCGGAAAGGAACAGCAGAAGTCACTCGACTGTAAAACGCAATGTAAAGCAGGATGAGTTCTCTCAGATAAATCTCTTTGATGAAAACCTTCTTGGAACGGCATATAAAGTCATAGCGGACAGAATAAGCTGTCTGGATATATCCAACATGACACCGATGGAAGCGATTAACGTCCTATACAAACTTCAAAAAGAAATAAGAGAGAAGGAATTGTAAAAAATTCTTTACTTTTAAATTTCTAAAAAAAGTATATAATTTGCATTGAAAGGCAACTCTTTTTTAAGTATACTTTAAGAAGTATATGATATTAACATATGTAATACATTAATTTTTAGGAGGAAAGCAAATGAAATTCAGTAACGGATGCTGGCTTTTCAAGCAGGGGACATCATGTTTTTCACCTGCTGAAGTTTATTTTACTGAAATTAAAAATGACAAAGTGGTTTTATGCGCACCTACACAGCATATTACTCACAGAGGAGATACGTTGGGTGGAGTAAATCTTACGATTACATTCACGGCTCCAATGAAAGACGTAATAAGAGTTCAGGTGCAGCACTACAGAGGTGTACTTAAAAAGTCACCGGCTTTTGATATCAACATAGATGAGAATGCAGCAATTAATGCGACTGAGGATGAGAATTCAATCACAATCATAAGTGGAGGACTTTCGGTTGTAATTGATAAGCATTCGGCTGCGATGACTTATTATAGAGATGGAGAAAAGCTTACTTCAAGTACGGGAAGAGATCTCGGCTATATAAAAACAAACTGGCAGGGACTGCCTTATGATGACGGCTCTGATAAGGATACATACATGCGTCAGATGCTTTCAACGGGTGTCGATGAACACATTTACGGAACCGGAGAAAGATTTACTCCTTTTGTAAAAAATGGTCAGAGTATTGAAATATGGAATGAGGATGGAGGTACATCTACTGAACTTTCATATAAAAACATTCCGTTTTATATTTCCGATAAGGGATATGGTGTGTTTGTAAATCATACTGAAAAAGTAGAATTCGAAATCGGAACTGAAATGGTTACGAGAGTACAGTTCTCTGTTCCGGGTGAAAGTCTTGATTACTTTGTAATTAACGGTCCTTCCATGAAAGATGTTCTTGTAAGATATACCGATATTACGGGAAAGCCGGGATTACCTTCACCATGGACATTTGGACTCTGGTTATCAACATCTTTTACAACAAATTATGATGAAGAGACGGTTAACAAGTTTGTAGACGGCATGTTTGCACATGATATTCCGCTTCAGGTATTCCACTTTGACTGCTTCTGGATGAAAGATTTTGCATGGTGCGATTTCGAATGGGACAAGAGAGTGTTCCCTGATCCTGCCGGAATGCTTAAGAGACTTAAGGCAAAAGGACTTAAGATATGCTGTTGGATTAACTCATATATCGGTCAGGAGTCAAAGCTTTTTGATGAGGGCATGGAAAAAGGTTACTTTATCAAGAGAAAGAATGGCGATGTATGGCAGTGGGATATGTGGCAGCCGGGCATGGCTATCGTTGATTTTACAAATCCTGAAGCATGTGAATGGTACAAATCCAAACTTGCAGCTCTTCTTGATATGGGAGTTGACTGTTTTAAAACAGACTTCGGTGAAAGGATTCCGACCGATTGCGTATACTATGATGGCTCAGACCCTGTGAAGATGCATAATTACTACACATATCTTTACAACAAGTGTGTATATGAAGTCCTTGAAGAAAAGAGAGGAAAAGGCGAGGCTGTTTTATTTGCAAGAAGTGCAACGGCAGGCGGACAGAAGTTCCCGGTTCACTGGGGCGGTGACTGCTGGAGCGATTATGAATCGATGGAAGAAAGCCTTAGGGGCGGTCTTTCACTTTGCCTTTCAGGCTTCGGTTTCTGGAGTCATGATATAGGCGGATTTGAATCCACCTCAACAGCTGATGTATATAAGAGATGGTGTGCTTTTGGTCTTTTATCAACACATTCAAGACTTCATGGTTCAAGCTCATACAGAGTACCTTGGGCATATGACGAAGAAGCATGTGAAGTAGTAAGTGTATTTGCAAAACTTAAGGGCAAACTCATGCCATATCTTTACAGAAATGCAATTGAGACAAATAAAACAGGTATTCCATCCATGAGAGCAATGGTTCTTGAATTTACGGAAGATCCTAACTGTTCATATCTTGATAAACAGTATATGCTCGGAGATACACTTCTTGTTGCACCTGTATTTAATGATAAGAGCTTGGGTAAGTTCTATCTTCCGGAAGGAAAATGGACAGAGTATTTCACCGGAGAAGTTAAGGAAGGCGGAAAGTGGTATACTGAAACAGTTCCATATACAAGAATTCCGCTTTACGTTCGTGAAAACAGTATTCTTGCATTAGGTAAGGAAGAAAAAGCGGTATATGATTATGCCGACGGAGTTACTCTTAAGTTATATGAACTTGAGGATGGAAAGACAGCATCCACATGTGTATATGACGGAGAAAACAAAAAGAGAATTACATGCAGCATAACCAGAAACGGAGATAATTATGTTATCAATATTGAAGGTGACGGTAATGGATGCGTCGTAATCGGTGACAAAACTGTTGAATTCAACGGAACACTTAATAAAACTATCTGATATTTGGAGGCAAAATGGACAAGTATATAGTAAAATCAGTACATATGGGACCTGCAAAAACAGCTGTTGATCTTACTGACGGCAGCGAAAGAGGCGAATATGTAGACCAGGATTATATTTTACGTCAGTTGGGAAGACCACACAGATGTATCAATCTTATGTATTGCTATTATCCTAATGATGAGGGATGGCCGGTAAGAGCTCATGATGCTCATTCACATGATGATATTACAGATGTCTGGGATTATCCTTATGATGACTATTTTACATACAAGGGTGGTCTCAATGGCAATCTTAATGACGAGCCTTTTACATATATGAGAGATGTAAGAAGACACGGTCAGGATGTTTGTCTTACATTAACAATTGATCCTTTTGTATCGGATGATCATCTTGTTGCAATTTGCAAGGATCTTGAGAAGTTTGGACGTGTTCTTGTCAGAGTAAATCATGAAGCAACCGGAAACTGGTTTAGCTTTAATAAGAGAGCAAGTTATGAACAGGTTGCAGCATTCTTTGAGCATGTTTGTGACGTTTTCCACAGAGAAGCAAAGAACTGCAAGCTTATTCTCTGTCTTGACGGATGCAAAAATCCGGATGATGAAAAAATGGAAATGGAAGACATTTTTGCGGGTGCAGCAAGAAAAACAGATATTGTTTCTGTAGACAGATACATGGCACTTCATTGGGGATGGCCGGTTGATGTGGCTGAGGAAGGCGGAAATACTTTTTCAAGATCAAAGGTGGCTGATATATATAATATGTGCAAAAAGTCTTATGAAAGATATGCTTTTGTAAATAATGGAATATATAAGCCTATGGTTCTTTCCGAACTTAATGCAGATGCAGATGTAACAGGACCATATGACCAGGCTGCAATGTTCAGGGAATTTGCAGATCTTCTTGAAAAAGATGAAGATAACTGGCTTTCAGCATTTACAATGTATATGTTCAGAGACAGAGGAAGACTTGGTCTTGAAATTGAAGATCCTAATAATTCATCAGTAGGTATCAGACAGCCTCTTATGGATACTTACAGAGAAATGATTCATGAAGATTTCTTCTCACCAAAGATGACAATCGGTGAAGAAACAGTATTCCCTAAGAAATTAAGATGGGGATCATTTGAAGACTCGGAAGGTATTGCAGTTAATCTTCATATTGAATCAAAACCTGTATTTTTTGAAGCTTATTTTGACGAAGAGCTTGTTGATGCCAATCTTATGATGGAAATTGACGGTGAATGGTTTTATAAAGCACCGGGAGCAAAGTGTATCGATCTTTCTTCAGCATTTTTCAATAAGGATGTGAAAGAAGCCTATGATACAACTCTTAAGTTTTTTGCTCCTCCGGCCGATGGAGAAAACAAGCCTGAACAGGGTGATGACTGGCAGATGAATTACTATTATGAGATGCCTAAGCTTCCTACAATAAGAATTAAATACAATCCTATTGTGAGATAAGACATTTTGAACTCCGCATGTGTCAGACGTATACTCTGATGCTGCGGAGTTTTGCTCTGAAACAGTAATTGCAGTTAAAAGAATTAAACCGGTACAATTTTTATATTTCATCGGTTTTTTTTGACAGTTATAAAGAAAAAAAGACAGATTTCTTCTAAAGACAGATTTTACTGTAATATTCATCTTGTCTGTGCGTAAGTCGAAAAAATGGATGAATGATTAAATTGTATGATTGCAATTAAAAGTTGTAAAAACCTATTTAATATGGCTGAATTAAACAATATGTAGTAATTTTGAATGAAAAATTCGCTATAAATTGTTGCATATTACCAAATCATATGGTATCATTCTATAGAATATGTTTCACTATGTCCATTAGTAGGTGTATTTGAAAAAAAAAGATTGGTTATTTCTGTAATGAAATGCCCAAATTTATTTGAATGGAAGGTTAAAAATGGGTTCTTTTTTTAGTTTGGATGGTCCTCTTATTTCTTTTTTGGATAAGTGCGGAAGGGTAGTGTTACTGACTGTTCTCTGGATTATCTTTTCTTTACCGGTCTTTACTTTTGGAGCGTCTACCGCAGCCTTCTATTATGGAATAGTGAAAACCGTAAGACATGAAAGAAGCAGTATGGGAAAGTCTTTTTGGAATTGCTTTAAGCAGAATTTAAAAAAAACAATTCCGTATACACTGCTTATGATTCTTGTTTTCGTGATTTTAATCATTGATATTGTTGTATGGAAGGGTAAGGCGACAAAAACATCAGTCTTTAACATGAATTTATGTATTGTTATCCTCGTGATGTTTGTTTCTGTGGCAGTTTATGTATTCCCTGCAATCTCGAGATTTAAATTATCATTTAAGGAAATGGTTAAGTTTTGCTTTTTTATTGCATTCAAACATCTTCCTTATACAATAGGAATTGTAATCTGTGACTGTCTTATGATTTTAACTATTGTATGTGTGCCGGTTTCAGCACTTTTTGTTCCGGGAGCATGCTGCATGGTGGTATCTTATTTAATAGAAAACATATTTAAAAAATACATACCTGAACCTTCTGCTGGAGAGGAAAAATGGTATGATGAGTAACATAGTAACTTAAGGAGGTTTATATGCACGCAAAAGTTCTTTTGAAACGTGTTATCGCATCTGCACTTGTTGCAGCGATGTTAATGCAGACCACGGCATTGGCGGAACCGGCTAAAGATACTGAAGTATCTGCCGATGCGAATGACGCTTCTTCGGATAATGCTGGAAATCCGGATGAAGATTTGTCTGACGAAACTTCTGATTCTTCTGATGAAGACGCTGATTCGGTTGAGGATTCAAAAATCGATCCTTCACAGTGTGATCATGACTACTATAAGCAGATTCTTGATTACTACAATATCGATGAAGGCACTCTTACATATGAAGAATACTTGTCAGCACACAGCAGTGCATCAGCTAAATCAGAGATTGAATTTTCTGCAGTTGACGCATTTAATGCAGCAAACCACTTTGAGGGTATGGAACCTGAAGTAGTTAATACTTCCTCATATCCTAAAGAAGTGTATGGAGACAACAATCCTTACGGTGATTTTACAAAATACAAGGAATCACTTCTTCTTGATGAAACAGGTTTTGTTGACTTCGAAATTGATGTTCCTGAATCAGGTTTATATTATATAAACCTCGGCTATTACAATATTGAGTCCAAGAACTCCAATATCAGAAGAGCCGTATTCATTGATGGAGAACTTCCTTATTCAGAGCTTACAAATATCGAGCTTAAGCGTATGTGGGATAACAAGAAGACATCCGCACCTACAAACAGTGACGGAAGTTTCGTGACTGACGAGCTTGGTAATGTTGAATGGAATAAGGATAATCAGGGAAATGACCTTAAGGTATCACAGGTAGAGGTACATGACTGGCAGAGTTCTTACTTATATGATGCACAGGGATATTACTCAAAAGAACTTGGTATTTATCTTGAAGAAGGTAAGCATACAATCACTCTCTATTCAATAACTGAACAGGTTGTGCTTTACAATATCAAGCTCGGCCAGATTAAGGAATCTGTTTCATATAATGAATATGTAAATCAGAACTCTTCTAAGAACGATTCTTCAGCAGGAACTGATGTGGTAACAATTCAGGCTGAAAATGCATCACTTAAATCATCACAGATGCTCTATCCACAGCAGGATCAGTCATCTGCAGCAGTAAGACCTTACAGTGCAAAGTTAATGCTTAACAATACAATCGGCGGTAACTCCTGGAGACTTATCGGTGATTGGCTTGAATGGGACTTTGAAGTAGAAGCAGACGGTTTCTACAATATTGAACTCCTTTGCAAGCAGAACTTTACAAAGGGTGTATATGTATCACGTAAAATCATGATTGATGGTGAAGTTCCTTTTGAGGAATTTAATGAATATGGTTTCAATTATGAAAGTACATGGTACTATGAAACACTTGGTGACAGTGACAACAATCCTTACAGGATTTATCTTACAAAGGGAAGTCACAAACTCCGTATGTCAGTTGTACTCGGTGATTTCGGAAAAATCGTAGGTGAAGTTTCAGATGTAACTGATGATCTTAATAAGATTTATCGTGAAGTAATCTGTGTAACAGGTACGTCACCTGACGTGTGGCGTGATTACTCAGTAGAAGAGTCACTTCCGGGATTAACTGATGAACTTATAGCAGCAAGAGAAAAGCTTGGAAAGATTATTGATGAGTTTGAAGCTCTTGTAGGACAGGGAAGTGATAAAGAACGTGCTCTTACCACAATGTATACTCAGCTTGATGAAATAATCGAAGATAATGAGTATTTTGTAAAGGTAGTTTCTGATTACAGAACAAACGTCCGTGCATGCGGTACCTGGATTGCTGACGTTATCGGACAGCCTCTTGCACTTGATTCCATTTACATAATTCCTGATGGAGAAAAGAATGAACATATCTCAAACAACTTCTTTAAGAAGTTTACTCATGAGATGAAGAGACTGTATTATTCATTTATAATTGACTATGATATCGTTGGTGATACATCTGATCCGGATGAGGAAATACCTGAACTTGTTCTTTGGGTAGGTACAGGAAGAGATCAGTCATCAGTTATCAAGTCTATGATTTCAGAAAACTTTACAAGCGAATATAATATCAATGTTACTGTAATGCTCGTTGATATCAATACACTTCTTCAGGCAACTCTTGCAGGACAGGGACCTGACGTTGCAATTGAAGTAAACTATGACCTTCCGGTAAACTATGGTCTTCGTGGTGCTGTTTATGATCTTTCAAACTTTGATGATCTTGATGAAGTTCTTACAAGATTTGATGACAGCTCATATGAAGCATATCAGTATATTAACAAGGATGGTTCAATATCAACATATGCGCTTCCATGTAATCAGACTTTTCTTGTTATGTTCTACAGAAAGGACATCCTTAAAGAACTCGGACTTGAGATTCCTGAGACATGGGAAGAGATGATTACATGTCTTACAGTAATGAGTCAGAATAACATGGATCTCGGAATGCTGCCGGGTGAAGAAATCTTCCTTATGTTCCTGCTCCAAAATGGTGGAGAGTACTATAATGATGAAGGTTCTGCATCATTACTTGATTCAGAAGAAGCAATCAATTCATTTACACAGTACTGTAAGTGGTATACAGACTATGGCGTAGATAAGACAACTAACGTTGAGCAGAGATTCAGAACAGGTGAAGCTCCAATCATTATCTACAACTTTGGTTACTATAATACACTTCAGGTATCAGCACCTGATATTAACGGTCTCTGGGGAGTTACTCAGGTTCCGGGAACTGAAAAAGTAGCAGAGTCAACTGTTTATGATTCTGAAGGTAATGTAGTTGCAAAGAAGGGTGAAACATATATTGATCATGAAATTGCAAGTGTAGGTTCTGCTTGTATTATCATGTCATCATGTGAAGATAAAGATTCTGCATGGGAATTCCTTAAGTGGTGGACATCTGCAGAAACTCAGGTTCAGTACTCACATGAAATGGAATCAATTAACGGTTCATCCGCAAAGGTTCCTACGGCTAACATCGAAGCATTCCAGCAGATTGGTTATCCGGTTGATTTTACAAGTACAATTAATGACCAGCGTAGTACTGTCAGAGGAATCAGACAGGTTGCAGGAAGCTACATGACATTCCGTTATATCAACAATGCATTCTTCGCTGTAACAGCAGATACGGACTCATCAACTCCAAGAGAGGAACTTACTGACCGTATAACATATATTAATGAAGAAATTGCTACAAAACGTAGTGAACTTAATCTTGATTAGGGAGGAGGAATAAAATATGGATTCTGAAGTTAGTTCAAAGCCTATAGTTCATAAGCTTACATTAAAGCAGAAGATATACAAAAGCAGAGCATGTTATGCAATGATTGCTCCATACTTTATTTTATTCTTCTTCTTTACGGTTTTGCCGGTAATTGCATCTATAGTACTCAGTTTTACTTATTTTGATATGTTAAGCTTCCCATCATGGGTTGGATTTAACAACTATGCAAAGATGTTTCTTGACGATGAGATTTTCCTCATAGCTCTTAAGAACACATTGCTTTTTGCAGTTATAACAGGACCTATATCATATCTGATGTGTCTCCTGTTCGCATGGATAATTAACGAGTTCCATGGAAAGTTCAGAGCTTTCCTTACTCTGATCTTCTATGCACCATCTATTTGCGGTAACGCATATTATGTATGGTCACTTATTCTCAGTTCTGACCGTTACGGTTATTTGAACTCTTTTCTTATTAAATGGGGATTAGAAGATACTGCAGTTCTTTGGTTCCAGACAGAAAATCTCGTAATGCCATGTCTTATCGTGGTTCAGCTTTGGCTTTCTCTTGGTACCGGTTTCCTTTCATTTATTGCCGGTCTTCAGACTATTGATAAGTCAATGTATGAAGCGGCAGCCATGGACGGAATTAAGAACAGATGGCAGGAATTATGGTATGTAACCCTTCCGGCAATGAAACCGCAGCTCTTGTTCGGTGCCGTAATGCAGATTACACAGTCATTTGCGGTAGGCGATATATCTATTCAACTTGCAGGTAATCCTTCTGTAAACTATGCGGGTACTACGATCGTTACACACCTTATCGATTATGGTACATATCGTTTTGAAATGGGTTATGCATCTGCTATAGCAACGGTTCTTTTCCTTCTCATGGTTGGATCCAATAAGCTTGTTCAGGCAATCCTTAGAAGGGTAGGTGAGTAGTGATGGCAAAAACAAAAGCAAAAACAGGTGTTAAAAGAAGATTTTTCCATCGTGAAAAACAGCTCAACCGTTCCGCAGCAGGAAACGGATTGCTCTTCTTCTTCATGACTATCTGCGGTGTTTTCATGGCATTACCACTCGTAATCCTGATAAACAATGCACTTAAACCTCTTGACGAAATTTTCCAGTATCCACAGACAATTTTCGTTAAGAATCCTACAATGGATAACTTTAAAGACCTTTTCGTCGTAATGAGTGACTCTTGGGTTCCATTCTCAAGATACATCTTCAATACAATAATCATTACGGGATTTGGTACAGTAGGACATGTTATTGTTGCTTCGCTTGCATCATATCCGCTCGCAAAGCACAAATTTCCTGGAAAAGACATTCTCTTCAGTATTGTTGTACTTTCCATGATGTTCTCATACAACGTAACTCAGATTCCTAACTACATGATTATTTCATTCTTGGGAATCAACAATACATACCTGGCACTGATTCTTCCATCATGGCAGTATGGTATGGGTCTCTACCTCATGAAGCAGTTCATGGAGCAGATACCGGATTCACTTATGGAATCGGCAAAACTTGATGGTGCTTCTGAATTCGTTGTATTCTGGAAGATTTTCATGCCAAACGTTAAACCTGCATGGCTTACACTTGCGGTTCTTCAGTTCCAGCAGATGTGGGGTAATACAGGTAGTATGTTCCTTAGAAGTGAAAAACTTAAGCCAATGCAGTTTGCACTCAATCAGATTGCAGGTGGTGGAGCAGCAAGAGCAGGTGTTGCGTGTGCCGTAGCATTTGTAATTGCCTTAATTCCAATTACATTCTTCCTGATTTGTCAGTCTCAGATCATTGAAACCATGACATCCTCAGGTATGAAAGATTAGGAGGGTACGATATGAAATCAAAGATGACATTTTGGTCCAGATTCATAATCACTATTCTGATTCTTTCTATGTGTCTTGGATCAATTGCAGCAGCAGATACACTTCCTTATGTTACATATAACTATGATTACTGGGAAGATGTTGTATATACTCCTGCAGCCTATGTTCCGAATGGAACAATTTCAGCTAATTCACTTGGACTTGATGAAACAGGAGACAGTATCGGTTCAATTTATGATTTGTATGTAGAGCAGGAAAGTCAGAAGATTTTTCTTTGCGATTATTCTTACAGCCAGATCATCGTTGTAAATGGTAAAGATTACACCCTTGACTGTGTAATTAAGAACTTCTACAATACTGAAACAGGTATGATGGACAGCTTCTCCGGTCCACAGGGACTTTATGCTACAGAAAAGGGTTATCTCTATATTTGTGATACAGGTAACTCGAGACTTCTTATATTTAAGCTGAACGAAGATGGTGAGTATGAATATGACAGCCACCTTGACAGCTCAATGCTTGAAACAGATATTCTTAAAGAAGGATATACATTCAATCCTATTAAAGTATGTGTGGATTCTGCAGACAGAATTTACATCATAAACAAAAACGAGTTCCAGGGAATTCTCCAGCTTGAAAAAGATGGAACATTCAACGGATATTTTGGTACAATCACAGTATCAATCAGCCTTTGGCAGAAGTTCTGGAAGACAATATCAACAAAGGCGCAGAGAGCTAAAGGTTCATTGTATATTCCGACAGAGTATACAGGAATCGACATTGATGATGATGGATTCCTCTATGCAAGTTATATTGATACTACCGGTCAGCAGGCTGTCATGAGACTTAACTCAAAGGGTGGCGATGTTATCCGTAAAGGTGCAAATCAGAATGTCGGTGGTGATATTCTTGCCGGCGCAAGTTCAGCTAACAAGTACAGCGGATATAACAAGATTAAGGACGTTGTATATTGTGGTAAGGGAATGTATTCTCTCCTTGATAACCTCAGAGGACGTATATTTACATATGATGCAGAAGGAAATCTCCTCTACATTTATGGTGGTATAGGAACTCAGGATGGAACATTCCAGTCTGCAGCAGCAATTGAAACAAATGCTACACAGAGACTTGTATGTGATATCAACAGTGATGAAGTAACAATCTTTTCACCAACACAGTATGGACAGCTTATAAATGAAGCAGTTGCATGCAGATATGATGGTGATGAGTCTCAGGCCGTTGATAAATGGAAAGAAGTACTTACTCTCAATGAGAACTTTGAGCAGGCTTATATCGGTATCGGAAAAGCTTATCTCAATGACGGAGATTATGAAAAGGCAATGCACTATCTTGATCTTGGAATGAGTAGGTCATATTATTCAATCGCTTACAAGAGATACAGAAATGATGTACTTAAAGAAAACTTCAACTGGATCTTTGGCGGCATCATCATATTATTTGTTCTATTCCTTGGATATAAGGGATGGAAAAAACATAAAAACAAGAAATTTGACTAATAGGAGGGCATATGAAAGATTTAATTTCTAAAGAAAAATGGAAATATGTGTTTTACTGTATGACCCATCCGGCTGACGGTTTTTATGAAGTAAGACACAGACAAAGAGGAAGTGTTGCAATATCAATTGTGCTCGTTCTTTTGTTTGCTATTTCATATACGGTTAACCGACTTTCAGCAAGTTTTATAGTAAGTGACGTTAATCCGCGAGATGTAGATACAATTAGTGAAATAACAGGTATCTTCGTTTTATTCTTCCTTTTATCGGTATCAAACTGGTCGGTAACCTGTCTGATGAATGGTGAAGGCAGAATGATAGATATTTTAACTGTTGTTGGATATGCACTGACACCATGTATAATCTGCTATATTCCGGCTACAATTTTCTCACATTTTGTTGCAGAAAATGAAGAAGCATTTTACACAATCATTATGACTGTGGCAATGGCTTACACACTCATATTAATGCTTATCGGAATAATGACAGTACACAATTATACATTGGGGAAGACGCTTCTTACAATTGTACTTACTTTCTTTGCAATGCTTGTTATTATTTTCGTTGTAATGATGATTTACAGTCTTGTCGGACAGGTTATTACATTCTTCGAGAGTATATACACAGAATTATATTTCAGGTAGGAGGACAAAGATGAAGAAAATTAGTGTTACTAAAAAAATCGTATTTTCCTGCTTGATTACTGCAGCTGTAATAGGTCTTTCATATTTGGCATATTATCTTATTCATTATACATTCTATGATGATTATAAGCAGTATATGCTGGGTACGGAATACAAAGAAGGTTCTGAATTTAAACCTATAACTTCAGACTCTGACAGACCTGAGGAACTTTCTGAAGGATATGTTTTAGCAGCGAAAAATGATTCCCTGAAGCTTTATTACAATGAGGAAACAACTGAAGTTGCCGTTTATTCAATAAAGACAGGAAAGCTTACTTATTCTAATCCTCAGGGAGTAGAAAACAATATTAATGATTATACTTCAGGTATATATCTTAATAACATGAAATCACAGATCATTGTAAATTACTACAAAGCTAAAGGTGACAGTAGTGATGCAACAATGGATTCATATTCTTTCTGTACAGCCATTAAGTCTTCTGATGAAGAAAAGGAAGCTGAGAAGCAGTATGAAGTAGAAGCAATTGAAAATGGTATTCGTGTCATTTATACAATCGGAAAACTTGATAATGCTGAAGGAACGGTTCCTGTATATTTCTCCAATGAAACATTTGAGGATGTTCTTGAAAAACTTCAGGCATATGATGAAGAAAATGATACCAAGTACTATAAGTCAGTTAAGAATGTTTATGGTGATTCAAAGAAGAAAGACGGATTCAAGGAAAGAAATGCCGGCGTTAAGAAAAGACAGTTAAAGTCTCTTCAGGAGGCACTTGATGCAATCGGTTGGACAGAGCAGGATTATGTTAACGAGATGGAAAAATCGGGAACAGAAATTGATCTTCCTGTAAGCTTTGTAATTCCACTTGAGTATACTCTTGTAGATGATAAACTTGAAGTAAACATCTCAACGGATCACATTGTAGAAAACGGTGGCGGTTCATTGATTTCAGTAGATGTTCTTCCTTATTTCGGAGCAGAGTATCATACATACGAAACTGAAAACTATGTTGTATATGAATATCATGTAGTTGAATCGGAAGCTGTTACAGCTCCTGCAGAAGATGCTGATTCGGAAGATACTGAAGCAGATGATAACAAAGATGCAGCAGATGACAGTGCGGCAGATGATAATACAACAGATGACAGCACAGCAGACGGTGCTGATGCTGATGGCGAAGGTACTGAAGAAAAAGAAGATACCAAGCCGGCTGTTCAGACACAGTTAAAGCAGGAAATTAGTGAAAACATGACAGTAAAGGTCGATGGTGATAAAGCAACCGTAACTGTTGATAACGGTATTGCCGGAGATGTATCATTTGCAACCTTTATTGTTAAAAAAGTAGGAGTTGATGAACTCGGAAAAGATCTTACTGATGAAGATGGAAACCTTGATGGTGAAGTAATCAATCAGTGGTCAACATCAAGCGGAAAGAACTCCTTCGACGTAGAAATTGATTCTTACTATGTAATTAACATTGTTACTTACGGACAGGACGGACAGGCTGTTGAGCAGATTAAGTTCAAAGCAGCTATTGAAGAACTTCCGGTAAACGGCTATTATCTTGTTCCAAACGGTTCAGGATCATTAATCAATCTTAACAGTAAGAACAGTGATGGTGTTAACGATTACAATGAAAGAGTTTACGGAAGTGATGATGTATTATTTGATTCAGAAATTCGTGTACATGAAACTGAAAGTGTAAAGCTTCCGGTTTACGGACTTCATTCAAACATGAATGATATGTTTGTAATTCTTACAAGAGGCGAATCACTTGCAGAGATTCATGTTCAGACAGCGAATGATGAGACATGTAAGAGTGGTGAATCACTTACAAACTACAATACTGTTTACTCAAGATATTATCTCAGAGCTGAGACAGAAGTAAAAATGTCTACAACAGATTCCTTTATTGTATGGAATGATGATATCTTTGATACTCAGATTACACAGCTTTACTGTTTCCTTCCTGAAGAAGACGCAGGTTACTCGGGAATGGCAAATTATTACAGGGATTATCTTGTTGAACAGGGTGAACTTGTAAAATCCGAATCAACGGATGAAGAAAATTCTGCATTATATCTTGATATAATCGGTGCTGTTAAGGGGGATGTTCAGACACTCGGAATCACACATGAATCTGTAATTCCGATGACAACATTCAAGCAGGCAGAAGAGATACTTAACAATTATTACAATGACAACATAAATAACATTGTTGTAAATTACCAGGGATGGATGAATGACGGATACTATCATGAAACACCTGATAATATCTCCGTAATTCATAAACTTGGCGGCAAGAGTGATCTTGAGGATCTTACCTCTCTTGTTGAAAGTAAAGGCGGAAAAGTCTATGGAGACATGGCTATTCAGCATGTAACCTTCTCAGCGGAAGAATTCATTTATAATCTTGAATCTGCAAGAGTTTACGGTAACGGTTATATTGCTGCATATGGAAAGACATCTCCTAATACATATTCCAATGCGGCATCAATGGGTTATCGTTCAAATCTTTATGATGTACTTTCTTCAAAATATCTTCCAAGATATGTAGAAGGAGCACTCGAGGAAATGTCAGATATATCAATGTCAGGTGTTTCTTACAGAGATCTCGGTTCCGTTGTTTATTCAGATATGAAGAAAACAAAGGTAATTCACAGAGAACATTCAAAAGAGATTATTGAAGCAATGCTTGCAAAGAGTTCAGAACAGAGCAAAAATGTAATGCTTAATGCTGCTCTTGCATACACATTTGCTTATGCAGATGACATTATCAATGCGCCAATCGGTGATAACAACTACAAGTATGTTGATACCGAGGTACCTTTCTATGAAATGGTTATCCATGGATATATCAATTACTCAGGAAAAGCAATAAATCTCAGTGCAGATACAACAACTGTTGAGAATATTCTTGAATGTGTTGAATATGGTGCCAGCCCTCACTTTACATTCACATATCAGCCATCTACAGATATGAAGTATACGGCTCTCAATGATAAGTATGCTACAAATTATGTAAACTGGGTTGATGAATCTAAGGCTATATATAACGAAGTAAATACAGTTCTTGGCAAGGTTACATCTTCTTCAATAATTTCTCATGAAATAATCGAAGGAACAGATAATCGTGTCAGAAAAGTAACATATGATAATGGCTTAACTGTATTCGTTAACTATTCGGATTCAGATGTAACTGTTGACGGATATAAGGTTCCGGCAAAGAATTTCGTAGTAAAGTAGGAGGTGGCATGAAATGAAAAAGAAAAAAAGATTAACACTTGCAAGAAAAAGAGCCATCACCGGTTACACTTTCATTCTGCCATGGCTTATTGGATTCTGTGTATTCTATGTAAAGAGCTTGTTTATGACAATTCAGTTTTCATTTTCTGAAATTGCAACAAGTGCTTCTACCGGATATACCGCAGAGTTCAATGGATTAACAAACCTGAAGTATATTTTTACTCAGGATGCAAATTTTAACCAGACACTTATTGTGTCAATGAAGGATATCGTAATTGACGTTCCTCTTATTCTGACATTCTCATTACTTATGTCAATGTTGCTTAATCAGAAGTTTATCGGAAGAACAATATTCAGAGCAATATTCTTCATACCTGTTATCATGGGTTGTGACGCAATTTCAGATGCCATTTCTGCTGCCAGACAGGCGGCAGTAGGTGGTATATCCTCACAGTCAGCTGCAATCACGGAAGCTTCTTCATCAGCAGTAAACCTTGATTATTATGTGGCGCTGTTTAAGGATATCGGTCTTCCGGCAGGTATAATTGATTATGTTGTAGCTGCTGTCGGACGTATATCGGAAGTGGTTGACCGTTCCGGTATTCAGATAGTTATCTTCATTGCTGCATTACAGTCAATTCCGGGATCTCTTTATGAGGTTGCAAGAATTGAGGGTGCAACAGCATATGAAACTTTCTGGAAGGTTACTTTCCCAATGGTTATGCCACATGTAATTACATGTCTCGTATATACCGTTGTAGATTCATTTGCATCAAGTGAAATAGTTGATTACTCATATACAGAGATCTTCTCAAATATCAACTATGATTATGGTAGTGCAATGGCTCTTGTAAGTATGCTTTGTGTATGTATTGTGCTCTTTGTGGTTGTAGCATTGATACAGAAGAAGACATTCTATTATAATTAGGAAAGGAGAAAAGTATATGAAATTTATCGCATTGGATTCTGAGACAAGAAGACTTCGCAAAGAAGACCAGCAGTATGCAAACGAAAAGCTCAGAATAAAGAAAACAATAAAGAGCATTATTCTTTCTCTTTTCAGAACATTGGTATTGATAGGTATATCTTATGTAATACTTAGTCCACTGATTGAAATTGTATCGAATTCGTTTTTCTCGGATGCAGATGCAACCGATCCTATGGTTTATGTAATTGCTCAGGATCCTACAGTAGAAAAGTATAATGCGGTTATTTCCGTTATGAAGTATTGGAGTACTATTGGACTTACACTTCTTCATGATGTCATTTTGACAGGAATACAGGTATTTATCTGCTCAATGGTCGGATATGGTTTTGCCAGATTTGATTTCCCATTAAAGAAAGTACTTTTTGCATGCGTTGTATTAATGATTGTTATTCCATCACATGCCATCATGCTTCCATTATACATTTCATTCAGAGAGTTTGATATTTTTGGCCTTATTAATCTCATTACAGGTTCAAGTTTGAATCTGATGCAGTCCATTAAGCCAATGTACATTCTTAGTATTTTTGGATGCGGTCTTAATTCAGGTATATATATTTATATATTCAACCAGTTCTTCAGAGGATTACCTAAGGAAATTGAGGAAGCAGCATTCGTTGACGGTGCAGGTTCATACTATACATATTTCAGAATCATGCTTATTAACGCAATGCCTTCAGTAATTACGGTTACTGTTTTCTCACTTGTTTGGCAGTACAATGATTTCTTTTTCTCAAAGCTTTTCCAGGTTTCAAACTGGATCTCAATGAAGATTTCATCTGTATATGAACAGGTGGCCAGTGTATATCAGCTTAATTCACCAACTATTACGCAGTTATATTTATATGCTGCAATAGTTCTTGATATTTTACCTGTTCTTCTTATTTACGTTTTCTTACAGAGATATTTCGTAGAAGGTGTAGAACGAAGCGGTATCGTAGGCTAATTTATAAGCACTTCTGCTTTTGAGCAGAAGTGCTTTTTTATATCAATAACCGAACGTCGGAAAATACGGAGATAAAATTTCCGGTTATGTGTTATGGAACTTTAGAAAGGGTTTGAATTGTAATTTTAAGGATATGAAACCAGAGTGTCCTGCAATGAAGTTTTGAAAAGATGACATTAGAGTGTTCTGTGTTGAAATTTAAAGAAGATGACATCAGGGAGTTTTGGTATTAAAAGTTTCAAGGAGATGACCTCGGAGTGTTCTGCATTGGATATTTAGGGAAGGAAGTTAGAAGATTTTATGCAGCTTTAAAAAAGAACAGGGCAGACATTTTTCAATGACAGTCAAATTAAATGTTTCAATACAAAAAAGTGATTTTTGGATAGAATCATACAATTATTATACGATTTTTTCCAAATTATTACATTTTGGAAAAAATCAACAAAAAAAGCATCTGATATGTTGATTTTATTGTTCATTTCAGTTATAATAGGGAAAGCAAACAGGACATATCCTGTACAATTTTTATGAGCAAGACTCAAAAAAGGAGGAAACTTATGTTAAAGAAAAAATTAGTTGCTCTTGGCCTTTCAGCAGCAATGGTTGGTTCTTTGGTTGCATGCGGAAGTGACAGTTCATCTTCAAGCAGTGAAACAAAGCCAACATCAGCTCCAACAGAGGCAGGAAAACAGGACGGAGATGATAACGGCCTTAAGAGTGCTGCGGCAGATCACAGTTCAGTAGATGCCGGAAGCATCGTTGATTTTGAGGATGGTGCATATACATTCGCAACAGTTAATGATTCAGATTGGACAAAGGATGCAGATGCTGAAATGTCTATTTCAGATCAGCTTGGTTCAAAGGTTCTTTACATGACAAGACCAAACAACGGAAGTGGTACAGGTCTTGCTGTTGACGTTGTAGGACTTCTTGGTGACAAGGTTGCAGATTGTGCAAAGATTTCTGTTGATATCGGTATCACTCCATCAGGAAGTGATTTCGCAGCTCTTTCAGGAAATCTTATTGTATACACAGGTGAGACAAACACATCTGTATCACAGAATTTCTCAATTTACAAAGCAGATGCTGCATGTAAGACAATTGAAATTGATATTTCATCAAGCCCACTTGTAGCAGGTGCTTCAAACTATCTTACAATCGGTGATCTCCAGGATACAGGAGCAACACCTTCATCAATCTATATCGACAATATCATCTGCTATGATGCATCAGGCAATCCAATTGCTCTTGATAAGAGCATTGAATTTGCAGTTGACGGTGTAGGTTCATTCGATTGGTCAGGTACAGTTGTAAAGCCTGAAGAAGAAATTGCTGTTCTTACTCCAAACGAAGTAACAGGTGGTGGCTGGTGGCCATCAGAATCATGTGCCTTTGCATTCCAGGCAAATGATTCATACCCATCTCTTACAGATGACCTTGGTGCTGCATTCGGTGAAGGTGATGTACTTACAATTTACTACTCACTTACAGATGCTGATGTTGCTTCAAGCACAGATAATATGTATCAGTGGTTCCCATATATCAGAGCTCAGAACTGGCCTGCATCAGATGAAGAGGGTAACACTCTTGCAGATGATGGTTCAGGTTGGGGACACAGCACAATCATTGACGTAGGATATGATGTAGAACAGGATGACGAAGGAAACAACAAGTTCATCGATGGTTCAATGATTAATGAATCAGCTACAATTTGCCAGTATACTTATGAATATGTAAATCAGAAGTTCCTTGATGCAGGTGCTCCTGAAAATTGGCAGGATTACTGTGACTTCTTTGGTATTGCTGACCGTGGTTCAGCTTTAAAGATTGTTGCAATTACAATTGGTAAGTTACCACAGTAATACTTAATTAATTTATTTCTGATTGCGACCGGGGAGAAATCCCCGGTTTCAATATAAAAAATTAATAAGGAGGAAAGCAATGAGTTATTTAAAGAAAGCAGTATCCATCATGCTTGCAGCTACTATGGTGTTAAGCCTTGCAGCCTGTGGTAAAGATAAGGAAGCTGGATCTGATGAAGTAGAAAAGTCTGCTTTATATCAGGAAACAACAAGAGCTCTTGAAATTGGTTCATGGTACGAGCAGTATTATACATCCGATCATACAGATGTATATGACAACCCAAAGGTTGATGATATTGAAAATGCTGAAAAGCAGCTCAATAACATGAGAACAATTGAAAAGAGATATAACATTACTTTAGCTTACAATAACCTTACATGGAATGGTGTAATTGAGTCTATCAATACATCTATCATGGCAGGAACACCTGAGTGTGATATTTACATGGTTGACTTACAGTTTGGTATTCCAGCTGTACTTAACAGCTATGCAATGTCTCTTGAGGATATCCTTTTAAACAGTCAGGAAGCTAAGGATGGTAAGATTGAGCAGAAGTATATTGATGTATTATCCGGTGAGTCTGATGTTATGACAACATTACAGTTCACAACAGATGGTCTCAACTATCTCTTCGGAGGAAAAGCTCTTAACCTTGCAGGTTATACACTTGGTTACAACAAGGATCTTATTGAGCAGTATGCACTTACAGACCCATATGAGTTATATGTAAACAATAACTGGACATGGGATGAGTGGCTTAAAGACATGATCGCAATCACACAGGATACCGATGGCGACGGTGCTACGGATCAGTGGGGTTGGAGAGCTCCTTGGACAACATTAACAACACAGCTTCTTATGTCTAACGGCACAACAATCTGTGGTCTTACACCTGATGAAAGTGGTAAGATTAATGAAAGTCTTTCTTCAGAAGCAACTATTGAAGTTCTTAACTTTATGTATGATATGTTCCAGACATACAAAGTATCTTTCTGGGATGCAGATTGCGACAGCAACTGGAATGACAACGTATATGCATATGGTAAAGGAAACATCGGTTTCTTCTTAGGAGCTGCATGGATTCAGCAGGAAGCAGATCCTGATCAGGATTTATTTGAAAGTATCGGTATGGTTAACTGGCCTGTAGGACCTCACGGAAATGCTGAAACAAACAAGAGCATTAACGTAACAACAGGTACATATTACTTTATCCCTGTTGGTATCGAAAATCCAGCATTAATTTTCTGTGTAATGTATGATTATACTAACTGGTATGATAATGATCTTGAGCTTCGTGATGATACTTCATGGTTCGAAGAGTGGACATATACAGAAGAGAACTTCGAAGTTCTTAAGTCCATGGGTGATGATGGTTCAGACTTAGGTATGGATCTTTGGGATCAGTGCAAGTTTGCTGATGAATATCAGATTCGTGGTATCATCGAGACAGGTTCTGATGCAACACCTATTACTGTTAGTGAGTTCGTAAATGCTAATAAGCAGATTGTTCAGGATTACCTTGACAAGAACTTTAACAAGTAAAAAATAAGGCTTAGTCCTTTGTAATTTTCAAAAAGGCGGTATTTATACCGCCTTTTTGTTTAAGAAAAAAGAAATTGCTTTTTTTATTTGAAACGAAGAATGATATAATTGTAATATTTTTAGCAACATATCATCAATATATTTTCGGGCAAAAAGAATATAATTTTGTTTGTAGTATGGGATGAAATATTGCTAAATCTATTAATGTATGGAGGTCAAAATGCAGCAATCAGTTTTAGACAGAGGAATTATAAATATCGGAAGCATGTATCGTTTTCACAGAGCATTAAAAAAGATGGAAAACCGCGATGAATGCAACATTATATTTCTTGGAGGATCCATTACACAGGGATGTAATGCTTCGGTTAATGAATTATGTTATGCATACAGGGTATATGATTGGTTTGCAAGAATGTTTCCTGCAACAAGAATTAACTTTATAAATGCCGGGATTGGAGCAACAACATCAGAACTCGGTGTTGCAAGAGTAGCTGAAGATGTTTTGAAATATGATCCGGATATAGTTTTTGTAGAATTTTCCGTTAATGATTCAAACAATGAGAAGTTTATGGAAACATACGAAAGTCTTTTGAGAAAGATTTTGCTTTACTCATCTGAGCCTGCTGTATTTACCTTCAATAATGTTCAGTACAATGATGGCGTAAATGCTCAGGAAGTACATAACAGAATAGGAAAATACTATAATCTGCCGATCGTAAGTATGAAAGACAGTATATATGAAGAAATACTTCTTGGTAATCTGACTTCTGAAGACGTTTCAACAGATAATCTTCATCCTAACAGTACAGGGCACGGATTACTTTATGAGGTAATAGTTAATCTTTTACAGGTGATCAGCGCACAGTATTTTAATGGAGATATCGATGAAGAAGTATATGTTGTTCCGGCTGAATCGATCACATCCATCAGATATATATCATCTGAGAGAATCAGAAATGAGGTAGTAAAGCAGATTGATTTTAAGTCAGATAATGTAACTGTAGATGACCGTGAACAGTACGAACCAAAGGACTGTTTTAAAAAGGGTATAATATTTAATGGTCGGGATGCGTTTATTTCAGCTGATTTGATTTTTAGGGGGTTATCTGTTCAGTTCTGTAAACATCCCGGTACAGAATCGCCGGTCTGCAGCATTTATGTTGATGGCGAAAAGACAGCTGTTTTGGACGGAAACTTTGATGAAACATGGGGTGACTGTCTATATCTTCAGAACATAACAGAATTTAGTGAAAGAAAGATTCATTCAGTCAGGATAGAAGTTGAGTCTTATCCTGAAAACTGTGAGAATGGATTCTATTTTGTATCATTTATTACATACTAGGAGGAAATATGAGTATTTTATCTGAAAGAGCAAAAAAGCATTTGGAAAATGTAATCATTCCTTTTTGGAAAAGCATGAAGGATGATGAAAATGGCGGTTTTTACGGCTATAAAGATTTTGAACTTAATATTGACAGGAAAGCCGAGAAAGGATGTATTCTCAACAGCAGAATTCTGTGGTTCTTTTCTAATGCCTATCTTACATTAAAAGATGAGGAATTACTTGAGTATGCGGACCATGCTTATGAATTCATGGTAAAGAACTGCTTTGATGATGTAAACGGTGGTATTTATTGGTCACTTAATTATAACGGAACGCCATGTGATACTACAAAACATACATACAATCAGGCCTTTGCAATTTATGCCTTATCTACATACTTTGATGCATCCGGAAAGAAAGAAGCGATAAATCATGCATATGAGCTTTATGAAATAATTGAAAACAAAATGACGGATGAACTTGGTTATCTTGAGGCATTTACAATTGACTTTAAACCTGAGTCAAATGAAAAGCTTTCAGAAAATGGTGTAATTGCTGAAAAGACAATGAATACGCTTCTCCATGTTTTCGAAGCATATACAGAATGTGTAAGGGTTACCGGTCATCAGGGTATGAAAGAAAGACTCTATTTTATGCTTGATGTAATCGATAAAAAGATTTACAATCGCGAACTTAACAGACAGGAAGTGTTCTTTGACAGAGAATATAATTCGCTGATTGATTTACATTCTTATGGACATGATATTGAAACAGCATGGCTTGTGGACAGATGTCTTGATGTACTTGATGACAAAGAAATGACGGAAAGAATTTCGGTTATAACCAGAGCGCTTACCGAGAAGATATTTGACAGAGCATATGTTTCACACTCACTGCTTAATGAATGTGAAAAAGGTGTTGATAATACAACAAGAATCTGGTGGGTTCAGGCAGAAGCTGTTGTTGGATTCTACAATGGATATGCGCGTACCGGAAATGAAAAATACAGAGATGCTGCAGTAGATATATTTGATTACATCGAAGAGAGGCTTGTGGACAAACGTGAAGGTTCTGAATGGTTCTGGTGCCTTGATGAAAATGGTGAGCCTTCCACAAGACAGCCAATAGTTGAACCATGGAAATGCCCATATCACAACGGTCGTATGTGTATGGAATTAATAAACAGAGATTAATAAGGAGGAATAAGCAAATGATTCACCCAAAGTATTTTGAGGAACTTAAAAAACAGGAAGAGCTTATTACAAGAAAAAATGAGCCATCTGAGTTTTATAATGGAATTTATACAAAGTACAAGTATCCGGTAATTACAAGGGATTATATACCTCTTTTTTGGAAGTATGATCTGAATGCGGATACAAATCCTGATTTTATGGAGCGTCTTGGTGTTAATGCCACAATGAATTCGGGTGCAATAAAATTAAATGGTAAGTACTATCTCGTTGTAAGAGTGGAAGGAAATGACAGAAAGTCATTCTTTGCAGTTGCTGAAAGCGATAATGGGATTGATAATTTCGGATTTTGGGATTATCCGGTTGTTTTGCCTGACACATGTCCGGAAGAAACAAATGTATATGATATGAGACTGACTCAGCATGAAGATGGTTATATTTATGGCGTTTTCTGTTCTGAAAGTAAGGACACAAGTGTTAACGATCTTTCTGCAGCAGTTGCCGCTGCCGGAATAGTAAGAACCAAGGATCTTAAGACCTGGGAGAGACTTGATAATCTTAAAACACTTAATTCACCACAGCAGAGAAATGTTGTTCTTCATCCGGAATTTGTAAATGGTAAGTACGCATTCTATACAAGACCTATGGATGACTTTATTGATACCGGTTCAGGCGGTGGAATCGGATTCGGTTTATGTGATGATATTGAGCATGCCGTTATTGATGAAGAAATAATCACAAGCAAGAGAAAGTATCATACTATTACAGAAGCTAAGAACGGTGCGGGAGCGGTACCTATTAAATCAGAAAAAGGATGGCTTCATATTGCACACGGAGTGAGAAATACAGCTGCCGGTCTAAGATATGTTCTTTATGCATTTGCAACTGATTTAAATGATCCGACAAAGGTAATTGCTGAACCGGGCGGAATGCTTCTCGGACCAAGGGAAGAGGAAAGAGTCGGAGATGTTTCCAATGTAGTATTCACAAACGGAGCAATAGCTGATGATAACGGTGACGTATTTATTTACTATGCTTCATCTGATACGAGAATGCATGTGGCTAAAACAACAGTTAAGAAGCTTGAAGACTATATCTTTAACACACCGGAAGATCCGTTACGAAGCCCGGATTGCGTAAAGCAGCGTTGTGCATTAATCGAGGAAAACTTAAAACTTTTGAGAGAAGTTTAAATTTTGGTTTTCAAAACAGGCTTTTTATTTTATAATTAAAGGGTATGTGTAAATATGTGAATAATTAATATCCTGAAACAGGGATTGAAGCATTTCCTGTTTTAGGATGGATTAATAAGGAGGATGTCATGGATTATAAGGAAATATATAAGTTTTGGTGCGAAAATGAGTATTTCGACAAGGATACAAAGGCAGAACTTTCAGCTATTTCTTCAGATGAAAATGAAATTAAGGAAAGATTTTACAGAGATCTCGAATTTGGTACCGGTGGTCTCAGAGGTATCATTGGAGCCGGAACGAACAGAATGAATATCTATACTGTAAGAAAGGCAACACAGGGTCTTGCTAATTTCATTATCAAGGAAGGCGGACAGGATAAGGGCGTTGCAATCGCATATGATTCGAGAAATATGTCAGTTGAGTTTTCCGAAGAAGCTGCATTATGTCTCTGTGCAAACGGAATCAAGGCATACAGATTTGATTCATTAAGACCAACACCTGAATTATCCTTCGCACTCAGAGAGCTTGGATGCATTGCCGGTATAGTTATTACTGCATCTCATAATCCTGCTGAGTATAACGGATATAAGGTTTATTGGGAAGATGGTGCACAGATTACACCACCAAAGGATACTGAAATCATAAGTGAAGTAAATGCTGTTTCAGATTGGAATATGGTGAAAACCATGTCTCATGATGAAGCTGTGGCTTCAGGTCTTTATCACACAATAGGTGAAAAGATTGATGACAGATACATGGAAGAACTTAAGAAACTTATAGTTCAGCCGGAACTTGTAAGAGAGGTTGGAAAAACACTTAAGGTTGTTTATACACCGCTTCATGGAACAGGAAACATTCCTGCAAGAAGAATTCTTAAGGAAATCGGTTTTGAAAATGTTTATGTTGTACCTGAGCAGGAGCTTCCTGATGGTAATTTCTCAACTGTAGAAAGTCCAAACCCTGAAAATAAGAGCGCGTTTGAACTTGCTCTTAAGCTTGCAGAAAAAGTTGGAGCAGATCTTGTTCTTGCAACAGATCCTGATGCTGACAGACTTGGTGTTTATGCTAAAGACAGTGCAACCGGTGAGTATAAGTCATTTACCGGAAATATGTCCGGAATGATCATCTGTGAGTATCTCCTCAGCATGAAAAAGGCAAAGAACGAGCTTAAAGATGACAGCTTTATTGTAAAGACAATTGTTTCAACAAATATGACTGATAAGGTTGCCACAGAGTATAATGTTGAAGTAAAAGAGTGCCTTACAGGATTTAAGTATATTGGAGAGCTTATCAAGATTGCTGAAGAAACAGGTAAGGGTACTTACGAATTCGGATTTGAAGAGAGTTATGGATGTCTTGTAGGAACACATGCAAGAGATAAGGATGCAATCGTAGCCGTTATGGCTCTTTGTGAGGCTGCTGCTTACTATTATACAAAGGGACTTACTCTCTGGGATCAGATGATGGAAATCTATAAGAAGTATGGTTTCTTCAGAGAAGGTCTTGAAACAATCACTCTTAAGGGAATTGAAGGTGCTGAAAAGATTAAGTCCATGATGGAATCAATCAGGAACAACCCTCCGAAGGAACTTGGCGGATATGAGGTTCTTTCTTTCAGAGATTATCAGAAGGATACAATTACAGACCTCAGAACGGGAAATGTTACACCAACCGGTCTCAGAAAGTCAAATGTTCTTTATTTTGATCTTACAAATGATGCATGGGTTTGTGTAAGACCATCCGGTACAGAACCAAAGATCAAATTCTATATTGGAGTTAAGGGAACAAGTTTTGATGATGCTGACAAACTTCTTGCATCATTGACAGATGCTCTTATGAAACTCGTTTAATTTAATCAGGTGAGTCCCCGGCTTCGTTTTGCCATGATGAGCAACAAGCATCAGGGGACTTGCTTACATCATTAAGGTGCGGCAGGAGATAAATCAAAAGAGTTATCAGGTTATGAGTACTTGGCATTTTGCAAAGACTGCATGACTATAACGGAGGGGTTACATGAAAAAGAGATTATTAAGCCTTGTTATGGCAATGGCAATAGCAACTTCGATTTTTTCCGGATGTGGAAAAAATGATAGCAATGGTAAATCAGAGGAAAATTCAGGCACGGTTGAGGAAGAAACTTCGAACGTTTATGAGGTTGTTTCAACCAGAGCATACGATTATGATTTTACAAACGTAACTGCAAGAGAGTTTACACAATATCTTGCAATGGGATGGAATCTCGGTAATACATTTGATGCTACCGGCGGTAAGTATGACGATCCATATTCCCAGGAAACAAGTTGGGGTAACCCACAGGTGACGGAGGAACTTATTCAGGCGGTTGCGGATTATGGCTTTACAACAATAAGAATTCCTGTGACCTGGGGAAACTATTGTGATGAAAATTATGTGATTAATGAAGCTTATCTGAATCGTGTTCAGGAAGTTGTTGATTGGGCTCTTGAAGATGGTCTTTTTGTAATATTGAATACACATCACGAATCATGGCTTGTTCCGTCAAAAGATAAGTATGAAGAGGTATCAACTCAGCTTTGTACCATGTGGAATCAGATAGCAGAACATTTTTCGGAATATGATGAAAGACTCATATTTGAAGGCATGAACGAACCGAGAGTGGGAAATGACTGGAATGGCAATTCAACAACTCAGGAGGTTGTTAACAACCTGGGTCTTGATTTTGTTGAGACAATAAGAAGCTGTTCCGGATATAATACTACAAGATTTCTTATGGTTCCATGTTATGCAGCAACATCAAATTCAAATGTATGGAAGAAGTATAATTGGCCTGAGGATGATAGGGTGATTATGTCAATTCATGCGTATCTGCCTTATGATTTTGCCTTAAATACAAATGGTACGGACCAGTGGTCAAGAGATAATCAGGCGGACACGGCTGATATTGACAGGCTTTTCTCAGCAATAAATGAGGTTATATTAAAGTCCGGACATGCCTGTGTAATAGGTGAAATGGGTTGTATGGGAAAAGGACCGAACATAGATGCCAGAATTGATAATGCTTCTTATTTTGCAGAAAAAGCATCCTTTTTCAGAGTTCCTTTCTGTTGGTGGGACAACAACGCATTTACAAGCGGTGAGACTTTCGGTCTGATAAGAAGAACCTTTAATAATTCTCTGTATACGGGAATTATTGAGGGAATGCTTAATGCATGGTACTACACGGAATTTAAATTTGAAACAAAATAAGAACCGTCTGATTTATACCGGCAGATGATTCCGGTATCCCGTAAAAACGGATAAATCTTACTGTGCTCACTTTTGTGAGCGGAAATGAGGAATGAAATGGATTTACTTTTTTTAAAACCTGTATTTAAGGAAATGATTTGGGGAGGAAATAAGCTCAGAAATTTCGGCTATGATATACCAGGTGATGATACCGGTGAATGCTGGGCAATAAGTGCACATCCAAACGGTGACTGCATAGTAACCGGTGGGAAATATGAAGGAAAAAACCTCTCGGAATTATGGAATGAACACAGAGAGTTATTTGGCAACTATGACAGTGACAGATTCCCTCTTCTTATAAAGATAATTGATGCCAAAGATGATTTAAGTATTCAGGTTCATCCGGATGATGAATATGCCGGAAAAAATGAAAATGGTTCTCTTGGCAAAACTGAGTGCTGGTATATTTTGGATTGTGAGGAAAATACTAAAATAGTAATCGGACATAATGCAAAGGACAGTAATGAAGTTGCAGATATGATCACAAATGCAAGATGGAATGAATTTATCAGAGAAGTTCCGGTACATAAAGGTGATTTTTTCCAGATTAATCCGGGTACTCTTCATGCAATTAAGGGAGGAACGGTTATTCTTGAAACTCAGCAGAACAGTGATATCACATACAGAGTATATGATTATGACAGATTACAGAATGGTAAACCAAGACAGCTTCATGTAAAACAGAGCATAGATGTAATAAAGGCTCCGTTTGTGGAAGATGACGGTAACAATATGGTTGTAAGTGACCTTGGTGACTGCGTAATCACCCATCTTATAACATGTGATTATTATTCGGTTGAAAAACTTGATGTGAAGGGAACTATAAGTTTTGATATGGATGATCCGTTTATGAACGTAAGTGTGTGTGAAGGCAGTGGAAAGATTAACGGAATCGACATTAAAAAGGGTGATCATTTTATTATTCCTGCCGGATATGGTGAATATACACTTGAAGGTGATATGATGCTCATCAGAAGTTATGTCTGATATGTGATATTTCTTATGCATATTATCAGAATAAGACGGAATCGGATTCGGTTCCCTGAAACAACGATGCATAATTGGAGTGATTTTAAAAGGAGTGAGATTATCTCACTCCTTTTTTATACTAATTTGAAAATATCAGCCGGATTATCAATTATATAATCACAATTTATGTTTTGAAGAAATTCATGTCCTCTGAATCCCCAGGAAACACCGATACATTTAAGCCCGGCATTATGAGCTGTTTCAAGGTCAACATCGGTGTCTCCGATATATATGCATTCCTCAGGTGCTACGTTCAGTTTCCTCATACATTCGTAAACACTGTAAGGATCCGGTTTTTTTGCATGAGGAGGAGCACCGACTGCATCATCAAACAGACCGTCGAAGTAAAGTTTATCAAGTTCTTTTACGGCTGCATCAAGTTTATTGGAGACAATTGCAGTCTTGTATCCGGTTTTCTTAAGTACTTTCAGCATATCTATAATTCCATCATATGCTTTTGTGGTGTCATACATATGTTTCATGTAGTGCTCTTTAAAAATAGCAAGAAGCTCACTGAGCCTTTCTTCCGAACAGCCTTTAGGAGCACTTCTTTTCATAAGAACAGCCACACCGTTTCCGATGAAATACTGTATTTCTTCAATGGTTCTTTGCGGATAGGAAAACTTGGAAAGTGCGTAGTTTGTGCTGTTCATCAGGTCTTCCAATGTATATAAAAGAGTGCCATCCAGGTCAAATATCAGAGCTTTGTATTTCATTAATAGATCCTCCTAAATTATGATAGCAAATGGATTATACTTGAAAAAACAAAATAAGGGAATAATAAGTTAAAAAATTCACAAAAGATCATCTCAATAAATGAAATTTATATGATTACCGGTCTGATACAAAAATTACAAAATAAGCATAGAAAGCCCATAAATAAAGGAAGTTTTTGTTTTTTATTTATATGACATGTGCTATAATACTAGAGTGTGAAACATGCCTTGCATTTTCACGTAATACTCATTACTGTACTGGTACAGAAAAAACACATCGGAGGATTTTATGAAGACAGATATTGAAATAGCTCAGGAAGCAAAAATGCAGCCTATAAAGGTTGTGGCATCAAAGCTTGGTATGACTGAGGATGATATAGAAATGTATGGCAAATATAAGGCTAAGATTTCTGCCGAATATTTAGATTCACTTAAGGAAAGAGAAGACGGCAAACTCGTTCTTGTTACTGCCATAAATCCAACACCTGCCGGTGAAGGAAAGACAACAACAACAGTTGGTTTAGGACAGGCGTTACATAAAAAGGGAATTAAGTCATGTATAGCCTTGAGAGAACCATCACTCGGACCATGTTTCGGAATTAAGGGCGGCGCTGCAGGAGGCGGTTATGCTCAGGTTGTTCCAATGGACGAATTAAATCTTCATTTTACCGGTGATTTTCATGCCATAACATCTGCAAACAACCTTCTTGCAGCAATGCTTGATAACCATATTCATCAGGGAAATGCCTTAAATATCGATCCAAAACAGATAACATGGAAGAGATGTGTTGATATGAATGACAGAGCACTCAGAAATATTGTTATCGGCTTAGGACCTAAGGCAAACGGACAGGTAAGGGAGGACCACTTTATTATCAGTGTGGCATCTGAGATTATGGCGGTTCTCTGTCTTGCAAATGACCTCAATGATCTTAAGAAAAAGCTTGCAAAAATAATAGTAGCATATACATATGACGGTAAACCGGTAACTGCTGAGGATCTCAAGGCGGTAGGTGCAATGGCAGCTTTGCTTAAGGATGCAATCTTGCCTAATCTCATTCAGACGGTTGAAAATACTCCGGCCATTGTTCATGGAGGTCCGTTTGCCAATATTGCACATGGATGTAATTCAATCATAGCTACAAAGGCATCATTAAAACTTGCCGACATAACAATCACTGAAGCTGGTTTTGGTGCAGACCTTGGTGCTGAGAAATTTTTTGATATTAAATGCCGACTTGGTAATTTGAAACCGGATGCAGTTGTTTTGGTTGCAACGGTAAGAGCACTTAAATATAATGGCGGAATTCCTAAAAATGAACTTGGTGCTGAGAATCTTGAAGCCCTTGAAAAAGGAATAGTAAATCTTGAAAAACACATTGAGAATCTCAAAAAATATGGTGTTCCGGTTATCGTAACATTAAACAGATTTTCGTCGGATACGGAAGCTGAACTTGCATTTGTAAAAGGATTCTGTACTGAGCGCGGATGTCGTTTTGCACTCTCAGAAGTATGGGAAAAAGGCGGAGAAGGCGGAATGGAACTTGCCGAAAAAGTATGTGAAGTTCTTGAAAATGAAAAATCAGAGTTCAGATATCTGTACGACGATGAACTTTCGATTAAGGAAAAAATTGAAACAATCTGCAAAGAAATCTATGGAGCTGCAGATGTTTACTTTGCAAACGGAGTAATGAAGAAACTTAACCATATTGAAGAAATAGGTTTTTCTAAGCTTCCTGTCTGTATTGCAAAAAATCAGTATTCTTTATCTGATGATGCAACAAAACTTGGTCGTCCTGAGAATTTTACAATGACAATCAGTGATATATATGTAAATGCAGGAGCGGGCTTTGTTGTTGTTTTAACAGGTAATGTTATGACCATGCCGGGTCTTCCTAAAGTACCGGCTGCTGAAATGATAGATGTTAATGAAGAAGGAAAAATTGTTGGTTTATTCTGACCAAAATTGGAGGATATAATGCATTGGGATTTAAAAAGAATAATGCTGTCAGCTGCTTTGGGGGCGGCTTTGATTTCAACTTCGGGCTGTTCTTTTTCGGTTGAAAAGGAACAGAACAAAGTTGCACCTATAGCAAAGACAATAGAAGATGACAGCTTTTCGTTTGTTGAGGCGGAACTCGGAGACGTATATAAAACAGAGGAGGTTTCCGTTTCAGTAAAAAAGGCATTTTCAGTTTCACTCTATTCTCCATCACCTACATATACGATTTCAGAAATCAATGTGGCAGTCGGTGATGAGGTTAAAGCAGGACAGGTTCTGATGGTATGCAGACCGACGGATGCGGATGCTTTATATAACGAGTATCTGGAAGCTGAAAATTCACTTAAACTTTGCAATGAATCGATTGATTACTATAATTCTCTTTTAAATATTGAAACAAGACGAAAAGATATCTATGAAACATACAATCAGAGTTATGATGAGTCGGTTTTGGATGATATATTGGCTAAAATTTCGGAACTGTATGATGACCAGGTGATTTTACAGATGCAGTTTAATGAGGCATCTGATGAAATTTCTAAATGGAACATTGTTGCAACAATGGATGGAAATGTATCATATATTGCTGATGACGGAGAGGGATGGATACATACGTCTGACGAGCTTCTGATTTCAATTGATGATGATATTCCGGATATTTCATCAGTAACAAAGAATCCTGATTTTTTTACTGAGGGTGAGACATATACTGCTGATTTGGAATATAGGGTATATGAGGAAAATGCAAATAATTTTTGGGACAATAAGGATAATTACACCCTTGAAAAAGTAAGTATGGATTTTGTATGCACTTCAAAAGAAAAAATCAGTGAAGAATCAACCACATATAGAATTAAATTTATGCCTACGGGTGATTTATCCGAATTGCCGACAGGCAGAGATACATCCATTAAAGGGGTTTTTGTTTTTGTCATTGAGTCAGCAGAACAGGTAGTGTGTATTCCAAAGGATGTTCTTATCGGTGCAGGAATAGACAAATATGCTGTATATATGGAAAACGATGATGGGTCCAGACGTATACAGGAAGTTGAGATTGGTGTAATGTCAGACGAAACAGTAGAAATAAAAAGCGGCCTGGAAGTTGGAGATACAGTCATAACCAATAAGGTTATAAAGGGCGTTTCAAACAAAGAAAAGGAATAGCAGGAGGATGAAGATGAACATATTAAAGAAAATTTCAGCAATCTGCATATGTATTTCTTTGTCAACAGGACTTACTGCATGTGGAAACAATGTACCTGAACTTATCAAGTCAAACACGGCTTTAAAGGTTTATTATACTGTAGAAAAGGGAAACATATCATCAGTAAAAACATATAGTGCATGTGTTACACCTGAGTTTATCAGTGTGGAAGCATCATTATCCGGTGAGGCTTATGACATCGGTTATAAGGCAGGAGATACCGTAAAAGAAGGCGATGTTATTTTCTCCGTGGATGCCGATTATGAGAAGGCATTGGAACATCTCAAATATAAATATGAGACATATGAAACCATATGTGACTACTATGAGCAGCAGAATAATGAAATAATTACTTCCATGAATAATGCGCTTGCATCCATGAGCGGAATGGAATATGAACTGTACAAATTGGATATAGAAAAAATGGCGCTTGACTTCGAGATGGAGAAAAAAAACAGGGAAGCTGAGTATAATGAATTGAAAAGTCAGTACGAAACTCTTTTAGAAGGTGCCGGCGGCTCAGATATTATTGCTCCTTGTGACGGTATTATTGTATCTCTTTCGGTTGGAGGCGGTAAGACCGGAGTGGAATCAGGAGATTCGGTTCTTACAATTGCAGATACATCGGTTAAATATGTTGAATTAGACTATTCCTATTATAATGAGATTAAGGAATTAACCGACATAGAGATTCAAATCGGTGAGAAGAAGTACTCTGATGTACAACTTGTGGAATATACAATTGCTGAAATGAATGAGTATGAACTCTTAGGAAAAAAGTATAATACCCGTTTCGTAATCGATGATTTGGATTCTTCGGTTGATGCAGGTACATATGCTTTTGTTTCAGGTAAATCTTCAGAGGCCAAGGATTGCATATATGTTCCAAATGAGTCTGTTTACCCGGGAGACACTGCAAATTCTTACTATTGTATCCGTTTAAATAAAAATGGTAATGAAGAAAGGGTCCCTGTAACAACAGGTATAACTACTGATTATTATACGGAAATTGTCTCGGGTTTATCTGTCGGAGACGAAGTTTATTACATGGACGATTGTGCATCATGGACCTCCGAACCGGAAAGCTGTGAGGTAAAATACGGTTCATATGAAAGTTATGACGTAATTTCCGGTTTGGAAATGGATTCCTTATCATATCCGGTTGAGTGCCCTGTTTCCGGTAAAATCGGAGAGGTTTATGTTACAGGAAGCAGTGATTTTGAAGTTGAAAAAGGACAGGAACTTTTCACAATAAATCCGACAGTAAAGGATTCTGAAATTGAACGTGTTCTTTCAGAGTATGCTGAATTAAGTGACAGTGTTAAAACTTCAATTGAATCATATGACGGTCAGATTTCCGACAAAGAAGAACAGATAAAAAATGCTGCAAATCAAAGAGATAAAGTTCTTCTGGAATATGAGCTTGAAGAATTAAAGTACAACAGAGATTCTTATGTAGACGGTTTAAATTCCTCACTGGAAGAGGCATCGAAGAAATATGAGGTCTATCTTAAAATAAAAAATGGCGAAACCATTACGGTAACGGCACCTGAATCAGGACTGTATCGCGCTTCGGAATCATCAATGGTTTTTGTTAAGGGTGTAGAAGTTAAAGCCGGAGAGTCGGCAGGTTCTGTTTATGACATAAATGAGTTTAATTTAACTGTAAATGATACGGAACAGCAGTCGGTTAAGCATGCATTTAACGGAGCCTTGATGTTTAATACGGAAGTTACTGTTATGTCTCTTACAAATGAGATAAAAGGAAGTGTTACGGAGTCAAGTTCGTTTATCAAAAGCTATACAAAAGCAGGCATTTGCCTTGATGATCCAATGCAGGTGCTGAATATAAACAAGAATTCAGTTTCTGTTAAATACAAAAACATGGAGATTGACAATGTATTGCTGATTTCGTCTGCATATCTTCAGTATGAATCTTCAGATACCGGATTTAAATTCTTTGTTTATACGGAATATGGTGATTCTGTTGTAAAGAAATATGTTGAGGCTGCCAATACCTCTGATATTTCAAGTGAATATACGTGGATTATAAACGGACTTCATGAAGGTGATGTTTGTGTTAAGTACTAAGGAGGCCATATGTTTAGATTTATAACTCAGAAGATATTAAACAAGAAGTGGCTGATATCCTGCCTTTTGATAGGAACATTTTTACTCATAGCAATAGCATGTTGTAATCCGATGTATACTTCAGCGGCACTTCAAAAAATGCTTACGGATCAGCTTGAGGAACAAATGACGGAGAGTAATAAATATCCGTCTTATGTTAAGGTTTACGGAACTCTTTCTGATTCACGTTTTAAACTGTACTCCTCGGAGGTTTTTCCTGAACCATATGAGGCCGCAGAAAAACTTGGCTCTATGTACAGTCATGAGTCCTTGTATAATATAAGATATTTTGAAACTCCGGTTCTTGCCTGTTATTTTGAGCAGCTTCGCGAAAATCAGGACAGATGCAATGTTTCCATTTCAAATATGTCTGACATGGGTGAACATGTAAATATTATATACGGTGATATGTATTCGGAAGAACCGCAGGATGGTATTTATGAATGTATAATAAGTGAAAGTGTTCTTACAAGCAGTAAAATACTTATCGGTGATGTGATCACTACCGAACTTACTGATAAGGACAACAAACCTATTAAATTAAAAGTTACCGGTGTTTTTGGTTCTAATAAGGATAACGATTTGTATTGGATTAATGATCCTTTAGATTATGATGGAACTCTTTTTATAAGTGATACGGCATTTAAGAATATATTTATGACGGGTGACGGAATGATTATGTCTGTCGATGCTGAATATTATTCGATTTTTGACTATCGCACAATAAAGACATCTGAATTAAATGATTTTATTGCAGCAGACAATATAATCAGAGAGGATTCAAAGAATAACGGTCTGTACCAGTATGAATTTCCATATGAGGAATCGATTTCCACATATAGGGGAGGTTCTACCAAGGTTGTAATAAGTATGTGGATTTTCCAAATACCTGTACTTATTCTCTTATGTGTTTTCATTTTTATGGTATCGAACCAGATTATATCTGTCGAACAGAGTGAAATTGCAATGCTTAAGAGCCGTGGAGTAAGCAGGAAGCAGATGATTCTGTCATATCTTCTTCAGGGAACCATAATTTCTCTGGCAGGAATAGTAATCGGATTGCCGCTGGGATATCTGTTTTGTGTAATTTTCGGCCAGACAAAATCCTTCCTTGAGTTTTCGGTAAGAAGTACACTGGAAGTACATTTTACACTGACGTCCGTTATTTATGCAATAATTGCAGCACTTGCCGCCATTATTATCATGACACTTCCTGTTTTTAAATATGCAAATTTTAGTATAGTTGAGCAGAAAACAAACAAGAAGAAAAAGAAAAAGCCGTTGTGGCAGAAAGTCTGGTTAGATTTCATTCTTTTGCTTGTTTCGCTGTACGGATTGTATCAGTTTTCAAATCAAAAGGACGCAATAATCGAAAAAATAAATAACGGAGGGGCATTGGACCCGTTATTGTATTTTTCATCAACGGTATTTATTCTGTCTGGAGCATTGATTCTCTTAAGATTTGTTCCGCTATTATTGTCTCTGATATACAGAATAGGAATGAAAAAATGGAAACCGGCTACATATGCTGCTTTCATGCAAATAAATAAATCAATAAGAAAACAGGGATTTATAATAGTTTTCCTTGTACTTACACTTGCCCTGGGAATCTTTAATGCAACAACGGCACGTTCAATAAATGATAATGAAGAAAGCCGGATTTATTATGATAACGGAGCGGTGCTCACATTAAAGCAGACATGGAAAAGTAATATTTCCGCAATAAGGGCAGGATATAGAGAACCGCCGATTGTATATGAAGAACCGGATGACACTATTTACAGAGAATTGGAAGGTTCGATTAATGCATATACAAAGGTTATATATGATACCTCGGCCGGTGTTTCAAGCGGAACGGATATACTTAAAAGGTCAGCTACATTTATGGCAATAACTACTGATGAATTCGGCTTGACTGCATATATGCCGGATGATGTAACGGAGATTCATTGGTATAATTATCTTAATGAAATTGCAAAGGATCCGTATGGAGCCGTAATTTCAAAAAATTATGCCGATGTGGCGGGATTATCAGTAGGAGACACTTTTACTGTTTATCGTACAGATGAATTAGGTTCGTCAATGAGCCAGTTAAAGCTGAACGTTGCTGCAATTGTTGAAGTGTGGCCGGGATATGAATCCAAGGTATATGGTAAAACGGCAGATGGCTCAATGGACTATCTTGAACATTATCTTGTTGTATGCAATATGGAAACAGCAAGGAAAACATATGGCATTGAACCATATGAAATTTGGATAAATTGCGATGAAACACAGCCTGTATATGATTTTGCTGAAAATAACGGTCTCTCATATACAAAATTTGTTGATGCAACGGTATTGAGTGATCAGATTAAGGAAGAACCGTTTTTCCAGGTTACAAGCGGAATGCTTACCATAACTTTTGTCGTAATTCTGATTTTAAGTATGATCGGATTCCTGATTTATTGGATAACATCCATTAAATCAAGAGAATTAATCTTTGGAATTTACAGAGCAATGGGTATGTCAATGAAGGAAATTATTCATATGCTCGTCTGTGAACACCTTTTCGGCTCAGTTCTTCCAATTTTGTACGGCGTTTTTATCGGTATCTTTTCGGCAAAACTTTTTGTACCATTAATCCAGTTAGCGTATTCACCTACATATTCTGCTTTACCGTCTGAGGTAATAACAGGGGCAGGAGATATGATAAGAATAGCAATATGTGTTGTTGCCATGCTTGCCATTTGTTTCTTCCTGCTTGCAAGAATTCTTTCTTCCATGAAGATTGCCCAGGCATTAAAGCTTGGTGAGGATTAAGGAGATTGCATATGAATTATATTATTGAAACAAAAGGCATTAAAAGAAGTTTTAAAGTTGCAGGCAATGATTTTTATGCGCTCAAGGGGATTGATATTAAAATCCCCGAGGGAGCATTGACCATATTTAAGGGGCGTTCGGGTTCCGGAAAGACGACTTTATTGAATATTATAGGGTGCCTTGATAAACAGACAGATGGTCAGCTGGTTTTTAACGGTACGGATATTACAGATTATGACTATAATAAGCTTGAAAAAATCAGAAGAGAGGAATTGGGATTTATATTTCAGTCCGTTGCTCTTATTCCTGTAATGAATGCATATCAGAATATTGAATATGCTCTCAGGTTATCGGAATATAAGGAGGATTGGAAGGAAAGAACATCCGAATGTCTTGCAATGGTTAATCTCTCAAAAAGAGCAACACATATGCCGGAAGAATTATCCGGTGGTGAACAGCAGAGAGTGGCAATTGCCAGGGCACTTGCTCACCGGCCAAAGGTTATATTCGCTGACGAACCGACAGGTGAGTTGGATTCTTATACAAGTTTAAAAGTAATCAGTCTCTTTAAAGAGCTTATAAAAAAAGAGAAACTAACAATTGTCATGACGACACATGATCCGAAAATGATGGAGTTCGGAGATTATGTATATGAAATCCTTGATGGTGAAATAGTTAATTTCACCGATAATATGTCTAAAGCGGAAAATGAATAACAGACATATCGTAAATCAGAAATATTTTTCGTGGAATTGAGGTAAATATGGATAAAGAAAAAAATTCATTTATGTCTGCATATACAGCATCAACAGATAAAGAACTGGAAGATTATCTGAATGATGACGTCATGATTTTATGTGAGAATCTTGTAAAGATTTATAAGACAGCAGATACGGAAGTCCTTGCGCTTCAGGGACTTGAACTAAAAATAAACAAAGGTGAGCTTGTTGCAATCATAGGAAGTTCAGGTTCGGGAAAGTCAACCTTTTTGAATATGATAGGGGGCTTGGACAGACCGTCAGCAGGAAAACTTTATGTTGACGGTAAAGATTTGTTTAAATTAAACGAAAAAGAGTATGTAAAGTATAAACAGGAAACGGTAGGCTTTGTATGGCAGAACAATGCGAGAAACCTTTTTCCATACCTGACGGCGCTTGAAAATGTCATGCTGCCAATGTTATTTAATGGTAACAAAAAAGAGGCTAAGGAAGAGCGTGCAAAAATGCTTCTTGAAATGGTTGGCATGAGTCATCGTATGAATTCAAAATTAAATCAGCTTTCCGGAGGAGAACAGCAGCGAATCGCGATTGCAATTGCCTTGGCAAACAATCCGAAACTGTTATTGGCTGATGAACCGACGGGATCAGTTGATCAAAAAACTTCAGACCAGATACTTGATGTTTTCAGAAAGCTTAATGAAGAGCTTGGAACAACAATAGTAATAGTTACCCATGATGTTAATCTTGCAAATAAAGTAAACAGGGTAATTATGGTAAGGGATGGGAAAACAAGCAGTGAGCGTGTAGCGAAAAAAACTGATAATTCAGAAATTCATACGGATAATGTTGAAGCACTGTCTGTTGAAAACGATACGTCGGCAACACACGAAGAATATGCAATTCTCGATAGAGTAGGCAGACTGCAAATACCTCGTGAGATTCTTGAATCCGCCGGAATTGAAGGAAATAAGGTAAAAATTTATTTGGAAGACGGTAGGATTATTATAGAACGACCTTAAAAAGAAAACCCCCTCTTGGTATGAACTAAGAGGGGGTTCTTTTAACTGTTGTATTTTCTTTCTTTATATTTCTGCTCACAGTAAACACATCTGTAAACTTTATTTTCTTTATCGGTAAGTTTGAAGATGTGAGGAAGTTCCTGCTCAATGGATGTTATACATCTTGGATTCTGGCAATGAATAATATTGACAACTTCCTCAGGAATGCTTACCTTTCTTTTTTCAACAATGGCATTATCCTTTATTATGTTGAAAGTTATTGACGGATCAATAACACCAAGCATATCAAGTTTATCGTTAACAGGTCCTTCGATTTTGATTATGTCTTTTCGACCCATTTTTTTACTTGTTGCATTTTTTATTATCGCAATCTGAGTATCCCACTTATCCATTTCAAGATAATTGTATATTTTCATAGCGCCGCCGGCTTTAATGTGGTCAATTACAACGCCTTCTGATAAACCGCCTATATTAAGCATATTTTACCTCCTATAAATCAAAGTCCTTATCAAGACCGAGAAGAATCATGATTAATGCCATACGGACATATACACCATTCTGAACCTGCTTGAAGTATGCGGCTCTCGGATCATTATCTATTTCCACGGCAATTTCATTTACTCGTGGAAGAGGATGAAGAATGTAACAATCATCTTTTGCAAATGACATTTTTTTGCTGTCAAGAATAAAGCTGTTCTTAAGTCTGATGTATTCCTCTTCATTAAAGAATCTTTCTTTTTGAACTCTGGTCATGTAAAGTACATCAAGTTCCCCGATAACATCCTCAAGATTTCTTACTTCGGTAAAATCGTAATTTTCTTTTGTCAGGGTATCTCTGAGATACTGAGGTATTCTTAACTCTTCAGGAGAAATGAGAACAAATCTTACATTCGCATATCTCTTCATCGCATTGATGAGAGAGTGAACGGTACGTCCGAATTTTAAGTCACCGCAAAGACCAATGGTGAGGTTATCAAGACGGCCTTTTAATGTTTTGATTGTAAACAAATCGGTAAATGTCTGTGTAGGATGATTGTGACCGCCGTCACCTGCATTGATTACAGGAATACCGGAATATTGGGATGCTACTAAAGGAGCACCTTCTTTAGGATGTCTCATTGCACAGATATCCGCATAACAGGATATTACACGGATTGTATCAGCAACACTTTCTCCTTTTGATGCCGATGATGAATCTGCTGATTGAAAACCAAGTGCTTTTCCTCCAAGATTTATCATGGCAGCTTCGAAACTTAATCTTGTTCTTGTACTTGGCTCATAAAACAATGTTGCGATTTTTTTACCGTCACAAACATGAGCATACTTTTCAGGATTAAGCATTATGTCATGAGCTAATTTAAGAGTATGTTCAACCTCTTCAATGGAAAAATCCAGTGGACTCAGTAAGTGTCTCATAAAATACCTCCATATAAGCATATCTGTATTGTATTTGTTGCGGGTAGAATAACATTTAAAGCATTATAATGAAATGTCAGAATACCGTCTGATATTATACAATAACGGTTCATGCTTTACAAGGCTGGAAGAGTTTTTTTAGACTAAATATCAGATATTTTTTAAACTTATTACAGTCATGTTTTAACTCTGTTTGTAAAACCGTAATCAGACGAAATAAATCCGGTTAAGAAAAAAGAGCAAAGTTCAATTGTCAAAAAATATGATAAATACAGTGTCTTCGCATAATATGCTGAAAACTGCCCATCTTTTCGACAAAAAATGTATGTGAGGTTGAAAGAAAAAAAGTATTATGATATACTAAATACCAAGTATATAATCTTTTATTCATACAATTTTTTTCTCAGATGAAAAGAGTTAGAGTAAAAGTGTTTGGTATATAAGATATGATTATGGAGGTCGTTATGGGATTGGCGATAAAAAAAGTTACGGATGAATCTTTTTTAAAGTATGGAAGAATTGTAACGGGGCATGATTTTGGAAAACTTTTACAGGAGTTGGAAGAAAAAACTCCTGCACCATCAGATTCGGTAGTATATGTTCCAGCCGAAAGCTGCCTTGAAAATACGGTATCGTTCAAGGAACTTTCCGAAAATGTTTATGGTGGCATGCCTATTCAGATTGGTTACTGTAATGGATATAATACAAAGTTAAACTGCCTGGAATATCACAGGGACAGTGAGATAGACATTGCGGGAACGGATTGCATTCTTTTACTTGCAGAACAGCAGAGTCAGGCAAATGGAAAGATGCTTGATTCATCAATGGTTGAAGCATTCTTTTGTCCGGCAGGAACGGCTGTGGAACTCTATGCTACAACTTTACATTATGCACCATGTTCAGCAAAAAAAGGCGAAAGCTTTAAGGTGGTTATTGTTCTTCCAAAAGGAACAAACTATGAAAAGCCTGTAATAGAAATAAAAAATGATGAAGACAGGAAGCTCTTTGCTTCAAATAAATGGCTGATCGCACATAAGGATGCGTCAGAAGTTGAGCAGGGAGCGGTAATTGGCATAAGTGGAGATAATATAGATATTGCTTCCTTAATATAGCCGACAAATAAATTTATACATTTGGAGGGAGTTATGAAGTGTCCGTTTTGTGGTGATGATAATACAAAGGTAATTGATTCAAGACCTGCTGATGACAATGCGTCAATCAGAAGAAGAAGACAGTGTGATTTGTGTAACAAAAGATTTACAACGTATGAAAAAATCGAGTCTCTTCCGCTTGTTATCATAAAAAAAGACAATATAAGGGAGTCCTATGACAGAAGCAAGATTGAAAATGGTATTTTCAGGGCATGTCATAAGAGACCGATATCAGTAGAACAGATTACTAAGCTTGTTGATCAGGTAGAAACTGCTATTTTCAATCTTGAAGAGAGAGAGATTAAGAGCAGTGTAATCGGTGAGATAGTAATGGATAAGCTCAAAGAGGTTGACGATGTTGCTTATGTAAGATTTGCATCCGTTTACAGAGAATTTAAGGATGTGAATACATTTATGGACGAGCTCAGAACAATGCTTTCTCCTTCACAGTAAAATAATATGTCAGATTGTACATTTTGGATTTGATTTTTTGTTACATTGTGACATTTTATATTCAGAAATAAATTTTTAAATTTAAGCACTTTTCATGAAATGAAGAGTGCTTTTTTTATTTTATGACAATGGAAATCCGGCTATGCCTTCATGTATCATAAAACGAACGGAGGTATATGTAATGTTGAGTATTAGTTATAGTGCAATGTTGGATGGTATAGATGCCGTACCTATAAGAATAGAAACGGATGTCAGCAACGGGCTGCCGGGAATGGAAATGGTGGGTTATCTGACCTCAGAAGTAAAAGAAGCCAGGGAAAGAGTACGTATTGCCATTAAAAATTCGGGGTATGAATTCAGTACAAAGAAAATAACGGTTAATCTTTCGCCGGCAGACATAAGGAAAAGCGGAACACAATATGATCTTGCCATTGCAATAGGTATGCTGGTTTGTGAAAGTGTAATATCACAGGATAGGCTGGAAGGTTTATGTATCTTGGGAGAACTGAAACTGAATGGTGAAGTTTCTCCGGTAAATGGAGTTATTTCTTACGTCATTGATATGATGGAAAAAGGATTCAAAAAGATTATGATTCCGGTAGAGAACCTGAATGAAGCAAAAGTTGTGGAAGGAATGGATATTATTCCGGTCGCCTCTTTGCAGGAGGCGGTTTCATATTTTAATGGTGGTTATGATCAGTATTCGTTTGAAAAAAAAGAAGGAATAAATATCGAAAAGGTTGATGATTTCTCTGAAGTAAAAGGACAGTATGCGGCGAAAAGAGCAGCTGAGATAACCGCTGCCGGTTTTCATAATCTGTTACTTTGTGGACCACCGGGGGCAGGAAAAAGTATGATTGCAAAGCGGATACCGGGAATAATGCCGCCATTGTCATACAAGGAGCAGATTCAACTGACACGCATCTATTCTTCTGCAGGAAAACTGGGAAACGGAGGGCTGGTTACGGTAAGACCTTTTCGGGAACCACATCATTCGATAACAAAGATTGCTTTGGCCGGAGGTGGAAGGGTACCAAAACCCGGAGAAATCAGCTATGCTGATTTTGGAATTTTGTTCATGGATGAATTTCCTGAATTTAATCGTGATGTAATTGAAATTATGAGACAGCCGTTGGAAAATCATAAGATAACAATAAACAGAATAAATGGATCAACAGAGTATCCGGCTGATTTTACTCTGGTTGCAGCAATGAACAGGTGTCCGTGCGGATACTATCCTGATATGAAGAAATGCCGCTGCACACAAACACAGATAAAAAGATATTTGTCAAAAATCAGTCAGCCGATATTGGACAGAATAGATCTTATGGTGAATGTTACGCCAATAAAATTCGAAGAAATGGATTCAAAGAATAAATCGGAATCTTCCGCTTCAATTTATAAAAGAATTAAAAGAGCAAGGGATATGCAGGAAAAACGGTATGAAAAGATAGAAAACAAGTATAATTCCAGATTAAATTCCAAAGAGACTGAAGAGTTTTGCAGAATAAAACCTTCATCAAAGGCACTTTTAAGAGAGACTTTTTCAAGAAAAGATATAAGTGCCAGAAGTTATTATCGGATATTAAAAACATCCAGGACAATTGCAGACCTGGAAGGGTGCGAAGAAATTCAGGACAGACATGTGATGGAAGCATTAATGTACCGAATAGATTCCTTATATGAAGTTTGAATATAATGTGATGGAATGTGCAAATGATTGCAAAATATTTAGATTTTACGGGAAACAGGAGGAAGGAGAGAAAACGTTATCACAGTGAGTGATAACGGATTTATATGATATGATGAATGATTTTGAATATGCCTTATGGCTGTCTTCCATAGCGGCTTTGGAACTATCTGATAAATTTAAACTTTTGAGGTTTTTTGGCAGCCCATATGAGATTTTTAACGTGAAATATGAAACTTTAGAGAAGACAGCATTTAGTGAGCGGGTAAAATCGGAGATAAACAGAAGCAGGAAAGGGTTTGACCCGGACGTGATAATGAATCAGCTTCACAGGAATAATGTTACATATGTAAGTTTTTATGACAAAGATTTTCCGGAAAAACTGAAAAATCTCTATAATCCACCGATAGGACTGTTTTATAAAGGAAGACTTCCAAATCCGAAAAAACCTTCGATTGCCGTTATTGGAGCACGAAAATGTTCAGGATATGGTAAAACGATTGCAGAAGAGTTTTCAGGAAAACTTGGAAAATCCGGATGCCAGATTATAAGCGGTCTTGCATATGGCATAGATGGATTTTCTCATCGTGCGGCTCTTAGTGCAGGTGCATATACCTTGGGAGTTTTGGGGACGGGACCGGATGTTATTTATCCGGCACAAAATGGGGACTTGTATCACGAAATGAGTGAAAAAGGTGGTGTTGTAACAGAATACTATCTGGGAACACCCGGTGCAAAGAATCATTTTCCTGAAAGAAACAGACTGATATCCGGATTTGCAGATGTTCTTCTTGTGGTTGAGGCAAAAAAGAAGAGTGGAACCATGATAACGGTTGACAACGCTTTGGAACAGGGAAAGGATGTGTATGTTATACCTGGAAGAATAGGTGATGAATTAAGTGAGGGATGTCTTGAAATGGCTAGGACGGGAGCGGGAATAGTCTTAAGCCCGGAAGAAATTCTTGCAGCATTTGAGTTATCTGATAATCAACAGATTATAAAAGGAAAGGATGAACAGTACGCTTTCAAATTTGACTGTGTCGGTGAATTTTCTGAAAATTGTCAAAAAATTAAAGATTTGACACTTGAAAAAGATGAAATTATATTGTATGCTTTGCTAAGTTTTGAACCGATTCATATGGATGAGTTGGTCGAAAAAAGCGGAATGACATACTTTGAGGTTTTACAGACAATAATGAGCCTTAATACAAAGGGCTATATTAAGGAGTCATCCCCGGGATTTTATGTAAAAAAACTGTGATCATAAAGAGGGAAGTAATGGCAAAATATTTAGTGATAGTAGAATCACCTGCAAAGGCAAAAACAATTCAGAAATTTTTGGGTGCAAATTATACCGTTATTGCAAGTGGCGGACATGTAAGGGATTTACCGAAAAGTCAGCTTGGAATTGATGTTGAAAATGGCACGTTTGAACCTAAATATATTACAATAAGGGGAAAAGGTGAACAGCTTGCAGCACTTCGAAAAGAAGTTAAGAAAGCTGATAAGATTTATCTGGCAACTGACCCTGACCGTGAGGGTGAGGCTATTTCATGGCATCTTAAGTACGTTTTGAAACTTGAAGGCAAAAAGTATGCAAGAATAACTTTTAACGAGATAACGAAAAATGCAGTTAAAGGTGCTATTGCGAATGCTAGGGATATTGATATGGATCTTGTGAATTCACAGCAGGCAAGACGTGTTCTTGACAGATGTGTGGGTTACAGAATAAGTCCATTATTATGGACCAAGGTTAAGAGAGGAACAAGTGCGGGACGTGTTCAGTCGGTTGTTCTCAGATTAATTGCTGACAGGGAAAATGAAATTAATTCATTTGTTCAGCAGGAATATTGGTCAATCGATGTTTCTTTGAAATCTAAATCATCAAAGAAGCCTTTTTCAGCAAATCTTTTATCCTATAGAGATGAAAAATTAAATATTTCGAACTCGGAAGAAGCTGAAATAATTGTTTCTGAGTTACAAAAAGCGGAATATGTGATTGAAGATGTTAAAATCAGTGAGCGAATAAAAAAGAATCCGCTTCCTTTTACAACCAGTACCCTTCAGCAGGAGGCTTCCAAGACACTGGGATTTTCAACCGTGAAGACGATGAGTGTTGCGCAGCAGCTTTATGAAGGTGTGGCAATTAAGGGACATGGTACAATCGGTCTTATTACATACCTGAGAACGGATTCCGTGAGAGTGTCCGAGGAAGCGGCTGAGGCATGCAATGGCTTTATAGCTGAAAACTATGGGGAGAAATATATAAATAAGAGCGAGAGTAAAAAGAATAACGGAAAGAAAATTCAGGATGCTCATGAGGCTGTAAGACCTACATATGTTGACCTTACGCCTGCATCCGTAAAGGATGATCTTACACGTGAGCAGTTCAGACTCTATCAGTTGATATGGAAACGTTTTGTGGCATCTCAGATGTCACCTGCAAAATATGAAAATGCCGGAGTTGTAATTGAGGCTGACGGATATAGATTTAAGACAAATTCGTCTAAAATTGTTTTTGACGGTTATCTGTCCGTTTATTCGGAAAGCGATGATACGGAAAAAGCATCAAAAACACTGTTTACACCTGAAGTAAATGAAAAACTCTGCTTGGAAGAGATAATTCCACAGCAGCATTTTACCCAACCTGCTCCACATTATACGGAAGCGGGAATGGTAAAAACCATGGAGGAACTTGGTATCGGTAGACCAAGTACATATGCACCTACAATAGCAACACTTCTTGCAAGACACTATATAACAAAGGAAAAGAAAAATCTGTATATAACGGAAATGGGCGAAGCTGTGAATAACATAATGGTTCACTCATTTCCATCAATAGTGGATGTTAATTTCACTTCCAATATGGAGGCTCTTCTTGATGGTGTAGAAGAAGGAAATGTAAATTGGAAGGACATTATCTTTAATTTTTATCCGGATCTTGAAGAAGCAATAAACAGGGCAATGGAAGAAGTTGAAAATGTGGAACTTCATGATGAGGTTACGGATATTGTTTGTGAATTATGCGGAAGAAATATGGTAATCAAATTTGGACCGCATGGTAAATTTATAGGATGTCCGGGATTTCCGGAATGTAAAAATACAAAGCCATACTATGAGAAAACCGAATATAATTGTCCTGAATGTAATGGAATGCTGCTTTTGAGACGTACAAGGAAGGGAAGAAGATATTTCGGATGTGAAAATTATCCTGATTGTACCTATATGAGCTGGCAGAAACCTGATAATAGCGGGAAAAAGTCGGAAAATGGCGGTAATGATGTTGACAGGCAGTAAAGTAAAAATTGCTAAGGAGGGGTGTCATGAGTGTTGAACTATTAGATAAAACCAGAAGAATAAACAGACTTCTGCAGGAAAAACTGGATTCGAACAGAGTAATATTTAATGACTTGTGTGAGATACTTGGAGCAGAATTGGAAGCAAGTGTTTATGTTATAAGCAGGAAAGGCAAACTTCTTGGAGTTTACAGTTCCGATAAACAGCCGGTTCTGTCAAAACTTATTACGGAAGAAGTCGGAAAAATGATTGACAATGCCTTGAATAACAGATTTTTAAATGTTCTGTCAACAAAGGAAAATGTAAATCTCGAAACGCTTGGTTTCAGTTCGGAAGAGTCAAGGAATCTTTCAGCGATAATTGCACCGATTCTTATTTCCGGACAGAGACTGGGACACCTATTCATATATAGGAAGGAAAAATTCTTTTCGATTGACGATATTATCATCAGTGAATTTGGTACGACGGTTATTGGACTTGAAACAATGAGGGCCGAAAAAGAAGAAATTGATATGGAGAATTCAAGAAAGTCTACTGTTACAGCTGCAATTCATGCACTTTCAGAATCTGAAATGGTAGCAGTAAGAACCGTTATACGTCAGCTTGACGGCGGTGAGGGTATTTTGGTTGCAAGTAAGATTGCGGACAATATAGGAATTACGAGATCTATAATCGTTAATGCATTGCGGAAGCTTGAAAGTGCCGGAATAATTGAATCAAGATCATCAGGTATGAAGGGAACATTTATAAAAATCGTAAATGACTATCTGTATGAAATACTTGATGATGAAGAGGATTAAAAAACTTGTATAATTTTTGAATTAGCACTTGTTTTTAAATAAATGATGTGTTATCATATTTCGGTATAAATTAAACACGGGTTAATATGAACCAATGGTGCTGTCAATGCTCGGACAGTTTGGGAAGCTTTTAATCTGGAAGATTTTTAACCAATGGAGGTAACAAAAATGAGCGTAATTTCAATGAAGCAGTTGCTTGAAGCAGGTGTACATTTCGGACACCAGACAAGAAGATGGAACCCTAAGATGGCTCCTTACATTTATACTGAAAGAAACGGTATCTATATCATCGACTTACAGAAGTCTGTAGGAAAGGTTGATGAAGCTTATACAGCAATCAAGAATATTGTTGCTGATGGCGGTACGGTTCTTTTTGTTGGTACAAAGAAGCAGGCACAGGATTCTGTAAAGTCAGAAGCAGAGCGTTGCGGTATGTACTATGTTAATGAAAGATGGCTTGGAGGTATGCTTACAAACTTCAAGACAATTCAGACAAGAATCGCAAAATTAAAGTCAATTGAAAAGATGGCAGAAGACGGAACATTCGATGTTCTTCCTAAGAAGGAAGTAGCCCTTCTTCAGAAGGAACTTGAGAAGCTTCAGAAAAACCTTGGCGGTATCGCTGACATGAAGAAGATTCCTGATGCTATTTTCGTTGTTGATCCTAAGAAGGAAAGAATTTGTGTTCAGGAAGCACATTCTCTTGGAATTCCTCTTATCGGTATTGCAGATACAAACTGTGATCCTGATGAACTTGATTATGTAATTCCTGGAAATGATGATGCTATCCGTGCAGTTAAGCTTATTGTTTCAAAGATGGCTGATGCTGTTATCGAAGCTAATCAGGGTGAATCCATGGCTGAAGCTGAAGAAGCTGAAGTTGAGGAACAGACAGAAGAATAATCTAGATATATTCGGAGGAAATATATATGGCTAATATTACAGCAGGTATGGTAAAAGAACTGCGTGAAATGACAGGCGCAGGAATGATGGATTGTAAGAAAGCTCTTACAGCTACTGATGGAGATATGGAAGCAGCAGTAACCTGGCTTAGAGAAAATGGTCTTGCAAAGGCTGCAAAGAAGGAAAACAGAATTGCTGCAGAAGGTATCTGTGCAACATATATCACAGATGATTACAAGATTGCATCTATGGTAGAAGTTAACTCAGAGACTGACTTCGTTGCAAAGAATGAGAAGTTCCAGACATATGTTGCCAAGGTTGCTAAGCAGGCTGCTGAAACAAGTGCAGCAGATATTGATGCATTTCTTGCTGAGCCTTGGTGTGATGATGCAACAATTACTGTTAAAGAGAGTCTTGCAAACCTTGTTGCAGTAATCGGTGAGAAACTTTCAATCCGTAGATTCGCTACAGTTAAACCTGAAGATGGTTTCGTTGTATCATATATTCACAATGGTGGTAAACTTGGAATTCTTGTTGAAATGACAGGCGAGGCTAATGAAGCAAATATTGAGTGCGCAAAGAATGTTGCTATGCAGGTTTGTGCTATGAAGCCTTCATTTGTATCTAAGGATGATGTTCCGGCTGAATTTATTGAGTCTGAAACAGATATCATTACAAAAGAAGCTCTCAAAGAGAATGCTGAGAGCAAGAATCCAAAGCCTGAGAACATTGTTATTGAAAGAATGGTTCCTGGTCGTCTTGCTAAAGAGCTCAAGGAAATGTGCCTTGTTGATCAGGCATATGTTAAGGCTTCTGACGGAAAACAGTCAGTTGCTCAGTACGTAGCTTCTGTATCTAAGGATCTTGCAATTAAGTCATTTGTTCGTTTTGAAACAGGTGAAGGAATTGAAAAGAGAGAAGATGACTTTGCTGAAGAAGTAGCAAAGCAGATGGGAATGTAATTTCAAAATAAGAATTTTAAAAAGCTGAAAACGATAACGTTTTCAGCTTTTTTATAACTATCAAAAAATAAGAAAAGAAGGAAAATAAAACCTAAAATAAAATTAGAATTGACAGACGAAATCGTATAAAGTACTTATAATATAATTTTGTGAATTGACGAATAAGATAAGATTGATACATACAGACTATGGAGCATAAACAAATAAAAAGTTTATCAAATTACACAAAAGAACACTTGTTCGATGATTAAAGGCGTGATATAATGAGCAAAGTGAGAAAAGAAAGAGAGCTTGCTCTCTTTCTCTGCGAGCGCCGAATGGATCACAAAAGATTTTAAAGAAATCTTTTGTGATATAATGAGCCAAATATATTTTTATGGAGGCGAAATGGACGAGGAAAAAACATATCTTGCGATTGACTTGAAATCTTTTTTTGCATCTGTTGAATGCGTTGATTTAAAAATGAACCCCCTTGATACTAACCTTGTTGTTGCTGATGAATCCAGAACCTCAAAGACAATTTGTCTTGCTGTTTCCCCTTCTTTAAAAAGACATGGAATTTCGGGAAGAGCCCGTCTCTTTGAGGTTATAAAACGTATGGAGGAAGTTAATTCTGAGCGGCTTATCAATGCACCGGGAGGGAAATTCGTATCTGAATCCTATTCGGCTGCAGAAATTGATGCTCATCCGGAAATGAAAATTTCGTATATTGTTGCGCCACCGCATATGTATCGATATATGCAGGTCAGCTCGCAGATTTATTCCATATATCTTAAATATATTTCGCCGGATGATATTTGCGTATATTCCATTGATGAAGTGTTTATGGATGTGACGGGCTATCTTAAGACATATGGGGTAAGTGCAAGGGAACTTGCGATAAAAATTGTCAGAGATATACTTTCGACTACAGGTATAACAGCCACGGTAGGAATCGGTACAAATTTATACCTGTGTAAGGTGGCTATGGATATTGTGGCAAAACATATAGATGCTGATGAATACGGAGTGAGAATTGCATGCCTGGATGAAAAAAAGTACAGACAGCTTCTGTGGAATCACAGACCGCTTACTGATTTTTGGCGTGTTGGAAGAGGATATGCCAAGAAACTTTTCGAGCATGGAATGTATACGATGGGGGATGTTGCCAGATGCTCAATCGGTAAAATATCTGACTATCATAATGAAGAACTTTTATACAAACTTTTTGGAATAAATGCAGAACTTCTGATTGATCATGCATGGGGATATGAGCCTTGCACCATTAAGGATATTAAATCCTATACTCCGGAAGCTAAGAGCCTGAGTACAGGTCAGGTTTTAAGTGAACCGTATGATTTTGAAAAGGGACGGATCATTGTTCAGGAAATGGCTGACAGCCAATCACTGGTTTTGTTGGATAAAGGGCTTTTAACCAATCAGGTTGTATTGACTGTGGGGTATGATATTGCCAGTCTTGATAGAATTTCTGAACCGGCAAATTCTGAATTGAGTACGGACAGGTACGGAAGAACCATACCGAAACATGCTCACGGCACAGAAAACCTTATTTGTTACACTTCTTCATCAAAATCAATTTCTGAGGCGGCTCTAAAAATATTTGACAGAGAAGTAAATCCGAATTTTCTTATAAGACGACTTACAATAGCTGTTACTCATTTGATCGAGGAGGGAGAAATGCCTGAAAAAAACCAGTTTAAACAGATTGATTTATTTGAGTTTTTAGAAGCAGATGAAGAAAATGAGAGCAGGGCAGAGAAAGAAAAGAAAATACAGAATGCTGTGCTTGAAATTAAAAAGAAACATGGTGGCAATCTGATTCTTCGAGGATTTAATTTTAAGAAAGGTGCAACCGGCAGAGAGCGAAATAAGCAGATAGGAGGTCACAAAGCCTGATGTCGAAGTATGATGACATTATTGAACTGCCATATATAAAATCAACAAACCATCCGCATATGTCCATGCATGACCGGGCAGCGCAGTTTGCTTCATTTGCGGCCTTAACCGGATTTGGTGATATGGTCGATGAAACAGGCAGGCATACAGAAAAGTTTGTACCGCCCACCGAAGAAGAAAAAAAGGAATTGGATACGGTTGTAAATATGATTCTTGAGTCAGGAAAGAAGGCAGTCAGAATTCGTATATACTATTTTTTACCTGACGGGAATAAAGAAGGTGGGACTTATATAGAAGAGAGTCTGGTTTTGAAAAAAACGGATTGTGTCAGCAGGGAGCTTATAATGGACAATGGGGTGAAAATAAGTTTTGACTTTGTTTACAAAATAATCACTGAGGAATAGCACTTTCTGAAAAAAACATGATGGGAAAGCTGCTCTTTATATAAGTTTAAGCAAATAGAATAATCTTAAACTTGAATAAGTATTTATCATGTGTTAAAATTCAAAAGAAAATATATGCGAACAGGAGAATGAACATGGATGAATACAAAAGAATACTTTTAAAACTCAGTGGTGAGGCAATGGCCGGTGATAAAAAAATGGGTTTTGATGAAGAAACCTGTATTTCTGTTGCAAAACAGATTAAGGAACTTGTAGAAAAGGGTGTTCAGGTGGCTATTGTAACCGGTGGAGGTAATTTCTGGAGAGGTCGTTCATCTAAAACAATAGACAGAACAAAAGCAGATTCAATTGGAATGCTTGGTACTGTAATGAATTGTGTATATATGTCAGAAATCTGCAGATATGTAGGACTTGAAACATCAATATATACACCTTTTGTTTGCGGAAACGTCAGTGAACTCTTCTCTAAGGATAAGGCTGTAGCGGATCTTAATAACGGAAAGGTTATTTTCCTTGCTGGTGGAACAGGACATCCGTTTTTCTCAACGGATACAACCACGGCACTCAGAGCAATCGAGCTCGAATGTGAAGTTATTGTTATGGCGAGAGCCGTTGACGGAGTTTATGACTGTGATCCAAAGGTAAATCCTGAAGCAGTTAAATATGACAAAGTGAGTTATCAGGAACTTCTTGATAAGAAACTTTCCATACTTGATCTCACGGCAACTGTTATGTGTATGGAAAACAATGTATCAACTCTTGTATTTTCCCTTAATGAGGAAAATGGAATAGTTAAAAATGTATCCGGAGATCTGACCGGAACAATAGTTTATTAATCAAAGGAGAATTTTTATGAACCCAATTATTGAACCGTTTGAAGAAAAAATGAATAAGACAATTAATGCCCTTAATGAGGAATATAACAACATTCGTGCGGGACGTGCAAACCCTCACCTTCTTGATAAAATCAAGGTTGATTATTACGGAACGCCTACAAACATCCAGGGTGTTGCAAATGTCAATGTGCCAGAGGCAAGAGTTATTGCGATTCAGCCATGGGAAGCAAGAATGGTAAAGGAAATTGAAAAGGCAATCATGGCATCAGATATTGGAATTACACCTTCTGATGATGGAAAAATAATCAGACTTACATTCCCTGAACTTACGGAAGAAAGACGTAAGTCTCTCTCAAAGGATGTTAAGAAGAAGGGTGATGAAGCAAAGGTAGCAATCAGAAACATAAGAAGAGATGCCAACGATGCAATAAAAAAAGCTTCAAAGGCCGATGATATTTCTGAAGATGAAGTTAAGAAACTTGAAAATGATGTTCAGAAGATTACAGACAAATTTGTTGCTAAAATTGACAGTATGATAGAATCCAAATCAAAGGAAATTATGACTGTATAATCTTGTGCTGTTAAGGCTGTCGGTATATATCTGTATCGGCAGCATTAACAGCTATTTTTATGAAAAGGTGATTTTATGGATGATAAATTAAACATTCCACAGCATGTTGCCATAATCATGGACGGCAATGGACGCTGGGCAAAAAAACGTTTTCTTCCAAGAACGGCCGGCCATGTACAGGGAAGTAAGGTGGCAGAACAAATATGTGAGGATGCATATAATCTTGGCATAAAGTATCTTACAATATATGCTTTCTCTACCGAAAACTGGAACAGACCGGAAAAGGAAGTTGAAACACTTATGAATCTGCTCAGAAAGTATATGAGCGATAGTGTTGAGAGAAGTACCAAAAATAATATGAAGGTAAAAGTTCTCGGCGACATAAGCAGGCTTCCGGATGATTTACAGGCATCCATCATAAAACTTGAAGAAGTAACTTCAAATAATACCGGATTGAATTTTAATGTTGCAATTAATTATGGTGGCCGTGATGAGTTATGCAGAGCAATGAGAAATATTGCACATGATGTGAAAGAAGGAAGGATTTCTGAAGAAGAAATCAATGAGGAATTAATTAATTCTTATCTGGATACAGCGGGAATGCCATATCCGGACCTGTTAATAAGGACAAGCGGTGAATTGCGGACCTCAAATTTTTTACCATGGCAGCTTGCTTATTCCGAGTTTTACTTTACGGATGTTTTATGGCCTGATTTCAATAAAAAGGAATTGCAGAAAGCAATAGAATACTATAACAAGAGAGACAGAAGATTCGGAGGGGTGAAATGAAGACCAGAATCATAAGCGGTATAGTTTTATTTATATTACTTGTACCTACATTTCTTATAGGCGGCTATTTTACACTGGCTGTGTTAGCAGTCGTATCGGTTATGGGCGTATATGAATTGCTGAAAGTTTTTAAGTCAGAAAGAAAAACGAGTGCATATATTGAATATGCATTAGCCGTTCTTTTCTATTTATTTCTGGCATTTAAGCATGGAAACATTATAGAGTTCGAATCATCAGAAATCGTAACGATGTTTATTGTTATGGTATTTTTGCTTGAAATGGTTCTTTTTGTATTTAAATATCCTGAAATAAAAATAAAAGAAGTGCTGGCAAATGTTTTCTCATTTATTTATGTACCTGTTCTTTTAAGTTTTATTTTTAGAATACGGGCAATGGAAGATGGAATCTGTCTGGTTTGGATGACAATCATTACCTCGTGGATATGTGACACATGTGCTTATTTTGCCGGTGTCTTTTTGGGAAAACACAAGGCGTTTCCGGTACTCAGTCCTAAAAAAACATGGGAAGGATGCACCGGTGGTGTAATTGGATCTGTTGCATTTTCCGTTATATTCGGCCTTGTGGTTAATGCAATTGCTTCAATTGAACTTTCGATATCGGCTTTGGTGGCTGTGGCATTTTTTGGCAGTATAATCTCTATGTTCGGAGATTTGGCGGCTTCTGCCATAAAAAGGGAATATGGAATCAAAGATTACAGTAATCTGATACCGGGTCACGGAGGTATTCTTGACAGATTTGATTCGGTAATATTTGTTTCACCGGTAATATTTTATCTTTTACTTGCATTTGTAGGTTAATTAAACATCTGATGAGAAGAACTCTCATATTTTGGAGGAATAATGAAAAACATCTCGATTCTTGGTTCTACGGGTTCGATAGGAACCCAGACAATTGAAATTGTAAGAGAAAACCCGGATAGGTTTCATATATCGGCATTAGCAGTAAACAGAAATGTTGATGTGGTTGAAAAACAGGTAAGAGAATTCAAACCTGAAATGGTTTGTGTTTATGATGAAAAGGCGGCAGAAGAATTAAAACTCAGAATAGCGGACACAAATACCATAGTTGTTGCCGGCATGAACGGATTGATTGAATGTGCATGTCTGGATTCGGTTGATGTAGTCCTTACGGCAGTAGTCGGTATGATTGGTATAAAACCGACAATAGCAGCGATTAATGCCGGAAAAGATATAGCCCTGGCTAATAAGGAAACACTGGTGACTGCAGGCCATTTGATTATGCCTTTAATCAAGGAAAAGAAGGTTAATATGTATCCTGTTGACAGTGAACATTCGGCTATTTTTCAATCCTTGCAGGGAATCAGGTATGGGGGAAGCATAAGTGAGGGGAATTCTCAAATAAACAAAATAATACTCACTGCATCAGGTGGCCCTTTCAGGGGAATGACCAGGGAAGAAATGCGTACAAAGACAAGATTTGATGCACTGAAGCATCCAAATTGGGCAATGGGCCAAAAAATAACCATTGATTCTGCAACAATGGTTAATAAAGGCTTGGAAATGATGGAAGCCGGTTGGCTTTTCGGAGTCGGCAGGAATCAAATTGATGTAGTAATCCACCCTCAAAGTATACTTCACTCAGCTGTAGAATTTGTCGATGGGGCAGTAATTGGTCAGATGGGGCTGCCGGACATGAAGTTACCGATACTGTATGCACTAACTTATCCGGAAAGAATAGAAATGAAGGCTAAGAAGCTTGATTTTTATGAGCTTTCCACGATGACATTTGAAAAGCCTGATAAGGAAAATTTTAAAGGACTCGCTCTTGCTGAACGTGCTATGGACGAAGGTGGAAATATTCCCACTGTATACAATGCTGCAAATGAATTTCTTGTTGACAGATTTCTGCATGACAAGATTGGATTTTTGGATATAAGTGATTATATTGAAATGGCAATGGATAAAATAACGAGGTATGATTCACCTGATTTAGAAACAATTCTTGCTACAGAGAAGGAAACTTATTCATTTTTGAATAATATACTGTCGTAAATGGAGGTTAATGTGAGCAAGTTGGTATATATTATCATTTCTTTACTTATTATAAGTGTAATCGTAGTGGCTCATGAATTTGGTCATTTTATCTTTGCAAAGATTAATGGCATAAAGGTTAATGAATTTGCCGTAGGAATGGGACCTACACTTTTTTCTCGTGAGCGTGGAGGAACCCGATTTTCATTAAAGCTCCTTCCAATTGGTGGTTCGTGTATGATGCAGGGAGAAGATACGGCTGATGATGCTGAGGGCTCTTTTAACTCTAAAAATGTATGGCAGAGAATATCAGTGGTTCTTGCAGGTCCGGTATTTAATTTTATTCTTGCTTTTGTGCTTGCATTAATAATAGTCGGATTTATGGGATATGACCCTGCGAGAGTTGAAGAGGTTAATGCTGAAAATCCGGAAAGTGAACAGCTTATGGAAGGAGATATAATTACTTCGATAAACGGAAGTAAAATATCTGTTGGAAGAGATATCTATAACTATTTCTACTTCAATGAACTCACGGATGAACCTCTTGATATTTTTGTAATAAGAGATGATGAAAAAGTTTCACTTTCAGTACCTACAGTAAAAAATACCAAGTATTATATGGGTATTCAGTATTCATCTACCGAAGCAGAAGCTGAAATAACAGTTACGGAGGACTATCCTGCAGCAAAGGCAGGAATAAAAAGCGGTGATATTATAACCGGGATAAATGGAAATGAAATAAAATCAGGTGAGGAGCTTGAAAAATATTTTAATGAGAATCCTTTGTCTGAAGCTCCAATAACCATCACCTATATACACAACAATAAATCAAGTGAAACAACACTGACGCCGATATGGTCAACACAATATTCTGTCGATTTTTATTATAATGTTGGACGCGAAAAATGTTCACCGATAGAAGTTATAAAGTACAGCTTTACAGAAGTGAATTATTGGATTAAGACAACGGTAAAGAGTCTCTTATATATGCTTGGAGGACATGTTAATTCAGACAGTGTCGGTGGAGTTGTAAGGGTAGTTGATGAAGTAAGTGATAGTGTTGAAGAAAGTCGTGAAATAAGTAATTCCTTGGCGGCATTCAACCTTATATATTGGGCAATAGTTATCAGTGCAAATCTTGGTGTGATGAATTTACTGCCGATACCTGCTTTAGATGGCGGAAGGCTTGTATTCATGATTATTGAAGTTTTTAGGGGAAAACCAATAGACAAGGAAAAAGAAGCCATGGTGCATCTTATTGGAATCATGCTCCTTATGATTTTGATGATATTCCTGTTCTATAACGACATAAGGAATATATTTTTTTAGAGGATGAAAAACGTAAAAACCGTAGGGTCTAAAGAGTTACCATGCTTTTAAAGGAGGTTTCTATGTACAGAGATAATACAAAAGCAATCAAAATAGGAAACAGGGTTATCGGTGGTGGTAATCCGATTTTGATACAGTCAATGTGTAATAAAAAAACAGAGGATGTTGAAGCAACTGTAAAACAGATAAAGGAATTAGAGGCAGCCGGATGCGACATTATAAGAGTTGCAGTTCCTACGCCGGAGGCAGCCTATGCAATCAAAAGCATAAAAAAAGAAATAAGCATACCTCTTGTGGCTGATATTCATTTTGATTACCGACTTGCGATTATGGCAATGGAAAGCGGAGCAGATAAAATCAGAATAAATCCGGGAAATATCGGAAGTGTTGACAGGGTAAGAGCTGTGGTTAAAACAGCAAAAGAAAGAAATATACCTATCAGGGTCGGTGTAAACAGTGGTTCGCTTGAAAAGGAAATTATCGCGAAAAACGGCGGTGTAACGGCTGAAGGTCTTGTTGAGAGTGCATTAAATCAGGTAAGGAAAATAGAAGAAGCCGGATATGATAATATAGTAATAAGTATTAAGTCGTCTGACTGTCTGATGTGTATTAAAGCACATGAACTTATTGCAAAAGAAACAAAGTATCCGTTACATGTAGGAATAACGGAATCAGGTTCTCAGTATGCTGGAAATATTAAGTCGGCGGTAGGACTCGGAAACATTTTATATCAGGGAATTGGAGATACAATAAGAGTTTCACTTACGGATGATCCTGTTAATGAGGTACGTTCTGCCAAACTCATTTTAAGGAGTCTTAAATTGAGAAATGAAGGGATAGAAGTTGTTTCATGCCCTACATGTGGAAGAACAGCCATTAATCTTATTGAACTTGCAGATAAGGTTACAAGGATTACGGAAAAGTACTCCACGCCGCTCAAGGTTGCAGTTATGGGATGTGTGGTTAATGGTCCCGGAGAATCTAAAGAGGCCGATTTAGGTATTGCGGGCGGAAAAGGTGAGGGTCTTGTCTTTAAAAAAGGTGAGATTATTGCAAAGGTTCCTGAAGATGAATTACTTTCAAGATTTGAAGAAGAACTTCAGAAGATGGTTCAGGATATATAATTTTGTAAATGGCAATTATTAGCAGATATGAGAGGAAAACAGTGTGAAAATACTAGAATCTTTTGAATTAAAAGGTTTAAAAAAAGACTGTGCAAATCAGTTTGCTGATGTAGAACTTGAAAAAATGGTATACTCGAATGAAGAGCCTGTAATTATAGCGGTTTGTCATTCGAAAGAACCTATTCATCCGATATACATCAACATGTTGGAATTACATATCAACAAGCAGTATTTTGTCGGAACGGACAGACAGATAAGAATAGAAATGTCTTACGATTACGATGAATCCCTTACGATGGAACAACTGTTTAATAAGTACCAGGGACTGTTTGCTGCAGAGGTTGAGAAACAGTCCAAATATGCCGGTTTGATTTTTTCATCTGCAGAATATTATTTTAACGACAACAGAATAACCATTGGTCTGGAGGAGGATTTTCTTACAAAAAGTCTTTCCGAGACAATATCAAAGACTGTCACGGGCAAAATGCAGGAGTGGTTCGGCATTAAAACAGTGGTTGATTTTCAATACCATAAGAGCAGTGTTTTACTAAATAAAGAGCCTGAATATGAGATTTATAATGCTTCCGATTTCAAGAGAGAACCAATTGGCGAGCATAGAGATTTGGTGAAACCTGAAACGGCTGCAAAAAAAAATCAGCAGTCGTCTCAGTCAAAGGAATATAAATACAAGAAAAAGTTACCGGCAGATCCTGATATTTTTTATGGAAAAAGTTTTGCCGGTGATTTCTTTGCAATAAATGAGTTGAGTGACGGACTCAGGGATGTTGTCATAAAGGGAATGATAACATCAATTGAAACAAAGGAAATAAAAAATGAACGAATAATCGTAATGTTTAACATTACTGATTTTACTGATACCATTGGCGTTAAAATCTTTTCCAATAAAGAAGAATTCTCAGAGTTTAAAGATGAACTTAAGGTAAATAAATTTGTATCGTTGATGGGTAGCTGCAGTATTGATAAATTCGATAATGAACTTACGATCAGTTATGTTCAGGGAATGAAAAAGATAAAAGACTTCCGTGTTATAAGGGAAGACAATTCAGAAATCAAACGTGTTGAACTTCATGCGCATACACAGATGAGCGATATGGATGCAGTTACCAATACAACCGCTTATGTTAAAAGAGCATTTGAATGGGGGCATCCGGCAGTTGCGATTACGGACCATGGAGTTGTTCAGTCTTTCCCGGAAGCTTCACATGCTTTGAATGGAAAAGCTTTTGCAAATGATCCTGAAAAAGCTGAAGGATTTAAAAAGTTTAAAATTATATACGGCTGTGAAGGGTATCTTGTTGATGATGATGACCTGGTAGACGATAATGGAAATCCTTTAATGAGTATTGAGGATTACGAGGAGGAAGTAAGAAAAAGAAAGTATTTCCATATTATTCTTTTATGCCGAAATGATTTGGGAAGATCAAATTTATATAAACTTGTTTCGGAGTCTCATATAAAATACTTTAGAAGGAGACCTAAAATTCCAAAGTCTGTTTTAAAGAAAAACAGGGAAGGAATTCTTATAGGGTCAGCCTGTGAAGCAGGAGAACTGTTCAGGGCAATTTTAGGAAAGAAGACAGATGATGAAATAAACAGAATAGCTGAATTATATGATTACTATGAGATTCAGCCTACCGGAAATAACTATTTCATGGTAAGAGACAACCAGCGTTTTCCGGAAATAACGTCGGACAGGGATTTACAGATGCTTAATAAACAGGTGGTTGATTTGGCTGAAAAGCATCATAAACTCTGTGTTGCAACATGCGACGTTCATTTTCTCAATCCTGAGGATGAAATATACAGACGTATAATCATGGCAGGAAAAGGGTTTGCCGATGCGGACATGCAGCCTCCGCTGTATTTCAGAACAACGGAAGAAATGCTTGCTGAATTCAGATACCTTGGGGAAGAAAAAGCAAATGAAATTGTTGTAACAAACACCAATAAGATTGCGGATATGATCGAAAAGATTGCTCCCGTAAGACCAGACAAATGTCCGCCGGTTATTGAGAATTCCGATCAGGACTTGAGAGACATGTGTTATAAAAAAGCATCGACAATGTACGGAGAAAATCTTCCTGAAATTGTTAAAACAAGGCTAGATAAGGAGCTGAATTCCATTATAAGCAATGGTTATTCGGTTATGTACATAATTGCTCAAAAACTTGTTAAGAAATCAAATGATGACGGATATCTTGTTGGCTCGCGTGGATCGGTAGGGTCTTCATTTGTCGCAACAATGTCGAGTATTACCGAAGTTAATCCTTTACCGCCTCACTATTATTGTGACAGTTGTTTTTACAGTGATTTTGACAGTGATATAATCAAGGATGCCTTGGACAGACAGTTGTCCGGATTTGACCTTCCGGACATGAATTGTCCTGTGTGCGGCAAAAGATTGAAAAGAGACGGTCAGAATATACCGTTCGAAACATTCCTCGGTTTTAACGGAGATAAAGAGCCGGATATTGATCTGAATTTTTCAGGAGAATACCAGGCAAAGGCTCATGCATATACGGAGGTTATTTTCGGAACAGGACACACATTCAAGGCTGGAACAATAGGTACACTTGCGGATAAAACGGCATTTGGTTTTATAAAAAATTACTATGCAGAACGTGGTATAGAAAAGAGAAATGCTGAAATTGACAGAATAGTTCAGGGCTGTGTGGGTGTAAGAAGAACCACAGGTCAGCATCCGGGTGGAATTGTTGTATTACCTCATGGTGAGGAAATATATACATTTACTCCTGTTCAGCGACCTGCAAATGATATGACAAGTGATATCACAACAACTCACTTCGATTATCACAGTATCGATCACAACCTTTTAAAACTCGATATTCTTGGTCATGATGATCCTACAATGATTAGATTTTTGGAAGATCTGACCGGTGAAGATGCAAAATTATGGCCTATGGACGATAAAAAGGTTTTGAAACTGTTCTTGAGCTGTGAGCCACTGGGTATTACCAAAGAGCAAATCGGAGGATGTGAATTGGGTTCGCTTGGTTTGCCTGAACTTGGAACAAACTTTGTTATGAACATGCTTAAGGAAACCAAACCTCAGTCGTTTTCAGATATGATAAGAATATCAGGGCTTTCTCATGGTACTGACGTATGGACTGGAAACGCGCAGGAACTTGTAAAAGAAGGAAAATGTACGTTGTCCACAGCGATTTGTACACGAGATGATATTATGACATTCCTGATTCATAAGGGAATAGAAGCAGGAAAAGCCTTCAAAATAATGGAAAGTGTACGAAAAGGCCGTGGACTTACTGATGATATGGAAGAGACCATGGTTGCAAACAATATACCTGACTGGTATATCTGGTCCTGTAAGAAGATTAAGTACATGTTCCCTAAAGCTCATGCCTGTGCATATGTAATGATGGCATTCCGAATTGCTTACTGTAAGGTATATCATCCGCTTGAGTATTACTGTGCTTATTTCAGTATCCGAGCAGATGATTTTGACTATGAAAGAATGGCACTGGGTGCTGAAGCATTACAGAAAAATATTGAGGAAATAGAAATTAAGGTAAAAAACAAAACGGCTACTCCAAAAGAAAACAGTCTTCTTGATGATATGTTTATTGTTCGTGAAATGTATGCAAGAGGATTTGAGTTTACACCGATCGATATTTACCGAGCAGGCTCGTCGCGTTTTAAAATCATTGATGGTAAACTGATGCCATCACTCGATTCGATTGACGGCATGGGTGGTAAGGCGGCGGAAGCTGTAGTTGCGGAAGCTGCTAAGAATCCGTTTGTTTCAAGAAATGAGTTTAAGAACAGGTGTAAAGTACCCGGAACCGTTGTTGAAACAATGAACAGACTTGGACTGTTAAATAATCTTCCGGAAGATGAACAATTGTCGCTGTTTGATATTTTTGGCTCTTCAATGTAAAAAGTTAACCTCTATAAAACAGAGGGAATACCTCAAATTTCAATAAATTGAAAAAAAGTAAAAAAAAGACTTGATTTATCGAAATGCTTATGGTATACTCCCTTTTGTTTGAGGCAAGGCTTGTTGGTCAAGAGGCTAAGACGTCGCCCTCTCACGGCGAAAACAGGGGTTCGATTCCCCTACAAGCTGCTTGGTACGGAAGCTATTAATAGCTTCCGTTTTTTTTTCAATTATTCCCCAAAAGGAAGCAATATTTATATATACTTAGGAGGTTTCTATGAAATTCTACGGAGAAAATGAGCTTAGAAGGATGTACCTGGATTTCTTCGAAAGCAAGGGCCATTTGAAAATGAACAGCTTTTCACTTGTTCCGAAAAATGATAAGAGTCTTTTGCTCATAAATGCCGGTATGGCACCTTTAAAGCCTTATTTTACCGGGCAGGAGATTCCTCCAAGAAAAAGAGTTACAACCTGTCAGAAGTGCATCAGAACCGGTGATATTGAGAATGTTGGAAAAACTGCAAGACACCTTACTTTCTTTGAAATGCTCGGAAATTTTTCGTTTGGTGACTACTTCAAAAAAGAGGCGATAAGCTGGTCATGGGAGTTCCTTACAAAAGTTATAGGTCTCGATGAAAACAGACTTTATCCATCCATTTATCTTGATGATGATGAGGCCTTTGAAATATGGAATAAACAGGAAGGAATTCCTGCTGAAAGAATATTCAGATTTGGAAAAGAAGATAACTTCTGGGAACATGGTGCAGGTCCATGTGGTCCATGTTCTGAAATTTACTACGACAGAGGTGAAAAATACGGATGTGGAAAGCCTGATTGTAAGGTGGGTTGTGAATGCGACAGATTTATGGAAGTCTGGAACAATGTATTTACTCAGTTTGACGGCGACGGACATGGTGGTTATACAGAACTTGCGAATAAAAATATCGATACCGGTATGGGGCTTGAGCGTTTGGCTGTTGTATGTCAGGATGTTGACTCTGTATTTGATATTGATACAATGAAGGCAATCCGTGATGCTGTATGTAATCTCTGTAATGCCGAATACAAAACAGATGACAAAAAAGACATATCAATCAGATTAATCACTGATCATATACGTTCAGTTACATTTATGGCAAGTGACGGAATCCTTCCATCTAATGAAGGCCGCGGATATGTAATGAGAAGACTTTTAAGAAGAGCTGCAAGACACGGCAGACTTCTTGGAATTGACGGTTTGTTCCTTGCAAAACTTGCACAGACCGTAATTGATGAATCCAAAGACGGTTATCCTGAACTTGAGGAGAAAAAAGCTCATATCCTTAATGTTCTTACCATGGAAGAAGAAAAGTTCAACAAAACAATTGATCAGGGGCTGAACATTCTTTCAGAACTTGAAGAGCAGATTTTAAAGTCTGATAAAAAGGTTCTTTCAGGTGAAGATGCTTTTAAGCTTTATGATACATATGGATTCCCTATTGATCTTACAACAGAAATACTCTCTGATAAGGGTATTGCGGTTGATGAAGAAGGGTTCAAAGCAGCAATGGAAAACCAGAGAATCACGGCAAGAAATGCAAGAAAAACAACAAATTATATGGGAGCTGATGCTACCGTATATGATGAAATTGATACTTCAATAACATCAGAATTTGTCGGATATGAATCGCTTGAAGCAGAATCCGTTATAACTGTTCTGACAACTGAAACAGAATTGGTTAATGAGCTTACAATGGGTCAGACCGGAACCATCATTGTAAATGAAACTCCGTTTTATGCTACCATGGGCGGACAGAATGCCGATAAGGGTGTTATTACAAAGGGCGATGCTTCATTTGAAATAAAAGATGTAATCAAGCTTAAAGGTGGACGAGTAGGACATGTCGGTGTCGTTACATCCGGAAGCTTCGAGATTAATGATAAAGTAAAACTGTGTGCAGATGCTAATGTAAGAGCAGCTTCATGTAAAAATCACACAGCGACCCATCTTTTACAGAAAGCTTTAAGAATTGTTCTTGGTGAACATGTAGAACAGCATGGTTCATTTGTTTCAGATGACAGACTAAGATTTGACTTCTCTCATTTCCAGGCAATGACCTCGGAAGAAATTGCGGAAGTTGAAAAGATTGTAAATGAAAAGATTGCTGAAGGTCTTGAAGTTGTTACAAAGATAATGTCTATTGATGAGGCAAGAAAAACAGGAGCAATGGCACTTTTCGGTGAGAAGTACGGTGAAACGGTAAGAGTTGTCAATATTGCTGATTTCAGTATTGAATTCTGTGGTGGAACACATGTTAAAAATACTTCAAGCATAGGTTTCTTCAAGATTCTTTCAGAGTCGGGAATTGCCGCCGGTGTCAGAAGAATTGAGGCCATTACAGGTGATAATGTATTTGAATACTTTAATGCACTTGAAAAGAAACTTGCCGAGGCAGCTAAGATTGCAAAATGTGATATAGACGGTCTTTCAAAGAAAATTGCCGGACTTCATGACGAAATAAAAGCTTTACAGTCTGAAAATGAAAAGCTTAAATCAAAGATTGCGGCAGCTTCGGCCGGAGATATACTTAATTCAGCAATCGAAGTTAACGGAATTAAGGTATTGACTGCAAATATCGGAGAATCAGACATGAATTCTTTGAGAACTCTTGGCGATAAGCTTAAAGATAGTCTTGGAGACTGTGCAATTCTTCTTGTTTCAACAGTAGAAGGAAAGGTAAATCTTGTATCAATGGCTACTGATGCAGCAGTAAAGAAGGGGGCTCATGCCGGAAATCTTATTAAGGAGATTTCTTCGATTGTTGGCGGCGGCGGTGGTGGTCGTCCTAACATGGCTCAGGCAGGAGGAAAGAATCCGGCAGGAATAGAAGAAGCATTGGCAAAAGCATCAGAAGTTTTAAGTTCACAGCTTTCATAAAAAAGGAAATTGAACTTAAATTTGATAAAACGTTAATTTAGTGTTAAAAATTTCCGAATAACTGTTGACTTATTCGCTACCGGTGTAGTATAATACAACAGTGCATGAGTAAATGCAAAATTTCGGTAGTTTTACCTATTCCACGATTGGAAGGGGGTTGTGAAGAATGTCAAATGTTATCGTTAAGGAAAACGAATCATTAGATAGTGCACTTCGTCGTTTTAAGAGAAATTGCGCTAAGGCTGGTATCCAGCAGGAGATTCGTAAAAGAGAGCATTATGAAAAGCCAAGTGTCAGACGTAAAAAGAAGTCTGAGGCTGCTCGTAAGAGAAAATTTAAATAATACGAATTACTAGTAAAAAGCTGTCATTTTTGGCAGCTTTTTTTCATATTATAAAATAAAAAGTCATGAAAAGAAGTCAGAGCGTATTTAAAAGAAATTTGGAGGAGATAAAATCCGAATTAAATGGTGAATGCAGACGTTGGAACAGGCATAGAAACAGGCGTTCACAAAGGATAGGATGTAACTATGAATTCCGTGACAATGTACTAAAATGCGGTCTGATCATTACGATAATAAATGCATGCGAACTTCGGGCGGAAAACTACGGAAAAGTTAAAAGCTATGGAAATGAAAAAATAGAATTGCTTTGTTCATCCTGTATTGTATGTATATCCGGGTGTGGCCTGTGTATTAAATGCTACACGGAGGATGAGCTGATTATAAGCGGAATTATAAAAAGAATAGAGTATGTAAAGGAATATAATTGAACAGATTAGCTTTTCTTATCGGCTCACTTCGTATAAATCTAAACGGGAAAAAAGCACCCAGACAAATCAGGTTTTGTTTGAACAATAAACTGAATATAAAAAATCTTAACAATGAAAACAATGTTTGTTATGCAGATATAGATGTTTTCGGTTACTACAGGCTGAAAAAATACAGTCGCAGCATAGATGCGGATATCAATATAGAGGATGTAAGAGGTGTAGTGTCATATATCTATTGGATACTGCATCATAAAAGAAGCCTTGTACTTTTATGTATAATTACAGTTGTCTTTTCTTTTCTGAACAGTCGTCTTTTAAATATTAAAACAGATGGAAACAGTTACTACTCAACAGAATATATTGAAAGCTATCTTGAGAAGAAAGATATACTAAATTTGTCAGAGTTAGATAAAATTGACTATGCAAAATTGTCTGAAGATTTCCTAAATGACAACAAATATGTAAAATGGTGCAGCTTCTACTATAAGGGAAATGATTTGTATATAGAGATTGATGAAGAATATGATGATGACTTTCTTAGTCAGACCTATATTTCAAACATATATGGTGTCGTGACGGAGGTTTATGTCAGAGAAGGAACTGCAGCGGTTAAGAAAGGGGATGTTATAAAACCCGGAGATGTTATAATTGATGGGCATATTGATATAAAAAATACATATGATGAAGTTGTCGCATCAAGGGATGTTGTGCCAGATGGTTATGCAGTAGTGGAATACAGTTTGGATATTCCATTATCACAGAGCTTGAAAACTGATACAAAGGTTTATGTTGGAGCAGGTAAAAGAGGTCTTGGTGTAAACTTTGGAAAAAACAAACTTTTTTCATATGAACCTAGTATTTCAAACACTGATTGTGATATAATAAAAAGAACTATAGCGTTAAATCTATTCGGATTGAACTTTTTGAAATTGGATATTCAGAGAAGTTACTATCTGGAGTATGAGTATGAAACAGATATAATAACGCCTGACGAAGCAAAGGAAATATTGAGCTCTTCTGCAAATGAAATTATGACTTCATATATAAAAGATGGAGTGCAGATTCTAAACAGTGAGCTGATATATGAATGCGGTCCCGACAGAGTAGATGGAATGCTACGGCTTGATTTAAGGGGAACGGTTGGAGAAAAAAACTAAAGTACGGGAGGCTTATATGATTGAATCAATAACCGATATTACTTCTTCTCATTTAAGTAATATACTGGGTGATTATGATGCACATGCCAAGATTATTGAAAAATCACTACATGTTACTTTAATTCAGAGAGAAAATGAGTTGAAGATAATAGGTGAAGAAGGTCCTGTTAAAAATGCCAGGGAATGTATTAAGAGCCTGTATGAATTATCAAAGAGAGGTAATTCAATTACAACTCAAAATGTTAATTACAGCCTTTCTCTTTTGGCCACCGGAGATTCCGGGAGTATTGTTGAAATAGATAAGGATCTTATATGTCATACGATAACCGGGAAACCTCTAAAACCAAAGACACTCGGTCAGAAAAACTACATTGATAACATCAGAGAAAAAATGATTGTATTCGGAGTAGGCCCGGCAGGAACGGGTAAAACATATCTTGCCATGGCGGCTGCCATAACAGCCTTTAAAAATGACGAGGTAAACAGAATCATCCTGACGAGACCGGCCATAGAAGCAGGCGAGAAACTTGGTTTTTTACCGGGTGATCTTCAGAGTAAGATCGATCCCTATTTAAGGCCGTTATACGATGCATTGTATCAGATTATGGGAGCAGATTCTTTTCAAAAAAATTCCGAAAAGGGATTAATTGAAGTTGCTCCTTTGGCTTATATGCGTGGACGTACTCTGGATAATGCATTCATTATTTTGGATGAGGCCCAGAATACAACACCGGCACAGATGAAGATGTTTCTGACAAGAATAGGTTTGGGTTCAAAAGTTGTTATTACCGGTGACCTCACACAAAAGGATCTTTTGGAGGGGCAGACATCCGGGTTAGAAGTTGCACTTAAAGTTCTTGCCGATATTGATGAAATTGGAGTTGTAAAACTTACAAGTAAGGATGTTGTAAGACATCCTCTTGTTCAGAAAATTGTACAGGCCTATGATGATTACGAAGCCCGGTTTGCAGATAAAAACTCAAAACCGACAAAGAACAATCGTAATCATGATAAGTCTTATGAAAAAAATTACCCTTCGAAAAATATAAGAAGGAATACCGGAGAAAGCAAATGACAATATTAATTGAAAAAGAAACTGACCTGCTCAATGAGATAGAATATCAGCCTCTGTTTGAAAAGGTGGTTAATGCAGCTGCTGATTATGTTAATTGTCCGTATGAGCTATCGGTGAATGTTTTACTTACCGATAATGAGGGGATTCATGAAATCAACAGAGAAACAAGAGACATTGATAAGGCGACAGATGTTCTGTCATTTCCAATGCTCGAATATGATAAGCCGGGATGCTTTGATTTCATTGACGAAAACGATATCACACTTTTTGATTTTGAAAGCGGCGAACTGTTAATTGGTGATGTTGTTATAAGCCTTGAAACAGCTAAAAGTCAGTCTGAAGAGTACAATCATTCAATCATAAGGGAAATTGCATTCCTTTTAACACATAGCGTGCTTCATCTTTTCGGTTATGATCATATTGACGATGATGAAAGAAAAGTAATGGAAGACATGCAAAATAAAATACTTGAAGGGATAAATATAACAAGGGATTATGAGTAAAGAAAATTTAAAGAAAAACTTTCTTGTTCAGGGTTCTATTCTTGCTGTTGCATCTATAGTCGTACGCTTTATCGGACTGATATATAGAATTCCAATGACGCGAATTCTCGGTGATACTGCAATGGGATATTACAGCTATGCTTTTGAAATATATAACCTTGCTTTAATTCTGTCTTCCTATAGTATACCGCTGTCCGTTTCAAAGCTTGTTGCGGCAAGAGTCGGAAAAGAAGAGTATTTTAACAGCCATAAGGTTTTTAAAACGACTCTTGTTTTTTCTTCAATAGTAGGTTTTATTGCAACTGTTATAGTATATCTTTTATCGGATGCATATTCTCTGCTGATAAAAAATCCAAATGTTGCCATACCTTTGAGAGTTCTTGCACCAACTATTTTCGTTTTTTCGGTAATGGGTGTAATAAGGGGCTATTTTCAGGGATTTAACAACATGGTTCCTACAGCGATTTCGCAGGTAATAGAACAGATTGTAAATGCGCTTGTCAGTATAATTGCATCATACTTTATGTTAAAGCATTTCAGTTACAAATCGAATGCCGAAGCATATGGTGCTGCAGGCGGAACTTTGGGAACTTTGTCCGGAGCAATAGCATCGTTAGTTGTTCTGGTTATAGTTTATTTCATATACAGACCGCTGATAAAACAACGAATCACAGATGAAGAAGTAAGCTTTAAGGAAAGTACATCTTCAATTTTAAAGGTACTTTTGGCAACTGCTTTACCGGTTATAATCAGTCAGACGATTTATCAGATATCAGGAACGGTTGACAGTGTATTTTATAACAGAATTATGGCCTCAAAAGGTTTTGACGATGAGATAAGAAGTTCTTTATGGAGTGTATATTCAAATAAGTACAGAACGCTGTCAAATGTACCTGTTGCAGTTGCAAGTGCCATGGGTACTGCTGTTGTTCCTTCACTTATAACAGAATATTCAAGAGGCCGGATAGAGAGTATGAAGGTTAAAATCGCATCTGTTGTAAAGTTCAATATGATTATTGCCTTTCCTTGTGCGGTGGGACTTAGTTTTTTTGCGCGTCCTATAATGCTTTTATTGTTTGGAGACGGTTCGGATGTTACGGCAAATGTAATGCGACTGGGTGGTATATGTGTTGTGTTTTTCGCACTGTCCACTGTAACCAATGGAATACTGCAGGGAATTAACAGAATGCGTCTCCCTGTAATTCATTCAGCAGTTTCGTTACTTATCCACATACCATTACTCTGTATGCTTTTGTTATTTACGGATTTAAATGTTTATGCCTTGGTCATCTGTAACATCATTTTTCCTCTTGTTGTCTGTGTATTGAACTGGATATCGATAGGAAAACTGATTGATTATCGTCAGGAAGTAAAAAAGACATTTATCATTCCTTTTATTTCATCGATAATTATGGGAATTATAGGTGTGCTTGTATACCGATTGATTCATGTGTTGGGAAATTCTGTTGCAACAGTACTATCAATCTTTGTCTGCATTCCGGTATATTTTATACTTCTGATAAAACTTAAAGGCTTGACGGAAAGCGAGCTTAAGGATATGCCTAAGGGAACTCTTATGGTCAGAATATTTAAAAAGATTCATATTCTGTAAGATAAACTGATTTTCAGCAGGCATGGGTAATCAATGGAATGATATACATGGAAAAGATATAAAACCGGATAGATAAGTTTTAAACCGGACCGGGAGTAATGCATAAAAATTTTTAAAATGGACATACTGATATCATAAATTCATATTGAGGTATGTACATGAAAAAATATTTATACATTTTACTTTCGTCCCTTATCATTATAATTACGGTAACGGCCTGTTTTGTCATTTTTTCAAAGATATATAAAAATGAAAAGAACAGAATTTCAGATTTGTATAAACAGGAAAGTTCTGAAATAAGTATTTTGGACAGGCTGTCAGATGATAATCTGTATCCGATAAGTACTTCCGGTAAAACGGAGTCAAAAACAGATCCGCCTTCACATTTTATGATTAAACTTTTGGATAATCAGATTAAAATATCCGATGCGGAAGGAAATACAGTTTATACAACTGATTTCTATTGTGAAGGTATGGAAGCTGATGATATTACAATACTGAAAGAAGGAATAGAAATTGATTCCGTTGAACAGGCATTCCAGTTGTTGGAATCATTTGTCAGTTGAGTTTGAATAAACGCAGGAGGAGTAACTTGAAGAATATAATTGTAATAGGTGCCGGCGCATCAGGATTAATGGCAGCTGTTACGGCTGCAAGAAACGGATGCAACGTAACCCTTATTGACAGTAATTCAAAGATTGGAAGAAAGATATGCGCTACCGGTAACGGAAGATGCAACTATAGCAATTTAAACATGTCTTCCGATTTCTTCAGAACTAAAGAAGATAAAGCACATTTGATAGACAAAACCTTGGATAGATTCGGAACGGACCGACTGACAGTGTTTTTTTCTGAACTGGGCATGCTTCCCAGAGATATTAATGGGTATTTATATCCGGCATCTGAGCAGGCTTCGTCTGTAACGGAAATTTTTTCCTATGAGTTAAAGAGACTAAAAGTAAAAGTAATCCTCGATGAGAGAATTGTTGATATAAGAAAGAATAACAACGGATACTTATGTATTGGCTCTCAATCAACATATCTTTGTGATGCACTTATTATTTCTGTAGGAGGATTGGCTGCTCCTAATATGGGAAGCGATGGAAATCTGTATCCTGTAATAAAGCGATTAGGTCATTCTTTTACCGAAATGTATCCTGCATTGACAGGTCTTTTGTATAAAGATAAAAACCTTTCTAAAATATCCGGAGTAAGATTTAAAGCCGGGGTCGGTTTGTATGCAGATACAAAATTGGTAAAGGAAGAAAATGGAGAGTTAATCATCAACAAGGATTATATTGGCGGAATTCCGGTAATGCAGCTTAGTACATATTATGGTAAAAATATAGGCAGCAGGGTTTTCCTTAAAATAGATCTTTTTGAAGAATTTACCAATGAGGAATTATACAGTATTCTTTCAAGAAGGTTCTTCTCTCCATATGCAGGGGGTAAAACAGTATTTGAGACTTTAACAGGTCTTATGAATTCTAAACTCTTAAATTATATAATCAGAGAGGCCGGTTTGAATCCGGATAAAAAAGCATCCGTGTTACGACCTTCCGATATCAATAAACTTATTCTGTGCATGAAGGAATTGCAAATCGACATTATCGGTACATGTGGATTTGATAAAGCACAAGTTACATCAGGAGGCATCCCGCTTTCCGAAGTAAATTCAAATTTTCATTCCTATAAACTGAAGGGATTGTATTTTACCGGTGAAATTCTTGATGTTGACGGAACATGTGGCGGATATAATCTTCAATGGGCATTTTCCTCAGGTTATATTGCCGGAGAAAATGCAGCATTATAAATACAGAACAAGGAGCCTTTATGTATAGGATATACCAAATTAAGCTTCCGATAGAACATAAGGAAAAGGATGTATTAAAAAAAGCCGCTCTGATACTCGGAATTAAAGAGAATCAGATAAATGACTTAAAAATATTCAGAAGATCTCTGGACGCAAGAAAAGATGAATTACAATATGTATATGCCGTTGATGTAGATACATCAGTACCGATAAAGAAAAAATTTAAGCCGAATGAAGTGGGAATTGTGAATCCTGGTAATTACGCCATTCCTAAGGTAAGTTCCTGCGTTAATCATAAAAGACCGGTTATTGTCGGTATGGGTCCTGCAGGTTTATTTTGTGCATATGTTCTGGCTCGTGCAGGACTTAAACCTTTATGTATTGAAAGAGGTAAAGATGTTTCTGAAAGAAGTTCGGACGTAGAGAATTTTTTCAGAACCGGCATAATTAATCCTGAATCAAATGTTTGTTTTGGCGAGGGAGGAGCCGGAACTTTTTCAGACGGTAAACTTAATACACTGATAAAGGATAAGGAAAACAAAGGTAAGTTTGTTCTTGAAACTTTTGTCAGCTTTGGTGCAAATGAAGAAATTTTGTATGACAGTAAACCACATATAGGAACGGATTCTCTGATTTCAATTGTGGAAAAAATGCGTAAAGATATAATTGCACACGGTGGAGATGTTTACTTTTCATCAAAACTGTCTGACCTCCTTATTGAGGACGGCAGGCTTAAAGCCATATCAGTTAATGGTGATAAAAAGATTGAAACTGAACGGGTTGTTCTTGCAACAGGCCACAGTGCACGTGACACATTTTTAATGCTAAACGAAAAAAACATACCAATGGAGCCCAAAGCATATGCTGTCGGTGTAAGAGTGATTCATGAGCAGTCTCTTATTAATTCCGCTCAATATGGAAGATTTGCGTCGAAACTTCCACCGGCATCATACAAGGTTACACATACATGCGAAAACGGAAGAGGGGTATATTCATTTTGTATGTGTCCCGGAGGATATGTTGTAAATGCCTCATCCAATAAAAATGAAACATTGGTTAACGGAATGAGTTATTCTGACAGAAGCGGAAAATATGCCAATTCTGCAATCGTCTGTACAGTAACAAAAGAGGATTTTGAAAATGCAGGATTTGGAAATGAGCCTCTGTCAGGAATGTATTTTCAGCAAAAATATGAAAGAATGGCATATGATTTAGCTGAAGGTAAAATTCCGGTTCAGTTTTTTAAAGATTTTTCGAGTTCGAACATATCTGATGGAATACCGGATCTTCTTCCTATTAAAGGTTTGTATAAATCTGCAAACATAAGAAATTGTCTGCCTGAATATATTTCTGAAAGTATTATTGAAGGCATGAAAGCTTTTGATAATAAAATTCATGGTTTCGGCAATGAGGGGGTTATTCTGTGCGGTATTGAAACAAGAACTTCAAGTCCGGTAAGAATTACAAGAGATTCAGAAAACCTGCAATCCACCATAAAAGGAATATATCCGTGCGGAGAGGGGGCAGGATATGCCGGAGGAATTATGTCCGCAGCCTTAGATGGCATAAAGACAGCTGAACAAATCATTAAGGAATATCTTGATGAGAATACATAACGAAAGGTTTATAATTTATGACAAATGCCGTAATTGAGAGCAAAGACAAAATCCAAATCAGAAATGAGATGAAAAAACAGCGATCAACTCTTTCTGTCAACAGAATAATGATGCACTCAGCCATAATTGCAAAAAAACTGTTTGATTTGGACGAATATAAAGAGGCTGATGTAATATTACCATATGTCAGTTTCAGTTCAGAGGTTGATACTCATGTTTTGATAAATGAAGCTATAAAATCCGGTAAAAAAATTGCTGTTCCAAGAGTTGTTTCAAAGGATCAGATGAAATTCTTTTATATAAAGAGCTTTTCTGATTTGAAGCCGGGAGCATTTGGAATTCTGGAACCTGTTTCTTCGGAGGAATTTATCCCTGAACCATCGGTAAAAACAGTAATTTTATTGCCGGGACTGGCATTCGACAATAAATTGAACAGAATCGGTTACGGCGGCGGATTCTACGATAAATATCTCAGCCGGTATCCGTATATTCACAAGATAATGCTTGCATATGAATTGGAAAAAACCGATTCATTGCCTTGCGACGAACTTGATATTAAGCCGGACATGGTAATAACAGAGCTTAATATTTACAGATGAATTTAAACCATTTATTTTCAGGAGGTTTTTATGACTGAAGAATACTTAAAAGAATTGCTTGCCGGAATTGACGTAAATGGTCCGGCTCCTGTCAAAGAGCCTTTAAGACAGTACTACTATATTAAAAAACTTCAGGCTCTTGTCGGGGAGAAAACAAAGGAAAAAGGCAGAAAACTTACGTATAACATCCAGACCTTCGGATGCCAGATGAATGCAAAAGACAGTGAAAAACTTGCAGGTATTCTGTCTACAATAGGATATGTAGAAACAGATAATGAAAAAGCAGATTTTGTCCTTTATAACACTTGTACGGTAAGAGAAAATGCCAATACAAAAGTTTATGGAAGAATAGGCTATCTCGGAAATCTAAAAAAGAAAAACAGGGACATGATTATTGCTCTGTGTGGCTGTATGATGCAGGAAGAACATGTAATTAATAAAATCCGTGAAAGTTACAGATTTGTTGATATAGTTTTCGGTACATTCAACATATATGAACTTGCAGAGCTGGTATATCAGCGTTTTACTACTGAGTCAAAGAAGCCACTCATAAATATAATGACTGAAAACAGTGAAATTGTTGAGGAGCTTCCTTCCGAGCAAAAGTATGGTTTTAAAGCCGGAGTGAATATCATGTATGGATGTAATAATTTCTGTACTTATTGCATTGTTCCTTACGTCAGAGGAAGGGAACGCTCAAGAAAACCTGAAGATATTGTAAAAGAAGTAGACGAACTCGCTGATAATGGTGTTGTAGAGGTAATGCTCTTGGGTCAGAACGTAAACTCATACGGAAAGGACCTTGAAAACAAGGTGAGCTTTGCAGAAATACTCAATATGGTATCAAAGGTAGAAAAGATCAAGCGTATCAGATTTATGACACCGCATCCTAAGGATCTTTCAGAGGAACTTATTGATGAAATTGCTTCGAATCCGAAAGTATGTAAACATGTACATCTTCCAATGCAGAGCGGTTCGTCAGATGTGTTAAAAAGGATGAACCGACATTATACCAAAGAGTCATATTTGGATCTTGTTGGCAGGATCAAGGCAAAAATTGAGAATGTTGCGGTTACCACAGATATAATTGTTGGTTTTCCGGGTGAGACAGAAGAGGACTTCCTTGACACAGTGGATGTAGTTAAAAAGGCCGGATTTACAAGTGCATATACATTCCAATACTCAGTGAGAAGGGGAACTCCTGCTGCAAAGATGCCTGATAAGATCACAGAAGAAGTAATTACAGAGAGATTCAACCGACTACTTGAAACAATACATGAAACAACAGCAAAAGAAACGGAAAAGCTTACAGGAAGTATTCAGACAGTATTGGCAGAAGAGTACAATAGTGAAAAAGGAACGGTATCTGGAAGACTTGATAACAATCTGATTGTTCATTTTCCGGCTGATTCTTCAATCCTCGGTAAACTTGTTAATGTAAGTCTTGATGAATGTAAAGGCTTTTATTATCTGGGAAGTATCGCAGAGACAATGTAAATATTTTAGTTTTAACGGACAGATTTACTGTACTGACAACATTTCAAGTGTACAGAATGAATCTGTCCGTTATTAATTTATAAAGTTGCAAATACCAGCAGGATTTTTATTTGTCTTTTCGCATTTTAACAGCCCCTGCAGCTTTTCGTTTATGTTCATCTTCAATTGCGGCATAATAATTTACGGTAGTGTTGATGTTTTCGTGGCCCAAAACATCAGCCACAAGTCTTATGTCGCCGGTTTCCCTATAGAGTGCCGTGCCATATGTACTCCGTAATTTATGTGGAGTAAGTTTCTTATTTGGTACTGCAAGTTTGCCATATTTTTTTACCAGGTTTTCAATTGCATCTACGCTCATACGTTTAGATTGCATACTGTAAAAAAGTGCATTTTCATGTCCTTCGCATGGGTTAATCGCACAGCGTTCATTTTCAATATAATTCAACAGTGCATTAGCAATTTCATCGCCAAAATAAATCACATCCTGTCCGCCGCCTTTTCTTACAAGCACAACGGAATTCTCGTTAAAATTAACATCATTTAAATCAAGGCCGGCACACTCAGATACACGCATCCCGGTACCAAGCAATAATGTAAGAATTGCTAAATCTCTGAGTTTTGTTTTATTACGAAATTTGTTCATGTGGTCAGAAGTGGTTCCTCCGACATTTTCAACACAATTTAATATGTCAGCAATTTCATCCGGATTTAGTCGGATAATATTTTTGTCCTTCTTTATTTTAGGAAGTTTGACGAGCATCATTGGATTAGACTCAATATTGCCATTTTCGAAATGATACTGAAACATACCACGTAAAGCTGCCATTTTTTTTGCAATGGAGCGTTTTCCATTTTCATGAGCAGTATTATTTTCATTAGCTGCATTAAACTCAAGATACTGTTGGTATTCCAGTACATCTAAAGAATTTATGCGTTTCATATCATCATACGTAAAATCCTTGGGCTTATAATTTTTATATAAAGGGTTTTTCTCGATAAGAAACTGATAAAAAGTAAGGATATCATAGCTATAGGAAATTAATGTACTTGTTTGAGTACGATATCGTTTATCAATAAGGAAAAGTCTTGCAAATTCAGGCAGCTGTTCCGAAAGTTCGCTAAGTTTTAGCTTCTGAAGGTAGCTTTTTTCCTTATAATATTCTGAATCCTTACCCATAGTATAAACCTCCAAATTCTGATATAAGTATTTTAGCATGTGTGAAAGGCTTTTTCAATACTATTTATCGGAAAAACTGATATTTTTCCGATAGTTTGATTTTGTACTTTTCTGCTCTTGCATACACTATATACGTAATAAAGGTTTATTACGTATATACTTACAGAATATGTTTTAATCTGACCAAGTCATTCAACTGATATGTTGTATGTGCAGAATGACTTGGCTGCAGATTAGAATGTAAAAATTCTGATACAAATTTATGGTAATCAGATGGTCGGTTGTGCAGAATCCGTTATGTTTTTACGTGGATGTATTTTTCTTTAATCGTTGTATTATTTTAATTGGCTTGGAAATGATTTTAACAAAAGCATTAATAAGTTTCCTTATACGCGGATCTGTATATTTAAAGAACTTGAAACATCCGAATCTTAAAAGGAACCTTTTTAAAATATTACAATTTGCAGAAAACGATTCTATAAACGTGTAAAAACGCTCATTTATACGTCCAAGTCGAATTCGATGTCTGTCATAAAACAGGAACTCTTCGTAGCCTCTTATAAGTCTTATGGTATTTCCATCATTCATTGCAAATTCCTTTTTTAAAAGCACTATGAGTTTTTCATGTGTTATAACCCTGTCGTAACAGAATCCCTTCTTTTTTTGCAGTTCTTTCCTGACTGTTTTCAAAATAAGATTGTACTGGTTTTTTGCACAGACTTCATCAGGAGCATAATACAGCCTGTAATTCATAACAAACTTATATATTATGGCTATTATGATAATACAGCACGGAATGATAAATTTAAGTTTTCCTGAAATATAGGTGTATCTGTCAATCAAATATGCAACTAAATCTGTATTTTTTAATTTGTCATACATACTTCCTGTTGCATTGTTGATTGTTGTATTTACATCACCTGGAGTATCATTGTAATAGCCAACGGTAAATTCCACAGGAATCCATCCGAAACCATTTATATATATTTCAACCCATGCATGCGCGTTGGAATCCGGTAACTCGACGGTTATCATTTTTGTAGAGAGGTCAGAGTAACCATCATAATAATCGTCAAAAGATTCATCCTCCTCCAATTCAACTGACTTTGAAGACTTGTAAGCTTCATTATTAATTAAATACCCTTCCACATATCTGGCAGGAATATTGTTGTAACGTAATAAAAGACATGCAGCGGATGCAAAATGAACACAAAATCCACTCTTCTGCTCGTTTAGAAAATAACTGACAAAATCAGCACCATCCGGTGTTGTTCCAGGAGAAAGTGTATAACTGTATTCTTCAGCAAATAACTCTCGAATTTGATTGATTACATCAGTTGTAGAACCGGAAATATTGTTTCTTTGACAGAACCTCTCAAGTATTCTGTATTGTTCATTCGAAAGCTTTAAATACTTACTCGTATCATTATTGTAGTAATCCGAATAACCATAGTTATAATTATAGTCATAGTTATTTAGCAGATTTCTATGTTCTTTTATGAGTTCGGCTATTTCGGAGTAAGTATATTGAGTTGTGACATAGTCTAACATTCTTTCTTCGTCTATGCCAATTTTGTGGAAATCGTCATTGTCAACAGTATAATAAGGCAAAGGCAGAATGCCATCAGATACGGAAATGTTTTTTATCAACATGGTTCCCTCTCCAACCTTGACATTCTCAGGTTCAAGATCTTCAATTGAACCGTCTATAGTAGTTTTTTTATATTTGATTAGACTCTTAACCGATTCACAAGTACTCAGATATACCGAATTATAAGCATTTGACGATAAATAGGCGTTGCTGCTTGTCCATTTGCGATTATCCGGATCGTAGGTATCGCCCATAAAGGTTGGAATATAAACCGGATTCCTTGAAGTAGGTACAAAAGTTACGGTTAGATCAGTCTTATTATCGTATATTATCTCTCTGACATTACCAAATGTACCATTGTTAAGACCTCCGGTGTTTTCCATGTCATCACCGTTTTTTAAGTTGTCAAAACCTTTCCAGGCAACCATATAAACATACTGATCAGTTATGTTTTTTAAAGGTGAATTCGTTGAATAAAACTTATCGGATACAATAAAGTTAACAGCTTTAAAAACAGTAAATGACAGAAGAAATACAAAAAGTGCCGTACACAATATCGATTTCAGTTTTAAATCAGTATTGAATAAGTGTATTTGTTTTCTGTCTATACGAAAAGATTTTAATCTCTTTTTTAAAGAAAAAGGTATCGTATTGGCATACTTTTTTAAAAGGATAAGTATGCAGGCAAGAATTATCATAGACGGATAAATCAGACTAATATCATTATGAAGGTAGGTTGAGAATTCAAGTATCAACAATGTGATGACTGTTGTCAAAAGTAATACTCTCCCTTTTGCCAGGGCAAAACAATAAAGTATTGACATGACAAAGATAATCACCAGAAAAAAAGCTGTTATATTAGATGTCCGTGAAGAAAAATCCTCATCATATGTTCGTACAAATGGCAGTGACATTACAGCATTTACGGAACGGATAAGGATGTTAATAACAGAATTGATCCCGTAGTATAACTCCTGAATATTTACCGCTATATATGCTATTATCAGCACAGTAAGTGAAGAATGAACCGTCAGAACAATTGCCCTGTTGTAGTAAGAAAAACTGATAATAAATGAAAGAATAAAGGCAATAAAAATAAGAAATCCTGTTCGGCATTCAAATTCAAATGAATTTATCATCAGGCCGGATATTCCGGCAATGAAAAAAAAGGCAATAAGCGAATTAAGAAAATAAGATTTCTTAACAGATTTTATGTCTTTTTTTTCGAGAACAAGGGAATCCATACAGATGATGGAATTCTTTATATTGTCTTTTTCTAACTCCTTATTTTTTCGCCCCATAATAAATCTTAAGCTATAACTCTAACCCCTTCATATTGGTATATGGTATTCTTTTCAGAATCTGCATCTAAAGTGGTAATAAAGAAAAGCTTGTTTTTCCCCATTCTTAAATTAATATATTCCTCAAGTTCTTCAATACTGCTTTGCTTCATGTAATAAAACATGTTTTGAATTACAAGACATAAGTCATATGTGTTGTTGACGAGAGAAGTTACAGGTTCATCAGTAAGACTGCTGATATACGAGATTTCGAAAAAAATCTCTTCCTGTAATAGTTTACGGCCGAGTGAATACAAAATCTCGTAATAGTGAGTTCCATGCAAAAGATTATTAAATGAACCATCACATCCGATTGCAACACAGACACCGGCCTGTTTTTCATATTCTTTGACAATTAAATCTTCAGATTTTGTGCTCAGTTTCCAGTGAATCTGTGAAAGTCTGTCGCCGTCTCTATATTCTCTGAATTCTCTGATTTCTGAAACATCCTCTCCTGCAGTCGGATCGGTTTCATAATCATTATCGTCATCAAGCGTTCTGGCTATTATACTTTCCGGAAATTCCACTGTTTTTGGCATTACACAAATATCGGTTTTGGGATTTAATGTGTGCTTTCGTCCCAATATGCCAAGGAAATCATTGAATATAATATACTCTGTTTCTACCTCATATATTCCACAATATTCAAGTGTTATTCCAAGGCTGTTGGTTCTTGTACCATGGAAAATACTGTATGAGTCTTCCACAGAAACCTTTTTTTCTTCATTGCGATGTTTAATTGAATATCTTACATCTATTTTTGAAAACGGAAAGAAACCGTCATACTTCATTTCAAAAAAGATTTTATTCTTTTCGCCTTCGATTTGAGAAGATTCTTCGGGAAAAAGTCTGCATGCCGGAAGTCGGAAACTCTTTTTTAAGAGTACAAAGCTGAATACCGGAAATATAAGCAGGGCGACTACAAAGAAAAGAATTACTCTTCTTCTGTTAAACCAAAAGAGAAAGATAAACAGTGCCAAAAGAATAATATATGAAATTAGTGATTTTATATTAACCTTCATGGCTCCTCCGTTACATCTTTGGTAAAGGAGTTACATTAAGAACTTCCTTAATTACATCTTTAATATTCTTTTTAGCTGATTTTGCTCTTGGCGAAAGAACAATTCGATGGCCGCAGACAGGTAAAAGGTTATTAATTACATCATCCGGAATTACATAATTCCTGCATTTAATAAACGCAGTTGCCTTAGCCATTTTTAAAAGAGCAATACTTCCTCTAGGACTTACTCCGAGATTTACCAGTTCGTGTTCTCTGGTATTTTCACAGAATCCGGCTACAAATTCAGCTATGGAATTGTCAACATAAACCTTTTCAACTTCCTTTTGTAACATAAGGAAATCATTGATGGACATTACGGGATTAACTTCTGCTCTTTCAGAAACATTTGAAGTCAGAATTGAAACTGCTGCTTCATGTGACGGATATCCTAAAGTTGTGCATATCATAAATCTGTCAAGCTGAGATTCGGGAAGCTTCTGAGTTCCTGCTGAACCAAATGGATTCTGAGTGGCAAGAACAATAAAAGGTGTCGGAAGTTTTCTTGTCACACCGTCAACAGTGGCTTTTCCCTCTTCCATAACTTCCAAAAGAGCGGACTGAGTTTTAGGAGATGTTCGGTTGATTTCATCAGCAAGGAGGAAATTGCAATATACACTTCCTTCACGATATTCAAAAAGTCCCGTTTTGTTGTTGTACATATTGAATCCTACAAGATCACTGGGAAGAACATCGGGTGTAAACTGAACTCTTCTATAGTCCATTGACATACATTTGCTTAATGATACAGCAAGTGTTGTTTTACCAACCCCCGGAATATCTTCTAGCAGGATATGTCCCCCTGCAAGCATTGCCGTTAATGTTGTAAGAATTATTGAGTCTTTACCCTTAAGAACTTTTTTTACTTCCTGAAGGATAAGTTTTACCTCTGAATTCATTTGAGTCTGAGTTGTTCTTTCTGTTGTTTTTATCATGTTAATCTCCTTTTCCATTAATGTTTTTTCGTCTGAATGTAAAAAAATGCAGACTGTATTTCAACCTGTCATATATTTTCAAACGGGAAATAAGCTGACATATTAACTGCCTGTATATATCAGTAATCATTTCTATATCAACAATGATCTGATTACTGAAATTAAGCTGTAAATAATGGTTAATATAATTATCAACCGTATTACAGTCAAACTCAAAATGATTTGTCAATACGTTTTTTACTGCCTGTGCAGAATAAACCTCCTCGCCGGGCATATCATCTGAATCCTCATAAGAACGGTATTTCGGTTTTAATGCAGCGAGCATTTTGACAAGTTCCCTGTACTGATAAAGAGTACGTTTGGCACTTCTTAAGTAATATATTCTTAGATTTAAAAGCAGTTTCCTGATTAACAGAATCACAAGAATCGCACTGATGACAAATCCTGTAAAACTCATTAATGCGGAAGTGAAAAAGCTTTTTATTGCCTTTACAGCATTTGAATCTGCAAGATTTTGAATGGCATTGAGGGCATTTACAGCCTGATTTCCCCCGGAGGATTGTCCAAGAGAATTAAGTAATTCTTCAAGTCTGCCGGGTGTTTCAGAGTCATTTTGTCCAACGGTAAATTCAACAGGAACCCATCCGAAACCCTCGAAATAGACTTCTACCCATGCATGAGCATTTGCATCCGTCAGGTCTGCCGAAACCGGATTTGTAAACTTGATTTCCGAATATCCGTCATACCACTGTTCTTTTGTAAAGCGATTTGGGTCTTCATATAAGACAGCATCCGAAAAGATCGATGAGTCAAAGCTGTAACCCTCGACATATCTTGCCGGAATTCCCATTGTACGAAGTAAAAGGCAGGCTGATGAAGCAAAATGCACACAGATTCCTTTTTTCTGCTCATTAAGGAAATACAATACATAATCTTCGTCCTCAGGAGTTACGCCAGGACTCAGAGTATATTGATAGTTACTTGCGAAAAAATACTGTATCTGTTCTATTATTTCAACTGTATCCCCTTCAAAATCATTTTCATTACAAAATGTTTCAAGGTCATCTCGAATACTCTCAGGTACCTGCAGATAGTAATCCATCGCAAATCCGGTATTATATCCGGCGGCTATACCCAGTTCTTCGGACATTTCGCTAAGCTCGTAAATATCGTATAAAGATGTACTGTAATTATAAACATTCTCATTTCCCATTGAGGAAAGTACCAGAGAATTGGCATATGAAATGTAATATGGGTGATATTTTACGGAATTACCGGCAGCTACATTGGAAATGATGATTCTTCCGGTACCGAATTTATATTCAGTATCTTTTTCGGATAAAGCCTTGTATGTGCAGGTATACTCATCCTCTCCATCTGAGAAATACTCTTCTTTATGTTCGGATGTGGTATCTGACCAGTGTCGATCCTCATTGTCATAATAATCGGCAACAAAACTTCTGATATAGACCGGATCAGAAGAAACAGGAACAAAAGAAACTTCCAGGTCGGTCTCTCCGTCAAATGAAATTGAGCTGACATTGCCGAAGGAACCGTTTTGCATTCCACCCACCTGATTATTGTTTTTATTGAAAAGAGATTCCAATCCCCTCCAGGCAAGGTTATAAACCAACACATCGGATTTAGCTTTGAGTGAAGACGAAGAAGAAATATATAGCGATGAAACAAATGTAAATGCAATAAATGAAAAGAAAAGAACGCCTGCAGAAATTAGAGCTGCGAAAACAATGCTGCTTCCACGTTCTATTTTATCATTGTGCAAATATAAAACACCTGATGAAATGTTGTAATTCTTTGTTTTTTTCTTGTACTCTCCCGGTGTTGCGTCGCCGGATTTTGTAATAATGTACAAAAGAAGTGCAAAGAGCATAATAAGGGGATAAAGGATGTTGAAGTCGTCACTAAGATATATTGACAATTCAAACAAGGGCAAAAGAAATATAATGAGTCCTAAAAAGCTCTTACGTCTGGAGATAAACATATTTACAAGACATGTAAATAAAATACTTATCAGACCGATGCAGGCTGTTGTTGAAATATATCTGTTTGTAAAAAACTCATTAAACTCTCTCAGGTAAGGAAGATTCATTACCTCGTCAACCTTTATGATTATTAGATTGAGAATCGCACTAAAACCGCTGTTAACAATCATATACATGGATGATATGATGAAAATAATGACAAACAGCATAAAAATATATCCAAGATTGAATGTAATGCTGTTTAAATAAAGAAAGGAAAAATATAGAGCCAAAGCAAGCTGAATGATACCGATTACCAATAGAATACATGGAATGTCTAACGAATCGACAAATAAACCGGTAATACCAAATACCAGTAAAAATGTAAGCAAAGCATTCCAAAGACATTTTGAAACTGTATGTTTATAGCTTTTTTTTGTTTCACCGAAGTCATCAAGAAAAATTCCTGAAACCACATGTTCCTGAAAAAGCTTTTTATCTTTTCTTCGTTTAAACTGCATTGTGTTATCTCCTAAAAGCAATAATCACTTTTCTAATTTTACATGATTTCAGATATATAATCAATCCTTGAAACATTAATAATTCTTTATATTTCCTTATATGAACAAATGTTTGCATAAATATGAGTTGTATGCTATAATGAGCAAAAGCATACTGATGGATTCGTGATGATTTTGTGAAATCCATCATGCCATAATAAACAAGGCGAAATGAAAGAGATCTTACTTTCTTTCAGATGGCGCCGAAATTAATGAGTGATGAAATCACGATATAATACTTTCAAACAAAAAATGATTTATGTCTTTTAGGAGGACAAAATGACTAACGGATTAACAGATAAGCAGCAGGCGATACTTGATTATATTAAGGACCAGATTTTGAGCCGAGGTATTCCGCCAACAGTAAGGGATATATGTGAGGCAGTCAATCTGAAATCAACCTCATCGGTACATGCTCATCTTCAAACTCTTGAAGAAAAGGGATTTATAAGACGTGAAGGAAATAAATCACGAACAATTGAGATTACGGATGATGAATTTAATCTTTCGAGAAGGGAAGTTGTTAATGTTCCGGTAATAGGCACGATTACCGCCGGACAACCGATACTTGCCGTTCAGAATATTGAAGATTATTTTCCGATTCCTGTCGAAATGATGCCTAATGAACAATCATTTATTTTAAAAGTTAAAGGTTCAAGTATGATAAATGCCGGTATTTTCAACGGCGACTATATCATAGTGAAACAGCAAAATACTGCATATAATGGTGATTATGTTGTTGCTCTTATAGATGATTCAGTAACAGTAAAAACATTCTATAAAGAAAGCAACCAAATCCGTCTTCAACCTGAGAATGATTCTATGGAGCCAATGTACTTTGACAGTGTTAACATACTCGGAAAAGTAATTGGGGTTTTCAGAATGTTTTAAAATATCAAACAGCCTGATAAAATAAATTATCAGGCTGTTTGATATCGATTGTTGTTTATTGAAACAAGCAATCTATACTCTTATTGATTTAATTCAGGTATGTCTGAGTTTTCAGCTTCATTATATACTTTTGCACCGGATAGAATGTCTTCATCTATTGAACAGATATATGACAACAGACTGTCTGACATCTTATAAATACCGGTTGTATTTGAAGCAGTTACATATTTCCTGTCAGAACTGATTTTTAGTGTCCAACTAATCGGTACAGTGTTTTTTTCTTCATCCTGTACTTCATAATTAATTGTCAAATCCGTGGTTTGGGCAGTCAGATTATATTTAGCCAATGAGTCTTCATCAGCATCCTTAACTACCGTTTCGCTGTAATCCATTAAACCTGATTCCGTAAGATACAGAACTAACTGTTCCATAGCCTTTGCATTAACTGCGAATTCGCCGGAAGCTGTATTAAATATCCACTCTTCACCCTTTCTTGTGATACTGAGTGTTTTATCGGAATTTGAAATGCTTAAAGAATTAATTGACGATTTATTGAGAACAGGAACAGTATTGTCCTCTAAAAGACTCTGTTCATATCTGTATACACCATTTATTCTGTTTTCGGAAAAACCGATAAAGTATTTACAGTATAAAGAGTTCATTTTATATACACAACGTGTATCATAAATGCTTGTGTCCTTTAATTGTTCGTTACATGAAATCCGAACATAGTATTCACTCTTTTCATCCGTAACCGGTTTTCCAATAAATAATGTGTATGTGAAATCACTGCTCGTTTCCATAGCAGAACCGTTTTTCTCGGCTGAAGTTTCATTAAACCTGATTTCAACAGAAGTCTCAGGATTTAAGAGACCATATGAATCAAGTTCTGCATCCGTAGGCTTATAGTTCACGGCATTATTGAAACAGAATTCCGTAATGTAGTTATATAATACACTTGAATCTTCTCCTTCTGCTTCGGATGCCGTGGTTTCTGTCTGACCCATTTCAGGATAAAAATATTTATATACAGCCAGCTTGTCCGAAAAATCGCTTCCTGTATATTCTTCTTTTTTTGCTTCAGTAAGCTCTTCATCTTTACAGATTAGAATATTACCATTTGAATTCTTTATTGAAACAGATACAAGTTCATAATCTGTTATACTTGGGATATCTGTTTTCTGGTAGAAATCGTACAGTGTAAAATCAGCATAACTGTTCAATTTCGAATCAGTCGTGTATATCACATCACCATCTTCAAGCATAAAGTAGGTTGTTCCATCGGAGAAACTTGTATTAGAAAAAAGCAAATTAACAGTTTCTCCATTATCCAACTTTATTTTAATTGTTAAAGGAGGTGTTTCAAGATTAAACGACTCCAAATCCTTATAATCAGAAATCTTTCTATAATAGGAAAGACCTGTTATAGCGTTTTTCAGAGTGGTTATAACAGTTTGATTTACGTCAAATCCGTTATCCTGATCATACTCCCACTTTAAATTCTCTTTGTTATAATCAAATTCAAAGCTGTTTTTTTCTGTTATCAGTGTTATTCCGACCGGATTTTCATCATAGCTCCAAAAAGAAGAAGCTTTTATATCCGTTTCCGATGAATTATCGGACTCCTGCTTTGCATTGAGCTTTAAGACAACAAGATATATAACGAAAATAATCACCAAAGCCAGAACAATGATTGCAAGATTTCTTTGCTTTTTTTTCATTATTTACTTCTCCTTAGATACCAGACGCAGAATCCCATGATAATGAAAGCTGCAGGAATAAGACATAAATACACGAGTGTAAACAGATTGACCTGGTTTTGCGTTGTAATATTAAATCTCTCATCTAAAGTTTTTGCATCAACCGAAATCCCATTTTCTTTGCCCGTCATCTGTCCGATTGTATTTGTGATAAAACGGATATTATTGTTCAATACCGTTGTATCCTCAGTAACCTGCTCAAGAAATGCTGCATTGGATACCACCATTACATTACCTGTTTTACCCGTTTCGGTAAAGTTTGCCGTAACATATGTTGCCAGGGATGCTGGTTCAGTATATGCAACTGTATTTTTTGCCTCAAGGTCATAGAACTGATAGTTATTTGAAGTGGTCAGAAGTTCAGTATAATCCGTTTTACAGGCATCCGTTTCTATCTGTTTTACCGTAGATGCAAGCATTGTCATGATATAAGAGTTGCCCATGTCGGATGTAATGCCGCTCTCCTGATTCAAATCAGGTATCAGAGTATATTGAGGGTATTGAGAAGATGCGTAATAGTGCTTGTCATCATTTTCAATTACAACACCATATGTAACTTCAAGACCGACATAAGAAAGAATACTTTCAAAGTTTTCCATGTTCTCGGCTTTTCGGCTGTACAATGAAATAATGTTGCCGCCATTGGAAATATAGTTTTTTATCAGTTTTGACTCTGCCGCAGTATAATCCGATGACGGAGCATATAACATAAGTACATCACAATCAGAAGGTATTTCAGGATTTTCGGTAAGATTCAGAGCCTCAGACGCAATCCCCAAATTACATTTATCAATTGCATCTGCAAGGGATGTTCCGGCAAGAGCCTGCTCCCCGTGCCCGGTCACCTCATATATCTTGGCAGAAGCCTCATTTACCACATAATCTATGGCAGAAAGAATACATCCCTCACCATCATAGTAATATGTAGTATATGAGTTTCCGCTTTCATCATATTTTGAATTACCATAGTAGATTTCGGTATAGTCAATAAGCTTATACTTTCCATTTGCAGGATTTTCAACAACTACACTGTAGCTTGAAGCCTGGGCAGCATTATATTTTGCCGTGAAAGTAGGATTTCCTACAACATCAATCTTTTCAAGGTTAATATATGATGAATTGTCTTTAAAAACACTGCATATTGTGTCTGCATACTCTTCATAAGTTCCGGATGAGTCAGACATTAAAAAGATGTTTACATCCGTATCCAGCTTTTTTAAGTATTCTTTTGTGCTGTCAGAAATTGAATAATAGTCAACACCATTAGTTTCAAAAGTGGTTATTGAAGCCGGAAGTGCATTTACCAGAAGATTTACTACAATTACAAGCGCAATAACAACTATTGTAATAATAGAACTGTATGTACCATTTCTGAATTCTATAGAACGGTTTATTTTGCTTTTTTTCATAAATACCTCCTATTAACTGTATCTTCTCTTCTGAATTGTCTGAATTGTAAGGAATACAAAAAGACATATTAAGGAAAGAAAATATACCACAGCCTTTAAATCAAACATGTAGTAATATATGAAATTTATAAGGTAATTTGATGGAGGTATAAGTTTTAATACCTTTTGAATAAGTCCCGTAAAAGCGCCTGGCTTAACGATATAGAATATCAGTGTTACAAGGGAAAAGAAAATCCCTACTGAAAAACCAAAAACATTGCTTTTGGTCAGGACTCTGCATACAAATCCGGCAATAAAGGAAATGATAACAAAAAATATGAGTGAAACATAGTTTTTGTCGGATATTGCCGAAGAAAATGCTGAACAGTATTCAAGAAAGAAAATAACCACCAATGAAATAATGGCAGATATAATCTGATTCTCTGTAAGTGATGAAATAAACATGCAGATTGCAATGTAAACACAGCCCAACAGAAAATATGCTGCTAATGAAGTATAATCAACCATTAACATTGAATATCCAAGTGATTTAATTACCAGCGGACAGGTTGCAATTATTGCAACTACAACAAGAAAAACCGTACACATGGCAAGATATTTTCCTATAACAATCTTACAGACGGATACAGGTGATGTGTAAAGCAACTGGTCAATCTTATCTTTTCTTTCTTCCGGGAGCGACTTCATTGTAATTAAAGCAAAAAGAAAGAAACAGAAATAACATCCATATAGTGTCGGATAACCTATGGAAGTGACACCCATTGTCAGATTATAGTATCTGAAATATATACCAAACAAAACAAGATAAACTGCAATAAAAATATATGCAGTCATAGATGTAAAAAAGCTTTTTAATTCTCTTTTATAAATGGCTCTCACTTTCTTTTTCCTCCATCCTTTCTCCCTTTATTCGTAATTTCCAGGAAAAGATCTTCCAACGATTTTTTATTTACTTTACTCTCAAGAATTGCAATTTCTTTTCCTGCAAATGCAAAGAAAACCTTTTTAGATAAAGCATCTGCATCAGATTTTGTTGTAAGAATACATGAACTGACACCATTTTCCTCAGATATACTTTCAATGTTTATTCCTGCAATTCCTGAAAGAATTTCCCTGCATACTTCTTCCGGTGCTTCAATTTTACATAAAAGTTCAGATTCACTGTGTTCTTTTGAAGCAAGCATTTCCGGAGTACCATTTGCAACAAGTTTTCCACCTGATATTATAAGGATTTCATCACACACGGCACTTACTTCCTGAAGAATATGAGAACTCAGGATTACTGTATGCTTTTTTCTCAGCGAAGAAATAAGTTCGCGCATCTCATTAATCTGTTTTGGATCAAGACCTACTGTTGGCTCATCAAGGATGATGACATTCGGATAGGAAACCAGAGCACCTGCAAGACCTACCCTCTGACGATAACCCTTTGACAAATGTTTTATAAGTCGATCCGAAACATCAGAAATTTTTGTCTTTTCTTCGATTTCTTCAACATGTCCCTTTCGTTCCGCCTTAGGTACTTTTTTCAATTCAGCGACGAATAAAAGATATTCATGAGGTGTCATATCCTGGTACAGGGGAGGAATTTCCGGAAGATAACCAATATTGGCCTTTGCAAGTTCAGGTTCGTCAAGTATTTCATGTCCGTTTATATGTACCGTACCGCTGGTAGCACCTATATAACCGGTCATTATATTCATTGTTGTTGATTTTCCGGCACCATTGGGTCCAAGCAGACCATAAATTTTGCCTTCTGAGAGCTCAAAGCTGATGTTATCAACAGCTTTATGATTACCATAATATTTAACAAGATTAGTAACTTTTATCAAAGCCATACCTCCGTTTTAAATTCGCTTAAGACATGTTATCAGAATTGTATGAAAAAACTATGTTCAATCCGTATAGATTCTGCCATCTCCCCATATTCTTTCAAGGTCATAGAATTTACGCTGCTCAGATAAAAACAGATGAATGGTAATTTCATTGTAATCCATTACTATCCAGCCATTTTTATTGGAGCCTTCAATTGACCTTGGAAAAATATCAAATGAAAGACATTTTTTGTAAACTGCATCTTTCATTGCATCAAGCTGACTGTCATTCTTTGCATCTGCAATAAGCATATAATCAGCAATTGACGTAAGAGACTTTACATCTATTATAACAGGACGAATTGCTTTTTTGTTGTCAAGCTCGCCTTTCAACTCTGTAACAAGTCTTGCAAGAAAATCATTCGAATCAAAATTATCAACATAATTCATTGCTTTTATAAAACCTCATTGTTTCTTCAGTTTTTTTGTCGATTACTCTTTGAGATTTGCTCAAATAATCAATCGTATTTTTTGATATAAGATAAACTGCTCTGTCTATATCATCAAAAGCCGTCTCCCTTATGATGTCAAGGGGAGGATTCGTACTTTGCTTACGTCCCGGTTCAATGTAATCTGCTACAAAGATTATTTTTTCAAGTTCAGACATATTAGGCCTTCCCACTGTGTGGTGATAGATGGCTGATAAAATATCCGGGTCTGATATATAATAGCAGTTCTGAGCGATTATCATTCCGGCTTTAGAATGCAGGAGCGATTGCGTGGTCTGTTCATCCGTAATCTCATGCTCGGAGTATTCCAATCCGTTCTGATCACAAAGATTTTTCATTTCGGCTCCGCTTAAAGGTTTTGCACAGTCATGAAGTAAGGCTGCGGTTTTGGCCTTTGAGACATCAACATTGTATTTTACGGCAAGTTTTTCAGCTGTTTCAACAACTCCAAGCGTGTGAAGATAGCGCTTCTCAGGCAAACGCATACGAATCTCTGAATTAAGTTCATTAAATGACAGCTCTTTTTCTTCACCACTATATAATCCGTGTTTTATTATATAGTTACATACGGATACCGGCACCATTTCACTTATATCTTTTCCTGCTTTTACGCGCTTCCTGATATCCGTTGAAGAAATGTCAACCGGTTCGAAATCAAGTATGTGATAGGTTCCGCCTATCATATTTTTTAGTTCTCCGGTAATTTCAGTAATTCTTGATTTGTCATTGGAATTTCTTGCACAGATTACAATCTCGGCGAACGAAACAATTACCTCCGGTTTATACCAGTTTTTAAAGTTTTCTATTGAATCCCCACCGATTATAAAATAGAAAGATGTATTACCGTTCTCTTTAGATAACTCACTCATGGTTTGAAAAGTGTATGTAAATCCCGGCATTGAAATCTCTTTTGTACATACATGCACATCATTATAATCCTGTGAAAACTCTTCCAACATACAGATACGGTCATTATCAGATACGAAACCGTACGATGGTTTATGCGGAGGTTTTTTTGCCGGCATAAGCCAAATTTCATCAGGACATAATCCTTTTCTTACAGCATTAACCATCGCAGCATGACCATTATGAAACGGATTGAACGAACCGCCGAGAATCGCAATTTTTTTCATCAGTTCCTCCCGGATGTTTTCCTGCCTATTGCGGATATGTCAATTTTATTCTTGTTTGATGATTTGCGGTATAATACGATCTTCTTACCGATAACCTGAACAACTTCTGAATTGGTTCTTTCGGCAAGTGTCGCTGCAATAGAAGCTGGATCATCGAGACAGTTGTTCAAAACATTAAGCTTGATGAGTTCATTTGCTTCAAGTGATTCATCTATGGCATTTGTAAACTGAGGTGTAACCATGCCCTTGCCAACCTGAAAACTTGGCGTTATATTCATGGCTAACCCCTTTAAATATGCTCTTTGTTTGCTATTCATATACAATCCTTTCCAAATTACTTGTAGTAATCAAAAGCATGTCCATACATTCGAACGGTGTCGCCATCCTGAATTCCAAGCTTTTCAAGTTCTTCAAGAACACCGCTTGTTTTAAGGAAGTTCTGAAAAAACTCAAATCCCTTTTCGGAATCAAGATTTGTATATCCAAGCATTTTTTCAATTCTTGGTCCTTCTACCCAATAAATATTGTTATCTTCATCGTAGGTTACAGTGAAAGGAAGATCCTCATCGATGTATTTCATAGGATTATATTCTCTTTCAAATGTAATCATTTCTTTAGGCTGGAGTTTGAGAAGTCCGTCTATTTTGTAAAGAAGTTCCTTTATTCCATGTCCGGATACAGCTGAAATAGGTACAATTTCAATACCTTCGGAAATTTCATCTGCAAGTTCTTCTTTTAAAAGCTCTAAAGCAATTTCCTGCTCTTCGGGTGAAAGAACATCCATTTTGTTTGCAACTATAATTTGAGGTTTTTTTAACAGCTCTGGATTATAGCTTGCAAGTTCATTGTTTATTTTCTTCACGTCTTCGGAAGGATTTCGTCCCTCTACACCCGCTCCATCAATTATATGGCAGATTACCCTGGTACGTTCAATATGTTTCAGAAACTCATGACCAAGCCCTATTCCATCTGAAGCACCTTCAATGAGCCCCGGAATATCAGCAATTACAAACCCGTCTCCATTAAAATCTACAACTCCCAGATTAGGATTTAATGTTGTGAAATGATAATTCGCAATCTTGGGTTTTGCATTGGTAACCCTTGAAAGGAATGTTGATTTTCCAACATTAGGAAATCCCACCAGTCCAACATCTGCAATAACCTTGAGCTCCAAAGTGACATTAAGCTCCATTGCTTTTTGTCCCGGTTGAGCAAATTTAGGAACCTGCATGGTAGGTGTGGCATAATGCTGATTACCCTTGCCACCACGTCCTCCTTTTAAGACAACCTCTCGTCTGTTATCACCTGACATATCTGCTATTACTTTGCCTGTTGAACTTTCTTTTATAATTGTTCCCTCAGGAACTTTAAGAATAAGATCTGCGCCATCACGACCGGAACAGTTGTTATTACCACCTGGCTCGCCGTTTTCTGCGCAAAATTTTCTTTGATATCTGTATTCATTCAAAGTGTTGAGACCATCATCGACTTCAAAAATCAAATCTCCGCCTTTGCCGCCGTCACCACCGTTTGGACCGCCGGCAGCAACAAACAATTCTCTGCGAAAACCTACATGTCCGTCTCCGCCTTTACCTGACCTGATATATATATTAGCTATATCTGCAAACATTAACTACCTCCGGGTAATTTTCTGAAATATAATCACACACAATTCTTACAATGAAATTATAATTGTGTATGAATCTCCACAGAGTAAAAAAGCCCTGATTAAAAAATCAGGGCTCTAAGTTTATAAATTATTCTTCTACAGGAAAAACATTGGCATACTTCTTGCCTTTTGCCTTTGTCTGGAATCTTAAAACTCCATCCTTAAGAGCGAAAAGAGTATCATCTCCACCGATACCAACATTTACGCCCGGATTAATCTTTGTTCCACGCTGTCTGTAAAGAATATTGCCTGCTAAAACGAACTGACCATCGGCTCTCTTAGCGCCTAATCTCTTAGACTCGGAATCACGTCCGTTCTTTGTAGAACCAACACCCTTTTTATGGGCAAATAACTGAAGGTTCATCTTCATCATGACTAATTACCTCCTTATAAAATGTCAATAAACAATCTTTAAATACTTTTTACCATAATTCTCATATATGGCACTGACACCAATAACAAATGAATTTAAAAGCAATTCACTTTCATAGGATGGATTATTTATATAAAAATACAGATAACCGCTCCCATCAGGCGATTCTTTTAATTCAAACCTGTCATTAGTAAACTGTTCTATTGAATTCACGGTATTGATTGCCAAAACAGAAACGGATGCGCATACTATATCCTTTCCATGTTCGGAATATCCTGCATGACCGCTTATTTCAAATCCGCAGAAACAATCATTTTTGCCATATATTTTAATGGTAATCATCGCTATTTCTCCAAAAGGAATTACATTGAAATGCTTTCAATCTGAACCTTTGTGAACTGCTGACGATGACCATTCTTCTTATGATAACCGCTCTTTCTCTTGTATCTGTAAACAATAACTTTCTTAGCCTTGCCTTCGCCTAATACCTTTGCAGAAACCTTTGCTCCGGCAACTACAGGTGTTCCAACAACTAATTCTCCGTTGTTTACTGCAAGAACCTGATCAAAATCAACTGTCTCGCCTTCACCTAAGCCAAGTTTTTCCACTCTAATGATATCGCCTTCGGATACTTTGTACTGCTTACCACCAGTTGCAATAATTGCGTACATTAAGGGTACCTCCTATTATCATTACTCGCTAGTTACGGTGTCTATTGTAAACAGAACTTTGGAACCTCACTAAGCGGCATACTCATATAATATACATTTAAAACGTTGTATTGTCAAGCATCTTTTTTTCGGTTTTTTTTATATTATAAGGTAAAGCGATTTACTTTATTTTTTCAAGAACACCCTTATCCATCTCATAAACGGAATCACATAAAACGGCAATATCTTCAGCTGAATGTGATGCGATAATGATGGTCTTTCCCTGTTCCTTATATGATAAAAGATATTTACGCATATCTTTGACACCGTCTTTATCCAATCCGTTAAAAGGTTCATCAAGAATAAGCAGAGACGGATTCTCCATTATGGCCTGAGCAAGTCCGAGCCTTTGTCTCATTCCCAGAGAATACTTACTTACTTACGCTTCTCTTTAATTCCGGATCAAGTCCTACACTTACCATTGTTTCTTTTATTTCCCTGTCAGATATCAGATTTTTTAAACCTGCCAGCATTTTGAGATTTTTAAAACCTGAATAATACGAAAGGAATCCGGGGGTCTCAATTATTATACCAACATCGCCCGGATAATCAACATCCCTGCCTATTTGTTTTCCATTTACAAGGATTTTTCCTCGTTGAGGTTTTACAAACCCGCAAATACTCTTCATTAGCATTGTTTTGGCACTGCCGTTTCTTCCAATCAGACCATGTATCATACCTTCCTCAAAATTAACGGTAATATCTTTTAAAATATGATTTTTGCCCAACGTTAAATCAACGTTTTCAACAGTTATTTTATCCATAAATCTCCTCCGCTTTTTTTAACTAATTTAAGAAAAACTCCTCTGCTTATTTCCCGCTCTGATACTTGTTTTTTAAGAGGAAACACGCTGCAATCAATACAATCAGGGAAATTGCAATGTACAGATAAGAACCCCACATTGGAAAAATTTCTTCACTCTGATATGCTTTAAAATGTATCCAAGGTATGGTGTGTGCCATAGGGAAAATCCACATAAGGGATGATTTAGTTACAATAGAAGCAATTCCTGTAATTACCAAACCCACAGCAATAAGCAAACCAACATTTTTTTGTTTATTATCGTGCCCAAAAGTACTATTATGTATAAAAGCCATAAGCTGAGAATCATGGTAATCATCGTAATGATGAGTGTTTTGCCTGCTGTCATATGCGTATAGATGTTATTAGGCAAAAGTGCTTGTGAAATATCGGTTTTTTCAGGAAATCTGGAGTGGTAATTGGTAATTGCATAACTGAACTCCAAATCAAAACTAATCCATCTTAAAGACATGATGACGGATGACAAAAAAAGAAAACAAACATTTATAATGCTGCCAATCAAACCAAAAAGAATCTGTGCAGAAATCCAGGTTGCTCTGCTAGTGCGAACCTGATTAAAAAAATTATCTCTTCCATTCTTTGGAAAATCGGACATAAGAACTATAAACAGAACCGGGATTGAAAGCATTACAATTTCCGAGTTCCCCAATGCGATAAACGGTTCGGCAAAGGACAATTTTGAATTCATAACCTCGCTACAGCCGGCCAAAGGGTCAATAACTATATATTTAACAAAGATAAGCATTATTAGAAAAATAACCAATCTTGTTCAAGGTCATTACATGAACATCACATATTTCCATCTCTATTTCGTCAGGATATGGTAAAAGATCCTTGGTTTTCACAAAATCCATAGCATATTCAGACATTTCACCTACTGTTGCCTCTTTATCAATAAGCGGATAGGATTCATCTGATAATTCTTCAAGACTGCCTTTTACAACCCCTGTTTCACCAAACTCAAAATTTCCATAAAAATCCTCTGATGCAGTTTCATTTCCCAAAAAATCACAAATTGAGCCATCGCTTAGTGCATATAAACCGTTAGGCCATAAATTAAAAGCACATTCTTTTGTAGAGAGTACCCAAATACCTCCCTTTTCACTCATCAAGTCAGAATCATTCAAAGAGTCCAAATTATACGTTATTTCATCATAATCGATAACAGTATTGTTCTCCGTCAAAAACTGTTCAGAATCGTAGCCTAATGAATCAAGGGCTTTTCGAAAATACTCTTTCGCATCGCCTACGGTTGTTTCTCTGTCGGAAGTATCCTGTTCAAATAAATACAACCTGTCAAAATCTCTCAAAGCACAAAATTCACTATCATCTTTAAAAAGGAGCTTACTGTTTTGAGCAGTAAATTGCATAACTTCATCTATTTTACTTTGATAAATATTCTTAACTTCAGAAATCAGCATAGCCTTATCATTTAATGAATACCCGTCAAAATCACTTATATCACTTAATTCTTCTATTGTTACATCACTCGAATTATCTTTTGAGCCACATGCAGTCAAAAGAAGCATCACAAACAGAACATAACAGAATAAACTTTTTTTCATAGTAACCTCCTTATTTTTTTATAGGCAGGCTTTTTAGCCTGCCTATAACACCAACTGACATAGCCACTGATTTTTATGCTTTTATTGCCCTTTGCAGTAAATGAAACATTATCTGACAATATTTTAGTTGTGTAATTAGGTGGATAAGTATAGGAACCTTTGTATGCAAATGAAAAAGTATTACTTGACTTTTCTGCCGAAGTCATGACATAAGGTGAATATACTCCACTTGCAACACTTGAAGAAGTGCAGGTAACATAATAGTACTTACCTGTAAAATCCACCCTGACTGTACTAACCTGATTACTGATACTTGATGGTGCTCCCGGAATGTAATTAACACTCCAATTCGTTGGTTCTGCATATGCGGTGCTAAGAAGCATCATACATGCGGCTGCTACTGCTAAAATTTTCGATTTCATTTATAGAAACCTCCTTTTTCTATAAATGAAATCAGAATACATAATCCTCTCTCTAATGCATCATTGTAAATTGTTCGTCTATATACAGACAAATTTTCAAAATAACTTGTAATGAATATGTATGTTAACAGTTGAGTTCAGCAAGTATAGATATACTTATGCTTGTTAAAGACAATTGATTTGAAAATATAATACCTCTTCTATGATATCCTGTCAATACATAAAATTAATTAAAATGCAAGAAAATTCTCCTGCAATTGCACCTATGATACATGCAATTACAGGAGAATTTTATTATTCTTCCAACACTTCTTTTATCACTTCTTCATATGGCTGTTTTCTTCGACTTCGTGTAATCTCCACTAAACCTAATTTTGTAATGTCATGCAATTGAATTAATTTATCAGCTTTGCAAAGAACTTTTAACCTTTCATAAAACACTTTTGTATCAGTTCCGTTCATATTTATAAAATCAACAAGGATTATACCTGAAAGATTTCTTAATTTTAGTTGTCTGATAATTTCCTCTGCAGCTTCAATATTAATTCCGATAAAACCATTTTTCATTTTTGAAGCAGATGCTTTTGAGGTGTTTACATCTATAGAATAAAGAGCCTCTGTTTTTTGAATAACAAGATCTGCTCCGCTTTTTAACCATACCCGTTCTTTAATCAACTCGCTTAAATGGCTTTTCATATTGAAAAGAGCAGCCAGCGAATATGATTCATCTAAATAAAAAGTAAGTTTTGACCGTGACGATTCTTCTTGAAAAAAGTCTTCAAGTGTATTAAAAATTTCACGCGAGTCTGTCATTACCTTCTCATAGGTATTATTTAATACATCTTGCCTGATATTCATAAAAAATGTATCAGATCGGTAAATACAGGAACCTTTTGTTCTTTTATGTGATAAATCAATAATATTACGCAGTCTGCATATAGAAGATTCCATACTTTTTGCAACAAGATCAATATTGGAATTTTCACATAGAGTCCGGGCAATTATACTTATATCTTCTGAAATAAAACTGCTCAGAACTTTTCTTAGCTCTTTCTTCTTTTCGGAATCTTTTATTTTTGAAGAAATTCCATATGTTTTATTTCGATTTAATGTTACGACGCAATATGGAGTCGTAACCGATAATTCAGGCGTTACACTGATGGGTTTACTGCCTTTACTTTCTTTTGAAATCATCACAATGATATTGTCACCCGGATGAATCTTTCCGTCAGAATGTTTTTTATCGGTACAGTATATAAAGCCGTCTTCCATTTCCATATAGCAAGGCTTGCTCAGGCCTATGTCCACATAGGCACACTTTAAATGCGGTAATACATTGACGATATAACCGACATAAATACTTCCTGTGGAAAAACTGTTTTCTTTTTCAAAGTCAATATCAACAAGCCGGCCGTTCTTAAATCCTGCAGAAATAAGATAACCGGCTTTTTTGTATACAATCAGAGAATTTTGCATAAAGGTACGCTTTCCGTTTCTTTTCCACCCAAAAGCTCCATTCGATGTATTCTGAATGAATCCTGTGAGATGTTGATTTCTGTTTTATTAATCAATGCAGATATGAATAAGTAAGGACTGATATTTGTGTCGCTTCCTGCTGAAAGACTTATCATCAAACCCGTTTCGTTTTCAAAAGAAGGCGCATGAAGAATGTTTTGATGCAGGTTTTCTTCAAGAATCGTTCTATTAACACTTTCTTTTACATACAGTTCCGTTAGTTTTCCGTTATAAAAACCGATTTCATAAATGAAAGGTCTGATATCAATTTCTTTTTCACCTTTCTTTGTTTTTTTCAAAACGGTAATATCCTTATCTGACATCAGCTGACAGGCTGCGTTTTTCAATTGTTCTGAAAATGAACCGTCTTTTAGTATAAGATAATAGTTTGCCCGTGTAATAAGAGACATAGATGTTACAAGTTTTTCATTTACCTGTCTGTCAGCCAGTTTTACACACTCAATAATCTCATATCCATGAGAAAGACCGTTTCTTAGTGCCTGAAGAATTTCATCACATGGAATTTCAACTGAGAGTTCCATATCCAGATATTCTCCATCACTCGTGATTCCCAATCCAAGAGGTTGAGCAAAACTTAATATCTGATGCGGATGATAGCCTTCCGAATATTTGACCGGCAATCCGGATCTGTTGAACAGCTTCTGAAAATAACGCATCACATCCAAATGACCCAGAAATCTTTGAGTATCAAATTTAGCAAATTTAATTCTTACTCTCATAACAGACACCTCCTCCAAAAACAGAAGCTCCACAGCCGGCACATTTTGAACGACAGTTTGGCGTTACTTTTGCCATCTTTGCATTATTGTACTCATTCCATAAGAATTTTTTTGACACACCTGTATCAATAAAATCCCAAGGAAGTATTTCGTCAAATTCACGTTCTCTATTATTGTAAAAAGAAACCGAAATACCATTCTCATCCAGAGCATCTTTCCAGTTCTGATAATTAAAATACTCAACCCAGGCATCGAAAATATTTCCTTTTTTGTAGACATCCATTATAACCTTTGAAAGTCTTCTGTCTCCACGGGCAAGAATTCCTTCCAATTCTGAGGTCTGTTCATCATGCCAAATATATCTTATGCTTTTTTTATTGAGCATTTCCTTCAATTCATTACTGAGAACGGATTGCCTCTCGGTAAACACGTTTTTATCAGCCATTGCCGACCACTGAAACGGAGTAAAAGGTTTTGGGATAAAGAAAGAGGTACTTACTGTAATTGAAACCTTGCCATTTCTTTCTTCCTTTGGAATCGTATAGTACTCTGTCGCAATGTCATTTGCAAGATGAGCAATTTCTCTGGCATCATCATCAGTTTCCGTCGGAAGTCCAAGCATAAAATAAAGCTTTACCTTATTCCATCCTCCCTTAAAAGCAAGCATAGCACCATTAAGAATATTTTCCTTTGTTAAACCTTTATTTATGACATCTCTCATTCTTTGAGAACCGGCTTCAGGAGCAAATGTAACAGAACTCTTTTTCACATCCTGAACTTTACTCATTACATCTAATGCAAAAGCGTCAATTCTGAGAGATGGTAAAGCAATATTGACATGTTTGTCCTGGTATTCATCAATAAGATAATATACCAGTTCTGCAAGCTGGGAATAGTCACTTGAACTTAATGAACTTAAAGTTATTTCATCCTGTCCGGTTGAATCCAGCATCTTCTTTGCTTTATCTTTTAGAAAATCTATATCCCTTTCTCTAATAGGTCTGTAAATCATTCCTGCCTGACAGAATCTGCATCCTCTGATACAGCCTCTTTGAATTTCAAGTACCACTCTGTCCTGAACCGACTGAATTGTGCTTACTAAAGGCTTTTCCGGATAAAATGTGTCCGAAAGATTCATCTCAACCTCTTTTTTTACTTTTACAGGTACAGAATCCGTGTTAGGACCAAAACTTTTTATTGTACCATCTTCGTTATAATCCACATCATAGAACCTTGGAACATAAATTCCGGGGATTTGTGATGCCTGTTTTAAAAATTCCTCCCTTGTACCATTCTTTTTCCTGTTTTCATTGTAGAAGTCTATCAGATTATAATACTGTGTTTCTGCTTCACCTATGTAAAACAGGTCAAAAAAATCAGCTATCGGTTCCGGATTATATGAACATGGCCCGCCGCCAATGATAATGGGATCATCTTCACTTCTGTCAATTGAATAGAAAGGAATTTCGGAGAGTTCAAGAATTTGAAGTATGTTTGTATAGCACATTTCATACTGCAGGGTGATTCCGAGAAAGTCAAATTTTTTTATGGGATCCTGACTTTCCAATGCAAAAAGAGGTATTTTTTTCTCCCTCATTATCTTGTCCAAATCAGGCCATGGGGAATAAACCCTCTCACAATAGATATCATCTCTTTTGTTAAGAAGATCATATATGATCTGTATTCCAAGATGACTCATTCCTACTTCATAGACATCCGGAAAACACATACAGAATCTGACAGACACTTCGTCAGGATTCTTCCGGACCATGTTTACTTCTCCGCCTATATATCTTCCGGGCTTTTCAATATTCATTAATATTTCATCAGATAAGGCTAATCTGGTTTCTTTCATTTTTTCCTCCGTTTTTATTCAAACATTTCGTTGTAGAACTCCTCACTGTATGAGTCCAGGAAAACTTCATCAATATCAGGATACTTTTCTTTAATCCTATCCTTTATGTAAGAAATCCTGTTAAAGAAATTAATCTCGTCAGCTTCCTCAGAGTCATCATTTGAAATTACTTCTTCTTTTAAAATATTTGCTGCACACCATTCTGATAACTCATCTATAAACGATTCTTCACCAACAGCGTCCTTTTTAAAACGTTTTGCTCTCGAAAAAGATATAATTCCAATTACCAGCATCAGGGCAAATAAAGCCGTGTCTGCTATAAGATTAAACTTTCCGTTTATAAGGTTTATAACATCAAACACATTCAGAAGCATGAAAATTATTCCAAAAATTCCGAACAAAGTGAAAATTATACCCGAATTATACTCCTCGTCTGCTTTATCCCTTTTTGACTCATAAACAGACGTGTTAGAATACATCCGTTTTGCAGAAAAAAGCTCCTCTTCGGTCTTTTCTGATGCAGCTGCAGTATCAATGCAATCAGATTCACTGTTACTCAAATTTTTTATACCTATATAAAGAGAAGTATCAATGTTTTCTTTTATATAGTACTCATCATGAACATTTGTAAAAGCCTTAAGTGCAGTTTTTCCTTTGTGCATATGCTTACTGCTTATATAGAATTCCGAATTCTCTCCGTTTATTTTTATTTCAAAAGGAATTTCAGAAAAATTCAGCATTTCAGTCAAATCGTCTTCAAGTTTAACTTCCTGTTTTTCTATAATACACAACAGCAAAAATGAGGATTCCTCTGCTAGTTCATCAACCAAAGGAACTTTACATTCACTGCATATTGAAAACCCTTCTCTATATTCATTTTTACATACCGGGCACCAAGGCATAGCATCCTCTTTCCGACTTTTTCAGTCTTAAATTTATATAATTCCGACACGCATTTGTCAGCTTTTATATCATAGTTTATTAAATATGATTTGTAAAGTCCTTAAAAAAATAAGCGATTCTGCTTTAAAATCCGATACTGTGCACTTTACATAAAATTTTTTTGATAAAATGCAAAATTTTAATGATATTTACGTCAAATTAGTGCTTAATCCTTGCTAAATGCAAATAATTTGTATATAATAAACCATGCGTTGTTATGCACGAGGAGGTAATTCTAATGTCAAAGAAATGCACTAGCTGCAATAAAATTTTTGAGGACGATTCTTTATTGATTTGTCCTGATTGCAACACCAACCTTGTAAATCATATTGAAGAAGAAAAAGAGGTGTCCGTTTTCTCATTAACTAACGAAGAATCGGCACAGGGTGTTATAGAATATATGAAGGAGCAGGGTATTCAAAGTACCTATCGTTACAGTCTCCGTGAAAAAAACTTTAAAATTTATGTAATGCAGTCCGATGCCAGAGCAGCACTTCGTGCCTGTACATCTTTCTATGCCATTGAAGCAAAAAGACTTAAGGCGGAAGAAGATAAAAAACGTGAGGCTGAGGAAGCTGCCAGACGTGCCGAAGAGGAAGCCCGTTTAAAAGCCGAGGAGGAAGAAAGACTTCGCCGTGAGGAAGAAGAAAGGCTCCGTCGTGAAGCTGAAGAAGCCGCCAGACGTGCCGAAGAAGAAGCCCGCCTAAAAGCCGAAGAAGAAGAAAGACTTCGTCGTGAAGAACAGGAAGCTCTTCTGCGCGCTGCTGAAGAAGAACGTCAGCGAATTGAGGAAGAAGCCCGTAAGGCAATGGAGGAAGCTGAACGTGCAAGAATTGAAGCTGAGGAAGCTGCCAGACGTGCCGAGGAAGCAATTCGACAGGCTGAGGAAGAAGCCCGCTTAAAGGCTGAAGAAGAGGCCCGCTTAAAGGCTGAGGAAGAAGAAAGACTCCGCCGCGAAGAAGAAGAAAGAAAGATTGCTGAGGAACAGAGAAGAATCGCTGAAGAACAGGAACAAAAACGTCTTGCCAGTGAAAAGAGACGTAAAATGTTCGAAGAAGGCATTCGTGAAGCTGAGCAACAGAGAAAATCCGAACAAAAAGACTCTTCCATTCCACATGTAAAAGGTGAAACCGTGCATGAAGAACCGGTCAATATTGAAGAGCACGAAATAATTCCTGAATCCGGTCCTATATTTGTGGAAACGGAGCCGGTTGATGAATATGCCGTCGGTGATACTATTGTTGTCGATGCCGTAGAAGTTTCGGATGATGATTTTTACAATATTGAAGAAGAAAAATCCGAAGAAGAAAATTCTGTCGATAATATAGAAGAAGATTCCTTTAATGATTTCCTTTCCGGATTTAAAAGGAAATCATTTAATCCATCTTCTTTTGCTGCTGTTGAAGATGAATCTGAAGGCTCATCTCCTGTTGTTGAGGAAATGTTCACAAACAATATGTTTGCAGCATCCGAAGCCGAGCTTTCATCTGCCGAGAAGGAGCCTGAAGATACAGATAATTCACCTACGTTTGAATCCATCATTAACAGTCGTGCAAATAAAACCGAGCCTAAAATTGAAGGCAGTGGAAGAAATAAGTTTGCAGACCGTTTCAGACAGCTTGCCAATGTTGATGATATCGATGACGGTACATACAAGGGGTTTGTGCCTGACTACCATCAGGATGATCCTTCAAAGGATCTTGATGTCGAAACTGCAAACGCATATGGCTTTGATCCTGATGCGTTTAAGGCACTTAAGGAAGAGACTGCTAAGAAAGTTCAGAACAGAAAGAATAATCCAATTGAAAAACCAAGACGTAAGAGCAAGGATTTTCAGTTAATCGATGACGATATACCTGATGACGGATACAAAGGTTTTGTGCCTGATTATTCATCAAAGAAGGATGAAGAAAAGATGTCTTACTATACAAGAAGAACATCCATCGATTATTCTAAGTATAGAACCGATGTTGATTCTGTTGAGCGTAATTCAATTTCCGGTCTTGCCGCAACCCTGAGATACTCTTCTCAAACTGAACTTAATGGTTTGTTTGAACCTGCGGTGGTTAAAAATGCTGCAAAACCTTCTGATTATACCGATCTGAAGTCATCTACATACATTCTTGCCTTAACCGGTGGTCAGCTTAATTCTCTTATTAATGCATGGTTAATGGCAAATTGTAATTCGGTATCAGTAAAGCAGTACGAAAAGGCTGATGCTACTCCAGAACAGAATTATCAGAACAAAATAAACGGAATCAAAGCTCTTCTCAAGTCTAATCTCGGAAAACTTGACGAAAATGCAATTGATATCATAGTAACAAAATTCTACAACAAATATTTAGACGACTAAGCCTTTACATATTACTAAAAAGGAGTGATCATTTCGTATGGTCACTCCTTTTAATATACTTCTGACTAATCTTCCGCTTCTTTTAGGCAGTTCATATGCTGCATCACGTTCCCGTACATAATAAAGCATTCAGTGTAATACTCACCATCAACTTTTGCCATTTCATTTTCACACGGACATATTTTTATAATCTCCGTTATTTCCTCACTTTTTTTGTATAAAAGCTGATATGATACCTTCTCACAATAAAATTCAGAATCCAATCCCCATATCAAATTAAGGTCAATTCTTGGACACTCAAGATTTAATTCAGAATATGTATCCGTTACATATTTATATATTATTTTAGTATCCTCCCACTTTTTCATTTTTTCAGGAGGCCATCCGCTTGCTAAAACCGAACTGATGAGTCTGGTACTCTCCGTCTCTACTGAACCTACAAAACAGTATCCGGCCTTTCCCGTGTATCCGGTTTTTATTCCGGATGCTCCTTCAAGGATTTCCAGAAAAGCATTAATGTTTCTTATGTTATAACTTTTTCCGCCGGAAATTTCATTAAAAGAATATTCCCGTTTTTCAGCTATTTCTGATAAAAAATCGCTATTCATAAAAGCAGCACCGATTTTACACAAATCATAAGCTGTCGAAAAATGGTTTTCAGCATCAAGCCCGTTAGGTGTCACAAATGACGAGTCATATGCTCCCAATTCATAAGCAGTTCTATTCATAAGTCCTGCAAATTCATCTGTTGAACCGCTTACGGATTCGGCTATTGCAACTGCAGAGTCATTATGGCTTGCCATAAGCATTGAATGTAATAAATCCCGCAAATAATAATGCTCACCTTCTTTTACGCCAAGTTTTACCTTTGGGGCAGATGCAGCATTTTTGCTTACCGTCACCTCGGTATTAATATCGGCATATCTCAAAGCAGTCAAAGCGGTAATCATCTTTGTCGTACTTGCGTTGGGAAGCCTCATATTACTATTTTTTTCAAACAATATATGACCATCTCTGGAATCTGTCATGCATGCTGAATATGCTGTTATTCGTGGAATTGTCTCCTTTTTCGCTTCAGCTGCTTTCAGACAATAAGCATAATACCTTTCATAATCGTATTCTGTTTTTTTATCTGAACCGCCACCGGGTCGGTTAAAATATATAATTACCATCATTAGGATACCTATCAACATAAATAGCATACAGGCTGCCTTTTTCATTTATCATCCTTTAGCATGTCTGTCAAAATATATGAAAAAATCGCTGCAAATATTCTTGCAGCGATTTTTTAACTTGTTATAAGAATTTCTTCTTTAACCTGTGATTCGGTAATTGCTTCCATACGCAATTCCTCCTTAACCGTTTCATCAATTATCGGAAGTTCATCCGTAGAACTCACCCCGAAACATCTCAGAAAATCTTCACTGGTGCCAAAGAGTACCGGACGACCGGGAACATCCTTTCTTCCTAATTCTTCAATCAGGTTGTATTCAAGCAGCTTATTAACGGCAAAATCACTTTTAACACCTCTTATGGCTTCGATTTCCTGTCTGGTAACAGGTTGTTTATATGCAATTATAGAGAGAGTTTCAAGCATTACATCCGTAAGGTTATGTTTTTTCGGCACATGGCACAGCTTAATCAAATCCTTATAATACTTAGGATTCGAGCACATTTGATAACTCTTATCCAATTCAATGATACTCATTCCTCTGTCAGACTCGTTATATTCATCCATAAGCTGTCGGCAAAGTGAAATGGCAACTTTTTCTGATATGTTAAGGGCTTCAGCAATTCTTGATGCTTCAACACTTTCTCCCATTGCAAACAAAATTGCTTCAATTGATGATTTTATTTCATCAATAGTCTGTATCTTTCCTTCTTCTTTTATTTCCATAAAAACCTCCGTGAATACCCGGACAGATATCTTTATTCTAAAAATACTGTTCTACGGCTACGACATCATCAGCAAGAAATGAAACCTCTATATCCTGAAAAATTCCGTCCTGCTCGATGGTTACTCTTCCCATTTTTATAAGTTCTAGAATACCTAAAAAGGTAACTATTATCTCAACCTTACTTTTTGTATTGTCTAGGAGTTTACGAAAACTGCATTTTTTGTGCTTTATTCCATACTCCTGTATTCTGAGGACTTTTTCTGTAAAATTAACTTCCTCCTTTTGGATTTTTCCAAAATTACTTCTTATCGGATCAAGCTTATTTGCATTTCTCTTCATTACATCTTTAAAAATATTGCTAAGCAGTTCTAAAGTTGTATCCCCGATTACGTCCTCTGCCTTCACTTCTTCTTTGAAGCATAAAACCTCTTCCGGCAATTTTTCCTCACGATATATACGCTTCGAAGCCTGAATACTCATGTCTTTAAGTTCCCTTGAAACGTATTTAAACATTTTGTATTCAATCAGTCTTTCAACAAGTTCTGTTCTTGGATCCTCATCTTCCTCTTCATTTTCTTCATGTTTCGGAAGCAGCATTTGTGACTTTATTCTTATCAGCGTTGCGGCCATTACCAAAAAGTCACTCATGATTTCCATATGATCATCTTTCATGACTTCAATATACTCGATATACTGATCCGTGATTAAAGCAATGGGAATGTCATATATATCGACTTTATTCTTTTCTATTAAATGAAGAAGCAAATCCAAAGGTCCTTCAAAAACTTCAAGTTTAACAGGTATTGAATTCATTTTTCCTCCTGATTTAGTCTCTGTCTTAACCATTAACTTCTATAATGGAAAGCTCCGGTCTGTTCATAAAACGAATTGGTATGGAATGAACTCCCAAACCTCTTGAAATATACATTACACTTTTATCATTCTTATACTCACCGGAATCGTAACGACCTCTGAAAAATGTCTGAGGGGATAAAAGACCGCCAACAAAAGGTAATCTTATAATTCCTCCGTGAAGATGTCCTGATAAAACAAGATCTGCACCCCATTTTTGATAAATATCAAAGTAAATGGGATTATGAGCAAGCAAAATGTTATACTTTTCCGGGTCGGGACGTATATTTGATTCCGAAACAAATTCATCAAATTCGAGCTTGTATGTTTTTTTGAATTTTGAGTACTGCTTTAAAGGATTAGTATATCCGCTAAAGCAAACATTATCAACGGAAAACGAAGCATTATCAAGTATTTTTACATTATACATTTCAAGGTTTTTCTTCAGCAGATTAGATTTTTCCCTGAAATCCCGTTTTAATTTCAACTCATGATTTCCAAGGGACATAAATACAGGTATATTCGCTTCATCAAGTTCTTTTATAAATTTGAGGAAGTTTTCAAATTTACAACTGTCTGCGACTATACCGTCTCCCGGAATACATACAGCATCGGCTTTTTCTCTCAGAATTAAAGTGACAAGTTTTTTCTTTCCTTTATAATCAAAATCATGAAGATCAGAAACAAGTGCCAATCTGATATTAACTTTTTTATCTGTTTTTATATTAACATGTGTTACTTCAAGATTCTTAAGTTCATAAATTATATGAATCGTTATAAGAACCATTAAAGTAAGACATATACATAAAAGCAATTTCATGTTTCACCTTCCAAAGAAATCCTCATATTATAATATCATTTTACCTTAAATAAGTCTATTGATTTTTGACAAAAAAACAGATGAGGAGTCCTTTTAACAAACTCCGTCATCTGTCTTTATTAATCTCTGATTTTTAGATTTCAGGCAGTTTAGCTATAGCAGCTGAAAGTTCTTCATCACTTGGAATGTAATCTGACATTTCGCCATCATTAAAACGCTGGTATGCGAACATATCAAAGTATCCGGTTCCTGTGAGACCAAATACAATATTCTTTTCTTCGCCGGTTTCCTTACATTTCATTGCCTCATCTATTGCAATCTTAATTGCATGACTGCTTTCAGGTGCAGGCAGAATACCTTCAACACGTGCAAAGGTTGTTGCCGCATTAAATACTTCTGTCTGTTCAACACTTCTTGCCTCTATAAGTCCCTGATCATAAAGTTCTGAAACTACCGAACTCATACCATGGTATCTGAGTCCGCCCGCATGACTTGCTGAAGGAATAAATCCGCTTCCGAGAGTATACATTTTCTGAAGTGGACAAACTTTACCGGTATCACAGAAATCATATGCATATACACCTCTTGTTAAGCTTGGACATGAAGCAGGTTCAACAGCAATGATTTTGTAGTCTGCCTCCCCTCTCAGCATTTCGCCGGCAAATGGTGAAATGAGTCCTCCAATATTGGAACCACCTCCCGCACATCCTATAATTATATCAGCCTTAATGCCATATTTATCAAGTGCAGACTTTGTTTCAAGTCCGATTATTGACTGATGGAGAAGCACCTGTGAAAGAACCGATCCCAATACATATCGGTATCCTTCCTGAGAGCCTGCATCTTCAACAGCTTCAGATATTGCGCATCCCAGACTTCCTGTTGTTCCCGGAAATTCAGCATTTATCTTCTTTCCGACCTCGGTTGTCATTGAAGGTGATGGAGTAACTTTTGCTCCGTATGTTCTCATCACTTCACGTCTGAAAGGCTTTTGTTCGTATGAACACTTAACCATATAAACCTGACAGTCAAGATCAAAATATGAACATGCCATGGACAAAGCGGTTCCCCACTGTCCGGCTCCGGTTTCTGTTGTAACACCTTTTAATCCCTGTTTCTTAGCATAATATGCCTGAGCAATTGCGGAATTAAGCTTGTGGCTTCCGGATGTATTATTTCCTTCAAATTTGTAATAAATATGAGCCGGTGTCTGAAGTTTCTCTTCCAAACAGTATGCTCTTACTAATGGAGATGGTCTGTACATTTTATAGAAATCTCTGATTTCTTCAGGTATGTCGATATATGGTGTGGTTTCATCGAGTTCCTGAATGGCGAGTTCTCTGCAAAATACTTCTGATAACTCATCTACGGTAACAGGTTTATGTGTTGCCGGATTTAATAATGGAGCCGGTTTCTTTTTCATGTCAGCACGGACATTATACCACTGCTTAGGCATCTCCTTTTCTTCAAGATAAATTTTGTAAGGAATTGTTTTTTCCATGGCAATAAACCTCTCTTTCTTTCTAAATAAAAAAACTGCCCTATCAATATTTTGATAGGACAGGAATAAACCATTTCTGCGGTACCACCTAACTTCATTCGTATAGAATGCACTCTGCCATGTACTAATCATACATGCTCTGCTGTAACGTGCAGATGACGTCTTCCCTACTTCCATGAGAATGGTTTCAGTTCGCCCTCACAGGTCCATTCGCTGCTTTTCATATTACTGTACTCACACCAACGACAGCTCTCTGAAAATCTTCCAAACAGTTACTCTTCCCGTTCAACGGTTTATAAGTATGTGTTTATAATACTCCCCGACATTAATTATGTCAAGCGAAAGAAGAAAAAAATTTTAAATACATTTAATCAGTTCTAAGAAACAGTATTTAAACGTAATACGTTCGATAATTTCCGTATTAAACAATGGAACCTCAATGATTTCTTCATCATCAATGCTAAGAATACAATTTACAACATAATCTAAGCCGTTTTCAGTTATTTTGTCAGCCATTTCAAATGATATATCTGACTTGTTTACATCTGTCGGAACCAGCAAATATACAGTGTTTTCAGGCTTAAATTTATATTGTTTTTTTACAAAGCCGTTCATATCAATGTTATAACTAATTTCATCGGGCTCAAAAGAAATAACTTTATAATTAGCAAAGCCATAATCTAAAAGATTTGTGGCAAGTGAAAATCTATCCTTAGTTGTTTTGGCTCCCAATACAACAGCAACGAAAAATGTGCCATCTCTGTCGGCTGTTGCACTTAAAGAATATCCCGAGTCGCCGGTTGACCCTGTTTTTAATCCCGTAATTCCCCGGTAGGTTTTTAAAAGTTTATTGGTATTCGTTAATACAAATTCTTTTTCGCCCTTTTGGGTTTTATGTACAATGATATCCATCCAGGTTAATGAATACTCCTGAACCCTTGGATATGTTTTAAGCAGATATGATGACATAACAGCAATATCATAAGCACTTGAATAATGATTTTCCGCATCCAAACCGCAACAGTTTACGAAATGTGTATTTAAAAGTCCAAGCTCGGATGCTTTTTGATTCATCATTTCAACAAAAGACTCTTCTGTACCGCCAATATATTCCGCCATTGCCGTACAGGCATCATTTGCACTTGAGATGATAATGCTTTTCACCAGATCACGAACTTTCATCTGTTCACCGCTTTCCAAAAAAATCTGAGAGCCTCCCATTGATGCCGCGTGATCGCTTACTGTTACTACATCATCAAAGGTTATCTGTTCATTATCCAATGCTTCGTAAATCAGGATCAGCGACATAACTTTTGTTATGCTGGCAGGTGCAAATCTTTCGTTTATATTTCGTCCCGTTACTATTATGTCCGTATTTGCTTCCATAAGAACATAACTGTTACACTCGGTATCAGTTTTAAAATTGTCGGTTAAAACGGTTCCTGAGACAGAAATGGTTTTTGAATTTGCCGTATCACATCTTATTGATGTAACAATAAGAAGAAGAATAGATACTGCAATTATGATTTTCTTATTCAAATCAAATACCTTTTTTATATAGATATGCTTTTTATAAGCCTAAAATTCATTTCTACAAATCAAAATGCACTATAACATATGAAAACATATACTGAAGAGAGCATCCGATGAAAATAAGTAAAATGGAATGTAGAAGTTCCTTTATGCTGCATTTTTCATTTTTTATAAAGACCACTTTCTTATACGCTTTATAGACAAATGAATACAGGGGAACAAATACCAAAAACGATTTTAACAATCCATTTATACCCACAGAACCGTACCATTTGGCACAGGAAAGAGTTGCCAACAGAATTAATACCGTATATATCATTAACATTCTGTATGCTTTCCTTTTTCGCTCTTTTCCTTTAAGTATAAATATCATGAGTATAATATGTACCACCGGTACAATCAGAAAATTTTCCGTTATACCTGGCAATACAACGGATTGAACCGTAACCTGTCCTTTAAAAAGATTTTGCAATACACAAAAAAGTGTAACAGCTTCAAAAATAAAAAGAACCGGCAGTATTTTCTCCGGTTCTTTTGTAAGTTTTATTCTGTTCATTTTTAGCCTTTTTTATATAGGTATGTCCGAGATGCCCCCGATATACCTGATATATTATATATATAAGGCATTAATGAATCCGTTCCGCGGACGTATTATATAAAAACAGAAATTATTTCCCTGATGAGATTTTTGTTTTATATGCAAGAAGACCGCATATTGTTTTCGAATCCTGAATCCTGCAGTCAAAAATCATCTGAACAAGCTCATCTAAATCATATTTTTCAACATTCAAAAATTCATCTTCATCCAAATGCTGTTTGGTTGGAACAAGATCTTCTGCAAGATAAATCGGAATTCTTTCATCCATAAGTGCTACCGTAGTATATATATCGGTCAAAAGTTCGCACTTTCCTGCTTTGTAACCCGTTTCTTCCTCCAATTCACGCATTGCACAGGTTTCATAATCCTCATCAGGATTCTTACCTCCGGCCGGAAGTTCAATAGTATACCTGTTAAGGGCGTTTCTGTACTGCCTCACCATGATTATTCTGCCATCATTATCAACAGGTACAACAGCGGCTGCCCCTGGATGTTTAATAAAATCCCAATAATGTACCGAGCCGTCACCAAGCTGCATTGTATCCTTATAGAAGCCGACAATCGCTCCCTGATGTACCAGTTCTCTGTTTATGCGCTTGTATTCATTGTCCATAACGGCCTCCAATTATGCAACTGTATTAAGGAACTTTTCGATTCTGTCAAGTCCTTTATTTATCTGTTCAAGACTTATTGCATACGAAAGTCTTATATGATCCGAGAAACCGAAATCGGTACATGGAATAACAGCTACAAGATATTCCTCGATAAGAATTTTAGCAAGAACAGAAACATCTTCTATTACAGTATCATTGTGCTTCTTACCAAGTACTTCCGAAACATCTACAAAACTGTAGAAAGCTCCGTCCGGCTTAACTGTTTTGATATGTGGCATGCCTGATAATCTTTCAAACATAACACATCTTCTCTTATTAAACTCTTCTCTCATTGTTTCGATTGAACCCTGTGGGCCATTGAGAGCCTCAATTGTTGCAACCTGAGCAATTGTATTTGGGTTGGATGTCTGATGTGACTGAACTGAGCTCATAAGCTTTGCAACATCTGCAGGAGCACCACAATAACCTATTCTCCAGCCGGTCATGGCATAGCCCTTAGCTACACCACAGCAAGTAATTGTTCTCTTATAGATTTCTTCACCTAAAGATGCAATGCTGACAGCCTTCTTGTTGTCATATACAAGATTTTCGTAAATTTCATCGGATACAACATAGATATCCTTTTCAATGATGACCTTAGCAATTTCTTCAAGTTCCTCTTTAGAATACATCATTCCTGTCGGATTGCTTGGAGATGTAAGTACAAATGCCTTTGTTTTTTCCGTACATGCGTCAGCGAGCTGCTTAGCAGTGATTTTATAATTCTGCTCTACCCCACATTTTACATATACCGGAACACCGTCTGCAAGTTTTACCATTTCAGGATAGCTGAGCCAATATGGTGCCGGTATTATTACCTCATCTCCGGGATTAAGTATTGCTGTAAAAACATTCATTAATGTATGTTTTCCACCATTGCTTATAACGACCTGAGAAGGCTCATAATCAAGACCGTTAAATCTCTTAAATTTATCACAAACGGCTTTTTTAAGTGCAGGCATACCTGAAGCAGCCGTATATTTTGTCTGGTTGTTATCTATTGCTTCTTTCGCAGCATTCTTAATATTTTCAGGAGTACAAAAATCCGGCTCTCCTGCACCAAATCCTACAACATCGTGTCCCTGTGCACGAAGTTCTCCTGCCTTAGCAGTAATTGCAAGAGTTGAAGATGGTTTTACTTTTTTTGCTTTTTCAGAAAGTGTTAATGACATTTATATCCTCCGTTCCGAAGCGAATCACCCGGCAGACTTTTTTGATTTATGTCGCTTCGGCACAAATCAAAGCTCTTAAAAATACCGGTGAAATACTTTTGGCTCCTATATTTAGCCATACGATTTATATTTTAATCCATATATCATAAAAAATCAACATTAAATTGTATACATGTACACGATAAAAATGTGACAATAAAAAATAGCTGTCCGTATTTCTACGAACAGCTACAAATTATTTTGCAATATCAGTTACTCTTGACTCTCTAATCAGACTTACCTTGATTTGACCCGGATATTCCAGTTCGTTTTCAATTTTCTGTGCTAATTCTCTGCCAAGAAGAACCATCTCATCATCACTTACCTGCTCAGGTAAAACCATGACTCTTACTTCACGACCTGCCTGAATTGCAAATGACTTTTCAACTCCTTTAAAGCTGTTGGCTATATCTTCTAACTGTGTTAATCTGTTTGTATATGTCTCAAGTGATTCTCTTCTTGCACCAGGTCTTGCTGCTGAAATTGTATCAGCTGCCTGAACTATACATGCAATTAAAGAACCAAATTCAACGTCTCCATGATGAGCTTCAATTGCATTAAGTACAATTGCTGATTCTTTATATTTTTTACATAAATCAACACCAATCTGAACATGAGTTCCTTCCACTTCATGATCGACTGACTTACCGATATCATGAAGAAGTCCGGCTCTTTTTGCAATTCTCACATCCTGTCCCATTTCTGAAGCAATAAGGCCTGATAAAATTGAAACTTCAATTGAATGCTTGAGAGCATTCTGGCCGTAACTTGTACGGAATTTCATTCGACCGAGCAGTTTAATTAATTCAGGATGAAGTCCGTGAACTCCTGTCTTAATTACAGCAGCCTCACCTTCTTCTCTTATAACGGAATCAACTTCTTTTTGAGCCTTTTCAACCATTTCTTCAATTCTGGTAGGATGAATACGTCCATCAATGATAAGTCTCTCAAGAGCAATTCTTGCAATTTCCCTTCTAATAGGATCATGACATGAAAGTATTACTGCTTCAGGCGTATCATCAATTATTAAATCTACACCTGTAAGAGTTTCAATCGTACGGATATTACGACCTTCTCTACCGATTATTCGGCCTTTCATTTCATCATTAGGAAGTTGTACAACTGAAATGGTTGCTTCAGTAACATAATCCGCCGCACATCGCTGAATCGCATTGATAACGATATCCTTTGCTTTTTTATCAGCATCTTCTCTTGCTTTTGATTCTAAATCCTTAACAAGAACTGCCATTTCATGTTTACAATCGTCCTTAACACTTTGTAAAAGATATTCCTTTGCCTTATCGGAGGTTAATCCTGAAATCCTCTCAAGCTCTGCAAGCTGTTTATCGGCAGCTTCTTTCGCTTTATTCCTTAATGAATCCAGTTCAATTTCTTTCTGGTTCATTCTGGCTTCCTTTTTCTCAAGGGATTCCATTTTTCTGTCAATATTTTCTTCTTTGGAAATTAATCGTTTTTCGGAACGCTGAAGTTCAGCTCTCTGTTCCTTTTTTTCGCGGTCGAAATCATGCTTTGCTTTCAAGGCCTCTTCTTTGGCTTCAAGCAATGCCTCACGCTTCATTGTCTCTGCAACTTTTTCTGCCTCTTTCTGAATTTCTTCAGCTTTTTCTTCAGCAGTACCAATTTTAGCTTCATAAACCTTAATTCTATAAGTAGTAGATGCCTTCCAAGTTATAAGTGCAACAATAATAGCGGTGACTACAACTGCGATCACAATCTTAATCCAGTCTTCCATAGTGACACCTCCATATTCAATTTTCAATTTTCAAAACCAACATTAATATATTATATCATCGTTTATAAAAAGTCAAGCTATAGTTCCCTTGTGCCTTAATCATAACAACTTCTTGTATTGTGCATCCAAAAGTTTGCGTAATTCTCTTGTCTGCTCAGCTGTCAGATCCAAATCCATGAGGTATTCTGAAAAGAAGCAGTCCAGACTGCCATTAAAGACCTTGTCAAGAAGAACCTTGGTCTCTATCTTCTGCACTTCCTTTTTGGTTATTGCAGACCTGCAGATAAACCCAGGATCTTCTCTTGTAACGGCACCTTTATCAATTAACCTTTTGATAACGGTATAAGTTGTGTTTTTTTCCCATCCGATGTAATCCTTAACGATTTTGGCTATGTCCTTTGCAGGCAGACTGCTGTTTGACCAAAGCAGCTCCATCACATTAAGTTCACCTTCGTGTAATCTTATAACGTCCATATCCCCCAATTCCTTTGTAAACGAGTTTTATATATTCTACTGTAAGCGTATACTAATACTACACAAATAGAATCGTGTTGTCAAGCCATGTTTTTTCAACAGACTTTAATGATTCACCAACCCCAAATACAAGATATTGGCCAAAAACTTTACTTTACAAGTTTGAAAATACCCGATATTGAATAAAATGGAACCAATATAATTTTTTTCGATTTATCAATTTTTTTTGCACAAAGGTTAACAAGGCAGCAATTCCTGTCATTGAACCTTTTTTCAAACTCATAAAGTGATTTATTTCTCAAATCCGGTTCATCAAAAACCTTTATTACAACAAGATTCTTTTTCCCTTCAATCACGAAATCAACCATTGCCGTATACCTTGATTTCCAGTAGTAGATTTTATATGGACTGTCAATGAGTTCCATAGCTGTGTAGTTTCTTTTCAGCATCAGCTCTATATGTTCATATCTGTTGTAAATCTTGTGTTTGGCACAGTATTCGTACAGAAGTTCTTTAAGAATTCCCACATCATAAAGATAGTACAAAAACTTGTGAGGGTTTTCGTAATGAGGCACTTTCAGCAGTATTTTATTCTCTTCCAGGAAGTCCAGAGCTTTTCTATACTTGGTATATGTAACACCGTCTCTTATTGCACCTATGACAAACTTTGTATAGTCCGTTCTTACCATTTGTTCGATTACGGAATCAATGACCTGATGACATTGAAAAATTGTCTTTTCATCCAATTCTGCTCTTTCAAACAGTTTATCAAGCATATATAAATGTGCTGCGTCATGTGTTCCACGCAAAATCTGGTCAGAAAGCAGAGCATCAAAATATACCGGAATACACTGCGGCATTCCTCCGACGCATATATATTCTTCGTATGTTCTCTGACAGTTTTCATGCAGGAAGAACGGCACCGATGCCAATGCATTTATATTTGACATCAGCAGCATTTTAGAAGTGGTTTCATCATCATGCAACAAAAAATCCATGTAACTCATGGGATTTAACTGAAAAACACGCACTTCATCAAGTATTGGCTTAGCTAATTCCGTAACCAGTGTAAGGCTCATCAGTACATTTATTTTCAATTTCTTCAAAACCGGGTATATTTCCTTAATGAATATATCGCAATTCTCTATATTATCAAAAAAGACAATGCACATATAGTCATCTAAATCCATAAACTCAGTTTTGTCATTAAGATAATTGTAAAGGCACTCCGGCGTTTTTTTTGCACAAACAGCCATTTCCATAAGTTCAACGATGTCAACCTCACAGTCTACATACACATACTCTTTATAATACTGCAGGCAGTATGAATGAATAAACTGTGTCTTTCCAATACCGGGAAGCCCCTTTAGTATCCCACGATATTTTTTATTTATATGTTCATGCAGCTGTTCTGCAAGTCTTTGTCTAATCATTGGCTTCCTCTGTCATAGTTTTATAATTTACCCTTTGTTTAAGTGCATCATCCAATTTGTAAATAATTGCCGCATTTTCATTAAATCCATGAAGGATATTTATAAAATAATCCGGCAATGGAGTTCTGAATTCAATATATCTTCCCGTCTCAGGATGTATAAATCCAAGTACGGCGGCATGTAAAAGCTGTCCGTTAAGCTTATAATCCTTTTTCAGGGTATTATAGACATCATCTCCCACTATAGGATGTTGTTTTGATGCCATGTGAACACGGATCTGGTGTGTTCTGCCTGTTTCCAGACGACATTTTACAAGAGAATACCTGTTTTTAAATTCAGCAACAACCTCATAATTCGTAATGGCATTTTTTCCTTTAGGATTTATTGCCATCTTTTTTCTGTCATATGGCGAACGTCCGATTGGTGCATCTATCCTGCCCTGCTTATCTTTGAAGATTCCATTGCAGAGACAATAATAAATCCTGTGAATATCATGTCTCCCCAAAAGATCTGCCATGTAATTATGGGTTTTATCATTTTTACATATACACAGAATACCGGAAGTATTCATATCTATCCTGTGAACGATGCCCGGACGTAGTTCTCCATTAATTCCTGATAAATCACCTCCGAATTTATACATTAACGCATTAACCAGAGTTCCTTTTGTATGTCCGGCCGAAGGATGTACAACCATCCCCTGAGGCTTATTTACAATTATTAGTCCGTTGTCCTCATAAACGATATCCAAAGGAATGTTTTCCGGAAGAATGTCTGTTTCTTCAGGCATGGGCACATGCACCCGTATCACATTTCCGTTTTTACATTTTATATTTGATGCAGAAACAACTTTACCATCGATTTCAACCATACCGTCAGATATAAGCTTCTGAATTCTGCTTCTTGTAAAATCACTCAATTTTTCGGAAAGATATTTATCGATTCGCATCGGAGATATATCGTTTACTTCCATTTCGAGAATTTCTTTTTCCTCAGCAAACGATTCCAAAACATCTTCCGTCGAATCCGCATCCGTTATCTGAATTTCAACCATTCAAACTCCTCATCCTTGTAATAAAAAAGAATTAATACCGCCATAATAATTGCAGAACATGTAACATAAATATCAGCCACATTAAATACCGGGAAATTAATCAGCTCAAAGTATATAAAATCCGTAACATACTTAAATACAATTCTGTCGATCAGGTTTCCCACTGCTCCGGTTAAAATAAAAACCAGCAGCATACGCAATGGAAACATCCTCTTATCAAACGGAATTCGCATATATGCAAACATCACTGCAATTATCATTATAATCGTAATAATTACCAGCATGGAAGTCATCGAACTGAATGAACCCCACGCCGCCCCCGTATTTTTTAAAAATCTGAATTCCAAAACATTATCGATTATATTAATTGTCTTTTTACTGATTACATTTCTTGCATAATATTTAGTCAGCTGATCTATCAAAAGCAATGGTATAAACCAACAAACCAAAAAAAGAATTCTTTTTCTTTTCATATCGTCCCCTGTTCCTGGCAAAAATCACCGTTTGACTCCGGAAATCTATGCCTGTGTGTAAATATAAACATCAGATAAAAAAACCGCCTTTGCAACAGCTTCTGAACAAGCAGTCTCTGATACTGTTGCAAAACATAACAGCCACTGATACACAGTAAAAGCTGCTAACCAAACAATTAGCAGCTTTTGTTCATCAAATCCGTGTTCTACTATATCCTGCCATCAAGCTTTTCTTTATTGTTCTTCAACTCCTGATAAGCATTAAGTGCTGATTTGTCTAATGTAAATGCTTCGCTGTTAAGAAGCTGAATCTGTGCATTTGATGCAGCCAATATCTGTGCCTTATATGTTTCATATTGCTGCATGAGTTCCAATGTTGCATCATGAAGACCATTAAGCTGCATTTTTGCATCATTGAGAATTACCTGTGCCTGGGCTCTGGCATCTTTCAAAACTGCAGCCGAATTAAGCTCAGCAGCCCTCTTAGTTTCATCTGCAGACTTTTCTGCAAGAACCAATGCTTTATGAAGTGATTTTTCCATCGAAGTATAATACTGGAGTTTATCATTTAACAGATTAATCTTCTCAGTCAAATCCAGATTCTGACGATATAAAGCCTCATAGTCTTTTAGTAACAGTTCCTTAAACTCATCAACCTGAGATTTAGAATACCCATGTGCAGCTGTTTTAAAAACTGTTTTTTGAATCTCTATAGGTGTAATCATAGCTTTTCCTCCGTATTTATGGTTATCTTATAACATTTTATTGAAAGTCGGAACGCCGAAACCGGAATCTTTTATCATGCTTGAAATCTCATCTCCTGAAAGTTCAACTCCTTGAGGTGTAAAAATAAAGAATTCTTCAGAAGCAGCATGAATATTTCCGTTAATTGCATAAATGCAACCTGCAATAAAGTCCATGACTCTCTGACATTCACTACCATTTTCCTTACCAAATCTTACGACTACTCCCACGCCTTCAGAAAGCTGGTCACATACAAGCTGTGCATCTTCAAATGTTTTCGCATCATAAAAAGAGATTTTTGACTTTGTTCCTCTCAAACGATAAACATTATCACTTCGGGTTGCCCTTTTTGAAGAAGAATCATCTGTCTGACGCAATACTCTTTGGGATGCAGATGATCTTTTAACATACGTTCCGTTGCTTCGACTGTTTTGAGAATTCCGCATGGATGTACCTGTCTCACGCCTGTCTTTGGAATATGTTGTCTTCCTTTCTTTTGCATCCGGTCGGGTTGAAGTATCTTTATTCCTTAATGTCGAAGAATTTCTTCGGTTACTTTCAGCTTTTTCTGCCTTTTCAGCCTTTTCCTTCTGCTTTTTTTCCAGTTTGGCAATTTCCCTGTAGTATTCTTCATCGTCATCATCATCAAAGTCATCATCATTGAATCTGATAGCGTCGCTGAGCTTTTTTAAAAAATCCATTTCTGTTATCCTCCTTAAATATTATAATTTCGTTCACCGAAAATACCAGTACCGATTCTAACATGGGTGGCACCTTCTTCTATTGCAATCTTAAAATCATTGCTCATACCCATCGAAAGAATGTTAAGTTCTTCACTAAAGAGATTCGTTGAATTTATATATTCAAGAATTTCTCTCATTTTTCTGAAATATTTACGATTTTCTTCCGGCGTATCAGTATATGGAGCAACACACATTAAGCCTCTGAGTCTTATGTTATTAAGTTCTGAGAGCGGTTTCAGCATGTCCTTCAGGCCATTTTCGTCCAATCCATACTTTGATTCTTCGGATGCAATATTTAACTCAAGCAGGATATCCTGAATTTTCTCTATCCTGTTTGCTTCCCTATTGATGTATTCTGCCAGTTCAATACTGTCAACCGAATGAATCATCTCTGAATACTGAACGGCTTTCCTAACCTTGTTTTTTTGAAGATGGCCTATCATGTGCCATTTGGCATCTTCCGGCACTACCGGTGCTTTTTCACATATTTCCTGCACCTTATTTTCTCCAAAAACGTGCTCGCCGGCATTGTATGCTTCCAATACCATCTCTACCGGTTTGGTTTTGCTTACACATATCAAAGTTACATTCTGACCCATGACGGAATCTGATGCAGCTTTGTTTATCTCAATATGTATTTTCTCGATATTTTCTTTTATCATTTCTTTTCTCCCGACACATGGTGAATTAGTAGATTTGTGCATCTTCAATTATAAGATCAGCATGAAGTGCAATATGATCATGGGCCTTAAGGCTGTTGTCCGCACCGTCAAGAATAATGCAGTAATCATCATTTTCAGATATTATATTTATTCTCTTGAAAACCGCATATCCTTTATTGACGTTATATACACCTTTAAGAGTACCTATGACACTCACCTGAAACAGAGTTTCATCCTGCATGGAATATATATACTGTCCATATTCAAGGCTGTCAGTATCTACATATATTATTCCATTTTCTTTATCATTGAAATATGATGATGCTTTCAGAAACTTATAAGTTGTCTGTTTTGTCTCTATATCATATTCCATTGTTGTGAAGCCCCATTCCTCAGTCTCTTCATTGTAGATATAATACTGAGAAGGTATCTTATAAAACTCTTTTGTTGTAATTGATGAATAAGGAATCTTCAGACCATCATCAGAATCCATTGAGATTTCAATGTCGAGGAAACGCTCCTTCAAATATCTGATCATGTATTCCGTCAAATCAATCCTGCAAAAATAACCGTCATCCTTCTTATAGAAACTGCAGGGTTTAGTCAGGCTGAGTCCGTCATTTTTTATCTTAAAACTCAAACTCTTTTTATCTTTCAGAGCATCGTACTGCTTTTCGGATAAATTGATTACAAGACTCCAATTTTCGTCGGATACAATTTTATATATCATTGATTCCGACTCTTTAAGATTGTTGTCATAAAGGTTCTGAGATGTATAATCAGACCGATCAAAAGTATCAATACTAACCTCATCTGCCGTCAGGCCGTCAAGAGAATCATTAAAAAAAGATATTGTTCCCGACTTATCAGCCTTGATAACATTGAATGTTACAGGATTTCCGGATTCACTTACGATATCATCAAGATTATCCAGTAAATATGAATCAGATATATTTGCAACCTCTGAGTTAAGATTATCTCTTAACAGATAGGCCTGATCGAAGTTATCATCCGTATATCTGTCATTAAAATCCGAAACATATTTTTTTAATATCTCAATATCCTCTGTAGTCAACGTGTAGTTCACACCATAATCTACCAGATAGTCATAAACATTTCTGCTTTCATCTATTGAATAAATGGTGTCTCCTACTGCAACTCTTGAGCCACTTCTTATAAAGAAATTGGTATATCCGGCTGTCTGGGTGTAATAATCTGATTCCGATCTGACGATTACGGCTTCAGCATTACCATCCTGCGACATACTTATTGCCTGGACCTCATATATAGACAGATGATCCTTTTTCAGGCTGATTATTATGTTGACAACCATGTATAGGAAAACGAGAAGCAGAACCACAATTCCAATGTTAATATTTCTTACTTCGGCTCTTTTTTTTCTGCTGTTATCCTGTTTCAAAACAGTCTCTCCTTAAATAGCATTTATGCAACGACCTGACTAAAGCACAGAATGCTCTCATTCAGTTTTGAATAAATACCCTTATAATAAAAGTATTATACTTTATTGGGCAGAAAATTTAAACCTTTAATTTGTATAATTTTCTTAAGAATGGCACAAAATACTGTTAACAAATTACAGAAAGGAACAAATTCATGAAAACTGTAGATTATATTGCACTGATTATTGTAATAATAGGTGCCATAAACTGGGGGCTCATCGGCTTCTTAAGTTTTGACCTGGTAAGATTCATTTTTGGAGACATGAGCATGCTTTCAAGAATCATCTATTCTCTGGTTGGTATTTCAGGTCTGTATGCCATTTCATATTTTGGCAGAATCAGGAACGAATAAACATAAAAGAGCATGGTATAAACCATGCTCTTACATAAACTCTTTTTTATAATGCTGCTAAAACAAATTTCTTTACTTCTTCAGAAATTTCTTCAGACTTCTGTGAAAGGCTTATTACAATATCTACATTAAACTTCTCAGATACTATATTAAGCTTATTGATTATTCTGTCAGCATCTTTTGCATCAAGACATGCAACCTTAAGAAAACTGTCTAAATAAACCTTTTCTATGTCGTGATCCTGTGAAATAATACCGCATATGAATCCAACAAATTCAGATGCACACTCAATGCAGTAATCTCTTACATTGATAAGTCTGATTTTGTTATTCAATTCATACATATGCTGGTTATTCTTATCGAGATATACTATTGTTCCTTTTGCAGAAACTATATCTGAATTCGCTTTATCTAATAAAATCTTAGTTTTTCCTTTACCCTTTTCTCCAACAATGATTTGTACCATATGTTTATCCTCCTTATGTGGGTGTTTCTTTGATATGATTATAGAACAATTTGAACAAAAATACAACTGATAATTTAAAAAACTTAGTAATATTTCCCAAGTTTTTTTTACTTATTCATTCAAATTCCCTTCCGGAGAAACTATTGGTGTTACAGGCATGTCAATTGATGCCACTTTATCTATTAAATAATACATTTGGTCATAAAGTAAATCAACCGACTGTGCTCCGAATACGCCTACGATATATTCCTTTCCCGAAGCTGTTGAAATCTGCTGAATAAGGCATGCTCCTGCTGCATATGTATTACCTGTCTTACCGCCTAATATTGTTACTCCGTCAGGCAGTTTATGCTTCCCTAATTTAAATCTGTTCGTTGTGCTGAACGATTTTGTAACAGTTTTTCCCTCAATATCCTGATATGTAATTTCATAATCCACAACCTTAGAAATATTTCTGAATGTTTCATAGTTCATACAGGCTCTTAAAATGATATACATGTCATAAACAGTAGTATAGTGGCTTTTATCATGCAAACCATGAGGGTTAGTAAAATTCGTTCCGTTACATCCGAGATTTTTTGCTTCTTCATTCAGTTTTTCGCAAAAGGCCTCCTCGCTTCCACAAAGATATTTTGCAAGAGCAACTCCGGAATCATTTCCGGAATATACCAACAGACAATACAAAAGATTTTCGACTGAAATCTTATCTCCTTTTTTAAAGCCGATTAACTGTGCCCCCGACTCGGTTATTCCGCAGTTATCAGCATCAATTGTAACAATATCATCAAGGTTTCCGTATTTCAAAATAAGATATGCCGTAAGAAGCTTTGTAAGACTGGCAGGATAAACCTTATCATATATTCCCTGTCCCTGAATAAATCTGTTTTCCGTCAGATCAATTAATATTGCGGCATTGCAGTCCAATTCGGGATCTTCCACGAGTTCCTGACTGTCTATAATGCATAATCTCTCTTCCGTAAGTAATGGAGCAGACTGCCCCAATATATACTCACCAATATCAACATTAACCACATTATCGGTTGATGAATAAAGAGCATACAGTTCATCCTCCGAACTCTTGCATCCTACTGCAGACAACATAATGCAGATAATTAACACCACGGAAATCATTTTTTTCATTTTAACCCTCATTTCTTCGCACAGCCTTTCGTTTTCGGACCCTGCAATGTGCGTACATATCTAATCATTTTTATTTAACGGACCCGGGCAGGTCAAACTCATCGTCTGATCGTATGATATTTGCCTCGTACAATCATGTCATCTGTCACCGGAGAAGCATCCCGGCATTGGAGTCCCACATTTATCAGAACCCCAATTGTCGCAAAATTTGTTAATAGCGAACTTAATCCGCTACTCATAAACGGCAGCGGTATACCTGTATTCGGTAATATCGAAATTACCACACCGATATTTACAAAAGCCTGGAATGTAATCATCGCAGCAATTCCGGCGGCTATATAGAGTCCTATTTTGTCTTTTGCCCTAAATGCAATTCGTAAAGCAATGAAAAAAAACAGTATAAAGAGAATTATTACTGTTGCAGTTCCCAGGAACCCCAACTCCTCTCCGACTCCGCAAAAAATAAAATCACTTTCTACTACAGGAACATACCTTGTCAGTCTTGAGCCTTCCGGATCAGTTATCATTTTACCGAAAATTCCGCCTGACTTCATCGCTTCAGATGCATTATTCTGCTGGTACATTAAGTCCGGATAATCTTCCGGATGAAGAATTGACAAAATACGTCTTTTCTGCCATGGTGTAAGCAAAAAATCTGAATAATCCTGCTGAACATACCATAGAAAGCCTATCAAAGCAGTCACTATTAATGTTACCGACGGTATTACGATTTTCATTGACAGACCAGCAACAAAGATCATTACCAGAACCATCATAACTATAACAATTGTTGTTGATAAATCCGGCTGCATAAATACAAACAGAATCGGAATCAGAGATACTATTGCAAGTATTGTCAGCGAAGAAATTCTATTGATTTTACCTTCTAAAATGTAAAGAAGTCTTGCTATACATAAGATCAGAACAATTTTCGTAATTTCAGAGGGCATAAAATCCGTTCCGCCGTCCCCTCCTATATGAATCCATCTTCTTGCATCTTCAACGCTTTTCCCATAAAAATATGGAAACATGCTTTTATTTACAAACTTGCAAATGAGCATCAGTACAATATTCAGGATGTATAACGGAATACAAAACCTGCATATAAAGTGATAATCCACAAGTGAAACCAGTATACAGATTATTACTCCCGCAAAAAGCCCTATTACCTGCTTCGTGAACATCGAAGTACCTGCTCCTTCAGTCAGTTTTTGTAAAACCACCAGACCGATTGAGGATAGTATCACGCATACCAGTAAGACGGAAAAACTGTAATTTTTTATGTTGTATCCTTTGTTTCTAAACATCGTACCACCTACATCATCGCATCGGCTATTTTTTTTACAGCCTTGTATACGGCTCCGTTTTTATACAATTCAGAACCATGATTGTTTCTGTTAATCACACTTAGGGACTCCGGAACGACAAACGTATCATTTATTCCCAGAATCCTGCTTATATCACTGCTTCCTAAAATTGCTCCTGCCAATCCCGGAATCATTCGGTACCTGTTAATCACCAGTTTATGACACGGTATATCAAACTCTGAAAGCCTGCCAAGAACATGATCTGCATCTCTTACTGATGTCACATCCGGAGAAACAACTACTACTGCTTCATCCGAGTACTTTATTGCATTCAGAAATCCCGTATCTGCCCCTGCCGGAGAATCAATAATTATACAATCAAAAGCTTCTCTCAAAACAATCAGCAGTTCCCCAAATTTTTTAACATTAAGGTCACTGACCGATTTTGATTGTGCTGCCGGAAGAAGGAAAAGATTATTTCTACTTCCGGAACTTATCAGTGCCTGTTTAATTTTACACCTTCCGTCAAGTACATCAAACAGATGATATACAATCTTATTTTCCAACCCCATTATTATATCCAGATTTCTCAATCCGATATCCATATCAATCAATAAGGTTTTTTTGCCTGAATCGGAAATTACTGATGCAATGCCTGATGATATCGTTGTTTTCCCGACTCCGCCTTTGCCTGATACAATAACATATACTTTACACATAAAAGCCTCCGTGTTTCAAAAATACATCCGTATCCGTTTTCGGAATTTTATCATATGTAAAAGTGAGATGTTTCAGAGACAATCAGTTATTTTCATCCGATTCCTGATATGTATCGAAACTCATCGCATCAATTGTATCATCCAAGAGCCTTAAAAGCATTGTTTTTTCATGGCCGGATTTATATTCCCTGTTCTTTTTTTTGCCAAAAAAACCCTTTTTTATCTCCACTTTCGGAGGTATATAAGGAACATCTGCTATTGTTACCGATTGTGGTGAAAGCGAACCGGCATATATAACAGCATCACGGTTTCCAAGTTCACCGGCATATATGCTTCCACTGACATTTCCCAGTACGAAAACACTGCCGTTTGTATGTACCTGACAGTTTTTTTCTACATTCCCAAGAATTATGACACTGCCTTTGAAATCCATCGAATTTCTGTCACTTACCGAAAAAGGATAGATTTCACACGCGTCTGAGTCAAGTCTTTTCATTAATCGTTTCAATACTTTCCTGTAAACCAGTTCATTTGATTCATCATTATCCAATACCGCCAGGATACTCAAGGTTGTTTCCTGCGAAATTATATCAAGTATTTCGTTAATATTCGATGAACTCAATGTCTTTCCTTCAAATGTTATTGCCATTTCAGCATCGTCAAAAAAACGTTTTGAATCCCTGAACTTTTCTCTTATTTTTGTTTTAACCTCGTCAAATGTCAGTGTCGGTTCAATAAAAACCGATAATCCGCTTCTGTTTGACTTGATTATAATTGATTTGTCCAACTCGGAACCTCCGATTATATTAATATTTGAGTTTAATCTCCAACCTGAGTATCATTTGCCGCTCCTGCAAAGACATTTCCTGATAAAAGATTATCTTTATTCGTGCCGTCAAAATAAAATGCATAAAATTCGGCGGCAACCTTAGCAGCATTACCGGATTTATATCCGTTCGGAATTACTACGGTTACTGAAATTTCAGGATTATCAAACGGCGCGTAGGAAATAAATACCGCATTATTTGGCTGATTGAGACTAACCTGTGCAGTACCTGTTTTTCCTGCAACCTTAACACTGATGTCCTTGAAAAGCTGTTTTAAACCATTGTTTACAACCCTGTACATACCATTATGAACAGCATCCCATGAGCTTTGGGATACTTCATCAAGCTCATTATATACATTTGCATTTTTTTCAAAAACCGTGCTTCCGTCTTTTGACAATACCTTATCTATCAGAGTCAGATCATAGCATGTTCCGCCATTTGCAAGCGTCGTTGCATATTTTGAAATATGAACCGGAGCAAAACTGTGAAAATATCCGATAGATGTTCTTACGGCATCAGTACTTGATACTGCCGGTGTGCTTTCTGAAATTTCAACTCCGGATAAAGAATCAAATCCAAATTTAGCCGCATATTTCTGGATGATATTTAACCCCTGCTCATCACTGTATTCGCCAATGGAATTCAATGACATGTTATATGCAATTGTAAAGAAGAAATAGTTGCATGAATTCTCTATTGCTCCGGCAACATCAAGACTTCCATGACCATAAGATGCCCAACATGACGGAGAAGGAACTATCTGTTCAAATTTTACTCTGTCATATATGACGGTATCTGTTGTTATTTCTCCCTCCGTGAGTGCCAAAACAGACATAAGCGGTTTAAAGGTAGAACCTGTTGTGGTTTTAGACTGTGTTGCCCGGCAGAGCATAGGATATGATTTATCCTTCGAAAGTTTCATATAATAGTCATAGTCTATCTGATTTGTCAGTCTGTTATTATCGTAACTCGGATAAGATACCATGGCAATTACATCACCCGAATCAGGATCCGTTGCTACAATCGAACCGCTGCATGGCTTAAGGGCCAGCATGGCAGGCGTAATTTCAAGACTGTTTATCTTTCGTTTCATAAAATCATATGGTGAAAGGGTATAATTCAGCAATGAATTATATGTGTCGGAATCAGCCTTCAAAATACCCTGATCATACAATATAAGACAGACATCCCTTGCCGAAACGTTTCCGTTGAAGATCATTGTTCTGTAAACAAGTTTTATAAATTCTTCATCTTCCGAGATTTTGCTAAAGATAAAATCATAGACAGCCGAATATATTTCCTCCGTACTATAATATCCTTCATCCAATTCCAATACGGACGTATCAACATTTCCATTGTCTATACATGCCTCTATCAGCTGAGCCATTGAGCTTTCTCCATTGAGATAAGCTTTAAAGTAGCTGCTTTCCGTATCAATATTAACCGTAAGCAAACCCCAACTGCCTTTTAAGGCATCATACAGATAATCCATATAATCCCGTGTATACATTCCTAAATTGTTATATGGATTCTTATTACCGTATAGCAATTCCGTTTTAAGTCCTTCTATAACACTTACAGAACCTGTTTGATATGCCTGAAAAATCCTTGCTTCTGCATCTGAAAGTTCTCTGTCAGGGAAGTTAATTACATCAATTACATTATTGGTTATCAGAGAACTGTAGGCTTCATAAATCGGAATCGTTATGCCGTCTGCTGATTCCCCCTTAGTTCCATAATCATATGAATTAACAAGTACCTCCAAAAGCGTGGAAGCTATGTTTTTCTCTACAATATAATATCCCGCGACCTGTGAATCACGATCAATTGTCAGATACAGACTGTTTCCGTCAACAGGTTCTACAACAACTTCTCTGCTTACAACCTGTCCCATACTGTTAACAGCAAGCTGCATTTCTCCGCAAATTCCCTGCAAAAACTCATCATAAGATTTTTCCACGCCAAGTTTTCCTACAACACTTTCGGTATTATAGTTTTCATTTCCGTCATCATTATATGCAGCAAGCTCTGTCTCGTTAATTTTACCTACATATCCGATAATGTGGGCAAAATACATCGCATCGTCATAGATTCTTTTATAAGATTTGGAAATATATACGCATGGAATAATATTTTGATTTTCCAGTATCCTGATTCTCATTTCTTCGCTTATGTCCGAAGCAAGTCTTATTGAGGAATATGAGGGATTGTTTATATACAATTGATATCTGTAGGCGCAGATTTCCATGGCCTCCTCATCAGTATATGAATCTGATATACCGAACATTGAAGTGATTTTGTTGCCTTTTTTCAGATATTCAAAAAGCCCTTCCGCAGTTGTCTCCTTTTGCTCATCCGTAAGATCCTTAGTTGAGGCCAGACCATAGCAGTTTTTAAGAAACCTCAGGAGAACAGAATCAGAAACGGTATACTCAGGCTTTCCATCAGCATTAATCATCATCGGAAAGTCAAACTCACGCTCTATTCCATTTTCATCAAGCAGCCTAATCAGTGAGCTGATCGCCTGATTTTTTTCATCATTTGTTGATAAATCTGCCGAGTTAAAAAACTCAATGTTATACTGCAGGGTATTGTACGCAAGAAGATTTCCGTTTCTGTCATAAATATTTCCTCTTGCAGGATTAATACTTACAGAAACTATTTTATAGCCCTCTGCCGTTTTTTCTTCTTCTATCTCCTTTTCATTATTCTCATTGTTTACAACCTGCATTGAAAAAAGCCTGACAAGCATCCCTGAGAACATGAAAAAGATTAAAACAAAAACAACCAGCATACGGTTAATGGAAATGTCTTTAAGTTTTTCAAACAAGTTTTTAAACATTTTCATCCTCCTCTGCCGATGCAAAGAAATTAATGAATATATAATCCAGCAGTTTATATAAAAATATGCCGATGATTACCGTATAGCATACTTTCGGAAACATTATTCTTCTCATGTAATAAAACAAATCAAACCTTCTGTGTATAAGAAGGTTAACTATGTAGCTGTAAAACATGAAGCAAAACTCTGAAACGGATATCATTGCAATCGGAAACATATTATCGAATCTGATGTAATATGCGTTCAAAAAACCACATCCGTAACCGATAAACATTAGGACGAAGGCATATACTCCGACCAGATTACCGAACGTAAGATCTAAAAGAAGTCCGGCAAAAATTCCCATCCACATTCCGGGAAGTTTGCCTTTATGATATCCCGTTGCAACGACCAATACCAAAAGCAGGTCCGGAACAATGCCGCCAATGTCAAATGCCGCGAAAACCGTAGTCTGTAACAGATAACATGCCAACAGTTCAATGAAACATACAAAAAAACCAACCATTTTCCTACTCCTTAGGAACAGCTTCCTTAAGTGTTGTAATAACCAGAACAGTATCTAACTTGTTAAAGTTTACTGCCGGAGAAAGATATGCTTCCTGTGAAAGTCCATCCGAACTCATTGATACATTGGAAACATATCCGATTAAAATACCCGGAAGGTATTTACTGCTTAAAGATGATGTGACAATCTGATAATTGTTCTTTACCTCACTTGATAATGGAATCTCACTCACCTCTATATATCCCTCGTCCAGAAGTTTCAGATTTCCACTGACCATACATGATTCTGAAGTCTTCAGAATTGTTGCACTTACATTACTGTTATCATCAATTATGCTTCTTATATAAGCATAGTTATCTCCCACAGAAGTTACAATTCCTACAAGTCCGGTTCCGGCAATTACGTTCATGTCAACTTCTATACCGTCACTGCTTCCTTTATCAATCGTAAAAACACTGTTGTATCCGCTCGAATCACTTGCAATGATATGAGCACCTATTGTTTCATACTGACTGTATGATTCCGATAATTGAAAAAGTTCTCTCAACTTATTCAGTTCATAGGAATCAGCAAGCAGTTCATTGTTTTTATTTCTGAGATCTTCATTTTCTTTTAAAAGTGATTCATTCTCTTTTAAAAGCTTCTCTTTATCAGTCATTTTATCTTTAATTTCATTTATTCCATTTCCCAGAATGTATATCCCTTTCTGCATAGGGGCCATACATGATGAAACCGTCTGTTTCACCGGTATAAAAAATGACTCAAACTTATATGAAGCAAAAATAAGACATATTATCGCAATTGTCGCAAACATAAGAACATAATGCGGTTCAATTTCATATTTTAGTCTGTGCTTCTTCATATTTCCTCCATTACAGTCTTTCAGATGGCAGCTTTGTCCGATTCGTATCTGTCATTTTCCATTATCTCTGCCAATCCGTTAATTACTGAATCCTGTCCGTCAGACGTGAGATGAATTTTCAAATTCAGAGAATCCTCTATAAACTCCTTCAGCCCGCTTATCTTGGAACTGCCTCCGGTAATATAAATTCCTTTTTCGTATATGTCGGATGAAATTTCCGGCGGAGTCCTCTCGAGAATTGTTCTGATGTTTTCCATTATCGCCTGAATCTGTTCCTTCAGTGCATCAGCAATCATATCAGAGGAAACCGTTCTTTCTCTCGGAAGTCCTGATATAACATCTCTGCCATAGATTCTGCATGTTTTCACTGCAACATCAAGAGACGCAATTCTCTTTTTACAGCTTTCTGCTGTTTTTGGTCCGATAATCAGATTGAATTTTCGTCTTACTGAAGAAACGATTGCCTCATCAAACTTCTTTCCTCCGATTGGAACGAGTTTCGACAGAACTATCCCTCCTAAAGAAATGACCGAAATTTCAGTCGTATCAGCTCCGATATTAACTATGAGAGCCCCCGTAGAATTCTCTATATCTACACCTGCGCCTATTGCATCGGCTACCGGCTTGTCAACAAGTATAATCTTTTTAGGACGGATAAACGTGGAGTCAACCAAATCATAAAAAGACCTTTTCTCCACATCGGTTATATCGGCTGGGACTGCAATAAAATACTTTCCGCCTTTAATCTTTCCGAATTCTCTGCTCAAATCAAGAAATACACAGTTCAAAAGCGAAAGCATTCTGTCAACGCTTGCTATAACTCCATTTCTTAAAGGACTGACAACCGAAATATTTTCAGGCACCTTTCCATCCATTTCATAGGCCTGATTTCCGATTGCAATAACGGTGTTTTTGTTTTTTGTGGCAATATATGATTTCTGCTCATAAATCACACCGACACCTTTTCTATATATTTTAATTGAATCCGTACCGAAATCTATTCCAAAAATTTTGGATGTCATTGAACACCAAACCCTTTCATATAAAGCTCATAATTATACTGACTTTTGTCGCACATACATATATGAGAGATAAAAATCAGCATCAGAATACGATTTAGCGTAAATTTCACACTATGTATCCTCTTACTGCCAGACTTACATATTTATTATCGCCAAAGACAATATGATCTATAAGTCTTACTCCCAAAAATTTTCCGGCCTCAGAAATTTTTCTTGTAACCTCAATATCCTGCCTGCTCGGTTCCGGATCACCGCTTGGGTGGTTATGCATCAGCATAATCGAAACCGCGTTATGTTTTAATGCCATAGAAAAAATTTCGCGTGTGTTAATCAGTGATTCATTTACCGTTCCTGATGTAAGTTCAATTTTTTCTATAAGCATAAGTTTTGTATTTAACAGCAGTAAAAAAACCTTTTCCACCTTCAAATGTCTCATTTCTTCCTTGTAATAGTTAGAAACTTTATCAACACTATCAAATATCACCGGCTCATCATTGCTTGATTTCCATATTCTTTTTGAAATTTCAAGCATACAGGAAATCTGGACAGCCTTCACCTCTCCTATTCCCGGATAAGACATCAACTCACTGATGTCTTTTTTTGAAAGTTCGAGAATTCCGTTACCATTCTCATTTTTGCCAAGAAGATTTTTGGCAATTGACATTACTGACATATCCTTATTTCCACTTCTTATAAAAATTGCAAGCAATTCAGCGTCCGTAAGAACGGATGGTCCGAACTTTTTACAGCGTTCATAAGGCATGTCGTCACGATTGATTTCATCATTTAAAGACATAGTATCCCTCCAATGTAGATATTGTGGATATTCTGTCCGCTATTCCAACTTAAAATAATATCACATTCAGAGGGATAAGTACACTACAGACTTATTAAATTTTCTTCATACATTTTCTGCAATGACATTATAATTCCAAGCTTTGCATGATACCATGTAAGACCACCCTGGAAATATACCGCATACGGCTCTGTTAACGGTCCGTCTGCTGACAGTTCTATAGATGCTCCCTGAATAAATGCGCCGGCAGCCATTATAACATCACTCTGATATCCCGGCATAGGCCATGGTTCAGGTACTACAAAAGAATCTACCGGTGCTGCCGCCTGGATACCTTTGCAGAAGGCTATAAGTTTTTCCGGTTGTTTTAATACAATTGACTGAATAATGTCAAATCTTGGCTCCTTAGCATCCGGAATACACTGATAACCCAATGACTCATAAACGTTTGCCGCGAAAACAGCACCTTTAAGGGCTGATGAAACCACAACCGGTGCAAGAAAAAGTCCCTGAAAAAATGAATTGTTTACTCCTAAAGAAGCTCCCACTTCCTTCCCAAGTCCCGGTGTTGTCAATCTGTATGAACATAAATCAATCAGATCTTTTCTTCCGGCAATATATCCACCTATTGGTGCAAGACCGCCTCCCGGATTCTTTATCAGCGAACCGACGCACAGATCCGCTCCCACATCACTTGGCTCGATTGTCTCAACAAACTCACCATAGCAGTTGTCAACCATACATACAACTTCAGGCTTTATTCCTTTTATAAAGGATATAAGCTCGCCTATTTTCTCTACTGAAAGCGTTGGTCTTGTCTGATACCCTTTTGATCTCTGAATTGTAACCATTTTTACATCATCTGTAAGTTTTTTGCGGATTCCTTCATAATCAAATTCTCCATCCGGAAGCAGGTCTACCTGCCTGTAACTGATTCCAAATTCAGCAAGAGAACCGGCTGACGGAGTTATTCCAATAATTCCTTCCAACGTATCATATGGCTTTCCGACAGGAGAAAGAAGAACATCTCCCGGACGTAAAACCGCTGAAAGAGCAGTTGATAAAGCATGTGTACCACATGTCATCTGTGCCCTTACCAGTGCACTTTCAGTATGGAAGATTTTTGCATATACTTCCTCAAGGGTATCCCTTCCCAAATCATTATATCCATATCCGGTTGAAGGCATAAAACAGCTCTCCGAAACCTTACAATCCTGCATTGCTTTTATCACCTTAAGCTGATTGATTTCGGCAACACGATCTATTTCCCCGAATCTGTCCTTCAGAAGATTTTCAGTTTTCAGACAGTATTCTGAAACCTTTCTGTTTATACCCATCTCCTCATAGAAATCAATTGGATTCTTCATTTTTAATGCTCCTCTTTTCTTCCAAATTTATCCTCGACCATGTTGTAAGTGAATTTTTCCAATTCCTCTTTACATTTAAAGTCACTTTTGTTAATCATTATTACATCTTTTTCCCGTCTGAACCATGTAAGCTGTCTTTTTGCAAAATGTCTTGAATCCTTTTTTATAAGGTCAACAGCTTCTTCCGGTCCGATTTCGCCATCAAGATATGACAATATTTCCTTATATCCGATTCCCTGCATTGAGACATAATCTCTGTTCAGTCCCATATCTCTCAGCTTTACTACCTCATCAACCAATCCGGCGGCAATCATAAGGTCAACTCTGTCATTTATCCTTTCATAAAGCTTTTCCCTTTCATCCGTGAGCACTATGTACAGATAATTAAAGGGGGACTCATTCTCCTCCTGTTCTTTGTTATGTTTGGATATCGGATAACCATTCAGTCTGTAAAATTCAATGGCTCTTATTACCCTCTTAATATTATTTGCATGTATTGCTTCTGCTGACTCCGGATCACACTCCTGCAAAATGCCATGAAGATACTCTGCACCCTTTTCTGCAGCCAGACAAGAAAGCTCAGTCCTTATTTCATTATTAGGCTCATCTTCAAATGTCACATTCTTAAGAAGTGCCTGTATATAAAATCCTGTTCCGCCTGCAACTACAGGAATTCTGTCTTTCTTGTATATTTCTTCCGCCGCATTTAATGCATATTCCTTAAATTTCATTACATTCCATTCATCAAACGGAGAAATAATATCTATGAGGTGATGCTTTATTCCCCTCATCTCATCCGGCATTATCTTAGCGGTACCAATATTCATATCTTTATATACCTGCATTGAATCTGCACTGATTATTTCAGTTTCGAGATATTCTGCAAGTTTTATTGATAAATCGGTTTTTCCGACAGCGGTCGGACCCGATATAATTATTATAGGTTTCTTCATGTTAATCTCCGTAACTAATCAGAACATGCAAATGAGCATGTTCCTGTTTATGTTTATCAAATCAAATGATTCTCTTAAACTTTTTTTCAATATCACGCTTTGTCATACTTATTATTACCGGCCGGCCATGCGGACAATGATACGGATTTTCCAGTTTTAAAAGCTCACTGATAAGATTTTCGGCTTCAGCCACCGTATAGTTGTGATTGCCTTTTATTGCTGCCTTACATGACATCGTCGCAATCCTGTCTATTACGGCATCTATTTCTCCCTTAACGGGACTGTTAATCAACTGATCCAGTAAGTCATGAAAAAAGGCATCCCCCGTAATTCGGAACAAATCACAAGGCACCGCATTGATGGCATATTCCCTGCCGCCAAAATCTGATATCTCAAATCCAAGCTTGGAGAAATAGTCATTATATTTATTTAGAACCGACTCCTCTAACATTGATAATGTAACAATTATCGGTGGATACAGCTGCTGAGAGATCGTTTCTCTCTTCCTGTATCTTTCCAGTGTCCGTTCATAAAGAATCTTCTCATGAGCAGCATGCTGGTCAATAATATACATATTTTCTTTCAGTTCAACAATCCAGTAAGTTCCGAAAACCTGTCCGACAATTTTATATGTTTTATTGCTGTTATTGGTCTGCTGCATAAATTCCTCATTGACAGCAAAACTTATCTGTTCGTATTCCTTATCAGAAATTGAAACAGATATGTCAGGCTTTAGGTTCATTGAATCTACAGTTTTTTCCTGGAAATCATTTGCTTTCCGGTTGTTCAGAAAACCTTCAGTCTTAATTTTGGAAACAAATGCCGGATCAGCAATAAGTGCAGGACTCTTTTGTTCCTCCGTTCCTATTAACTGCTCATCTTCATTTTCTTTTATATTTTCTTTTACCTTCTCCTTTAATTCCTCTTTTTTTTCTTCCTGTTTCTGTGTTGCCTCAAAGTCAGACACTTTGGTTTTTTTAGACATAATTCCATCTGTATTCGGAGAAATATCTGCCACCAAATCTGATTTTACAATTAATTTTACCGGCTTTGACGCGGTTTCATTTATCCTATATTCAGATTCAGATTCAGCAACCTTTTGGAATGTTTCCTGCAACGGCAAACTATTTCCATTCCTTTCAGAAACAGTCTTAGTAGAGGAAATATCAGAAGTCTTGTTTTCTTCCTTTGTATTAAATACTGCATCAACAATCATATTACTTGATCGAAGTGCATTGCTTACCAACTCATAAATCCTGGCATAGTAAAAATCTCCATCAGTTATCCTGACTTCCATTTTGCTCGGATGTACATTAACATCCAATTTATCGAGTGGAAATTCAAAATGAAGCGAAGTAAAAGGATATTTATGCTGCATGGAATATCCCTTATATCCTTCCTCAATAGCCCTTGTTATAATTGAAGATTTCGAATATCTGCCATTTACATAGTAGTTTTCACACATTCTGTTTCCTCTGAGTATTACCGGTTTTCCGATATATCCGGTAACATTAAGCATTTCAGAATGATAATTTACGGCAATTAAATTTGATGCAACATCTCTACCGTAGATTGAATAGAGAGTATCTTTTTCATTGCCATTTCCGTTTGTAAACAAAATCGTTTTTCCCTGGTTTATAAACCTGAAAGAAATTTCAGGATGAGATATCGCAAGTCTGTTTATCAGATCACTAATATAACCGGCTTCTGTTACCGGTGACTTGAGAAATTTTCTTCTGGCAGGAGTATTAAAGAAAATGTCTCTGATTATAAATGTTGTTCCATCTGGACATCCGGCTTCCTCAAAGACCTTCTCAACACCACCTTCGCATATATATCTGCTTCCAAGAAAATCATCTGCCCTTTTTGTAAGCATTTCCAGCCTGGCGATTGCAGAGATACTGCTTAATGCCTCACCTCTGAAACCTAGACTCTTAATTTTTTCCAAATCACGCTCGTCAGAAATCTTACTTGTTGAATGTCTTAAGAATGCCGTTCTGATATCTTCATTATCGATACCACATCCGTTATCAGTTATTCGAATAAATGATTTTCCGCCTTCCTTAATTTCACAGGTAATTATTGTCGCTCCTGCATCTATGGAATTTTCAATTAATTCCTTGACTATGGATGCAGGCTTTTCAATAACCTCACCGGCAGCGATTTTATTTATGGTTTCTTTATCAAGAAGCTTAATGTTCCCCATGTTTTCTCTGTCCTTATTTTAATCCGTTTTCAATCGCAAAGTTTTCAAACTGCTCAGCAGACATAATAATCTGTCTGGGCTTTGTGCCTTCTTCAGGACCAACAACGCCAAACTCACTAAGCTGATCCATTATCCTTGCAGCCCTGTTGAATCCTATTTTAAACTGCCTCTGTAATGCACCGATTGAAGCCTTTTCTTTTTGAATAATGAACATGCCAGCTGAATAAAGATGTTCATCGTAATCATTATCATCTGATGCGGATGAAGCCTGTCCTTTAACGCTGCTGTCCGCCGAATCCATTGCTTTACTGATTTTATCAGAGGTTTCTTCATCATAACCGTTCTCATTGTTCTGCTTAAGGAAGTCCACTACTTCCATAACCTCCGTATCAGAAACATATGCTCCCTGAACACGAACAAGTTTTGGATGAGCTCCTGTATGCATAAGCATATCACCCTTTCCTAAAAGCTTTTCAGCACCGCCGACATCCAGAATTGTTCTTGAATCAATCTGTGATGAAACCGAAAAGGCAATACGTGATGGAATATTGGCTTTAATAAGTCCTGTTATTACGTTAACAGAAGGTCTCTGTGTAGCTATAACAAGATGTATTCCTGCCGCTCTTGCCAACTGTGCAATACGGCAAATGTAATCTTCAACCTCACCGGGTGCTACCATCATAAGGTCAGCAAGCTCGTCGATGACAATTACTATTTTAGGCATCTTCTCATATATTTCACCGCTGCTTGATTTTTCAGGTTCTTTCATACTCTCAATTCGTTTATTGTAGCCTTCTATTTCTCTTACACCAAGTTCAGCGAATTTCTTATATCTGTCCGTCATTTCCATTACAGCCCAGTTAAGTGCACCGGATGCCTTCTTAGGATCTGTCACAACCGGAATCAGAAGATGCGGGATTCCATTATAAACACTAAGTTCAACTACCTTTGGATCTATCAGTATAAGCTTTACATCATCCGGAGATGATTTGTAAATAATACTCATGATGAGTGTATTAATACATACTGATTTACCGGAACCTGTCGCACCCGCAATAAGAAGATGCGGCATTTCCTTCAGATTTTCAACGACAACCTGTCCACCGAGGTCTTTTCCTATTGCAAAGCTTATAGGTGACTTACTGTTTTTGAATTCTTCCGAATTAATGAGAGTTCCTAAAGCAACCGTCTGTCTTGACTTGTTCGGCACTTCTATACCGATTGCGGCTTTACCGGGTATGGGTGCCTCGATTCGTATATCGGAAGCAGCAAGATTAAGCTTGATATCATCTGCAAGTGACGTTATCTTACTTACCTTTACTCCCTGTTCCGGCTGAAGCTCATATCTTGTTACACTCGGTCCACAGCTTATATTAAGGATTGTAACATTAACACCAAAGCTTTTCAGTGTATCCTGAAGCTTTCTTGCTGTCTCACGAAGTTCAGCTGCAGAATTTGTTTTCCCGCCACCTGAACCATTTTTCAGGAGACTTATTGGTGGAAATTTATAAGGTTTGATCACCCTCGGTGCTTTCCTGACAACACCGGCTGACACTGCATTGTCTGCAGGTGTTGCAGTATGCTGTTCCTGTTTTCCCATCAGACTGTGACTCTCAGTCGGTTTATCTTTTATCGATTTATAGTCACCTCTTGCAAAAACTGCTGAATTAAGTGATTTATCAGCCTTATCACTTCTCATGCCAAAGTTACCCTGTTTTTTTATTTCAGAATTGACATCTTTCGCAGCTGCATCCGGCTTTTCATCATTTGTAAGACTTTCTTTGCCGAATACTTCTGAAACAAAGTCTTCTTCGGAATAGTTTGGCTCATCATCATAATCATTTCTTTCAGGAACATACCGGTGTTCCACATTTACGGAAGTATTTGCCGAAGAACCGAATTTTCTTTCCATTTCCGATTTATAGATTTCCTTTTCGAATACGCTTTCGGTTTCTTGTGAACATCCGACAATTTCAACCATATCAAGACCGCTCTTATCTTCCTTAATATCAGTGGAAACATTATCGGTATTAACAGCCTTTAAGTTCTCGGCTGAATTACATTTCTTCTCATTTTCGGGCTTGTAATCCTTTGTACCTGTAAAAGAGTCACTTCTCAACCTTTCCAAAAAAGATTCATTATTTCTCTTTTTAGGAACATACTGTCCAACCGTAGGATTGGAAGAATTAATTCCTGCTGCATATACTTTAGGTTTTCTTTCCTGCTGCTCTCTGCTTTTTTCCTCCATCAATTCAAGATTGCGTTCATAGGTCCTGAGTTGTTTGCGTTCATTGCTCTCCTTACGTTTTCTGGAATACTCATCATATTCTTTCTTTCCTGTCTGTTTAATGATACTCAGCACTGCCTTTCCGGACAACATCATAAAACAGATAAGAACAAGCACAATTTCAATTATGACTGCAGCAACTTTTCCAAACAGATGACAAAGGGGCCATGCCATAATTTCTCCCAGAAAACCGCCGCCTCTTTTTTCAACAAAGCCTTCCTTAAAGCTGCCAAAAAATGAAACATCGTCATATATGGTAAAAATATGTATGATTGAACAAATACAAATAACCGACATAATACAGAAAGCAAGATTTTTTCCTGAGACAGCCCTGTTTTTGTTAAATACCTGATAACAGCTCATTGCAACAAAAACGAACGGAAAAATATAGGCAAAAACGCCCATAAATCCGAAAAGTATGCAATTTACGGCTTTGCCGATTATGCCACAGATATTAAAGTAACTCAGTATCATAATTACGGCGGCAAGAACTGACGTAATTATAACGATTTCGTCTTTTACTTTCTGTCCCTGTTCATAGTCTTTAAAAGCTTTTTGCCTTCTTTCTTCAGAACGTTCAAACTCTGTATAATCCAAATCAGTTTCATCTGATTTTCTCTTATATTCATCAAATTCTGTTTTAGGTTTACGAACTGATTTTTTCGATGAATTTGTACTGTTTTTCTGTTTCGCACCTGATGAGCTGCTTTTGGTTGCTATCTTTTTGGCAGAAGCCTTTTTATTGTCAGTTGTCTTTCTGACTGTTTTTTTTGTTTCCGTCATAAGTCCTCCAAAATAACTGAAACCGGTCCATCTTTTTTATGTTGATACCGGTTTCAGAGAAATAAATCATAATTCGTTTGGTAATAAACGTTTATTATCCGGCAATCACTATTTGAAGGTAAAATAACCCAAAACAATTAAACCGGCAATAATTCTATACCAGCCAAAAATCTTAAAATCATGCTTCTTTATATAATCCATAAAGAATTTGATTACAACGACTGAGACTATAAATGCCACAATACATCCAATAATGAGTATGCAGATTTCGTTTCCTGTAAACATTCCGTTTTCCGCAACAAACTTTACGATCTTCAATAAACTTGCTCCCATCATAACAGGAATTGCAAGATAAAATGTAAATTCAGCAGCTACACCACGCCCTGTTCCCACAAGAATGGCACCAATAATTGTTGCTCCCGAACGACTTGTTCCCGGAATAAGTGCTAAAAGCTGGAAAAGACCAATATAAAAAGCAGTTTTAAAACTAAGACTGCTTAATGTTTTATACTTCGGCGTCCTGTTTTTGTTATAGTTTTCTATTACAATAAAAAGTATACCGTAAATAATCAGTGTCGTACCGACGGTATACGGAGCTCTGCTTTCAGTATAAAAAACGGAATCTATCGCATCCTCAAACAATAGTCCGACAACTGCTGCCGGCACACATGCAAGGAGAATTTTCATCCATAAAACGATTTTAGGATAACTTATGTAGTGATTTTCTTTATCCATACAGAAAGGCCAGATCTTGTTCCAAAATAATACAACTACTGCAAGTATCGCTCCCAGCTGAATTACAACAAGAAATACATTCCAAAAAGCTTCGCTGACATCCATTTTGACAAACTGTTCTGCTAACAGAAGATGTCCGGTACTGCTTATTGGGAGCCATTCCGTAATTCCTTCGATAATACCAAAAAAAACAATCTTTAAAAATTCAATAAAGCTCATTCTCTCCTCCTAAACACATGAAAAATCCGGATACCCGGAGACGGTTCAATTATAACATATTGTATGTTTTTTTCAAGTATGACTGTTTAAAGGAGAGAACGGCAAATAAACCATTTTATCTTTTTTTACCAATAAATTTCTTATGTATTATGGAGTATCCGATTCCTGATATAATCAAGACAACTACAACAATAATCATTGGTTTAAACGCATCTTCTATTTCTTTTTGCTTCTCTGCTTTAGCATCCGATATCATCTCTTCCTTATCGGAAACTTCAAAACCAAATTTAAAATATCTGAGAAACTCCGGAGAAAACATCGAGTACATTTTATCTCCATCATAAGTTTCACCTGTATCAAATACTGACAGACTGTAGGAGCCGTCATATCCGAAGTTTTCCTCAAAATAATCCTTTTCATATACCATATATATGAAGTATTCTTTTTTTATGTCATCATTATCTGACGAAACAATCACAAATTTATATACTGAAGTTTCATCAAAATATTCATCATGAAAGTTTATGCTGTCACACTCTTTTTCAAAGTATCCTGACACTTTTCCGCAATATTCACCATATTTATCCCATCGTAAATAGCAGTGCTTTTCTCCAAAATTATCTATTTCATATTTTCCGTCACTGTCAGTATCGTTGATTATAAATGTATATTTATCGGAAAAGTTAAAATGTTCATCAAAAAGACTCTCACTTATGTTGATGATAACATAACTCTTGTCATTTCTTACACTAATCATGTTACTCAGTTGAGCAGACGAATCAGCCAATATTTCAACCCTAAAAACATAATCACCTTCATATTCCGAAAAAGAACCCGTAACACAAAACCCCTCTGTCTCTTTTGCATAAGCATTACTGTCCTGTAATAATATAACCAGAGCCACAACCGCTGAAATCACATATCTTTTCAAAATCAATCCCTCCTGCTTTCAACAATGTCACGTTTTTTTATATCGTAAATAAAGAGTATTGCAAATACAATTGTCACGGTTCCCCATAAAATCAGTGAAAGAACCGGTGATATACTGATATCGTTACACATCAGATACTCGTTAATCACCTCATTTCCTGACGAATGCCAGGATGTAATTAAATGCGCCATCGGATCTAATTTAAGAATACTTATATTCCTTTCGATAAAATCCCCCTGATATATATCCAGAATCCCCAATGGACTGAATAACATCAGTGCCGTTATTAAAAGCATCTGTAGTCCTTCTACAACTATTAAAGCAAAAGCACTGTTTTTTATAAAAGCCAGAAAACTCATCAACAACGTACTTGCAGTCAGCCAGAATCCCATATTAAAAACAGCCCATATTCCTAAAACAAGTGCATCAAGACTTACCGGGATGTTTAATATAAGAAAACTCATCAATATTCCACAAAATATGTAAAGAGCCGAAAATAGAAGGCACAAAATGCACTGAATCAGTATCTGCTTTGTCAGCCATTTTCTTCTTGATGGATATCTGTAAAAAACATAAATACTGCCTTCGGAAAGCGTCATATATATGTTTACCCCGTTAAATATCTGGAAAATGATAAACGGCAGCATCATGGTTAAAATATGTATAATGGAAGCAGTATTAATCTCAGGATAACCGAATGTCATATATACTATGCATTCAATCATATTCATATTTTCACTGCTTTTAAAAGAGAGAATGTTAATCAGTAATAGTATAAACATACACAGTATGCTTATAATGTAGTTTTTTTTCATATTCACCTCGTTTACCTTCATTTCAGCGTTTTGTTGCGATCTCTGCACATGCTGTTTGACAGGCAATCAAACAATCTGGCCGGCATCCAATGTAAAAATCATGTCTGAAAGAAACTCAATTTCCTCTTTATTGTGACTGGCAAGCAGTACCATTGCTCCTCTTTTTTTCTCTTCTTCAACAATTGTCTTAAACTTTTCAACAGCTTCCCTGTCTAATCCGTTTGTGGGTTCATCAAAAATCAGGACATCATTTTGCTCCATAATTGCCTGAGCAATACGAAGCTTCTGTTTCATACCTAAAGAATATTTTCTGTAGCTCTTTTTTTCATCCGGATTCAGCCCCACCCTCATCATGGCTCCTCTGGCTTCTTTTTCACCGATTTGTTTCCTTATCATGGATAAATACAAGAGATTATCAAGTCCTGTTTTATTTGGAAACATGTCTGCATTTTCCAGAAGCATTCCCAACCCCGGCAAAACATCAAAGTCTTTATGCAATACTTTATCATTAATTTCAATGGTTCCTTCATCAACTTTTATCATACCGCTGATTGCCCTGAAAAGCATCGTTTTACCTGAGCCGTTCCTTCCTACAAAGCCATAAACTTTTCCGCTTTCCAATTCTAAGGAAATTCCATTCAAAAGTTTATTCTTTTTTATGCTTTTGCTAATATTATTTACTTTTAAAATCATTCTGCAATACCCCTAATACTGTTCTTTCTTTGTATATATAAATAACGACTGATATTAATACCATGATCACCTGGAAAGCCATAAAAGCTCCATAGTTTACATAGTCACTGAACTTTTCTATATACAAATGAAGATAATGAAAATAGTTTGTACCAAACGGTAAATTTACAAACAAATGCAAATATGCCATAGTATACAGCAATACGTAACACGGTAAAAACAGGAATACCTTGATTTTGATTCCCAACGAGGACACCGCCAAAGTAAAAACACCCATTATGCCGGCGAACACTGACAGTTTTAATGTGGAAAGCAAAGCGTATATGTAAGGCACTTTTATCATTAGTTTATAAAAAGGGTAACCTCTAACCATATTAACGTATGATTCCTCAAAAAAAAGATGATTTGTCGGTGATGCTGTTGCATCAAAAGGAAACGCAATAATGTTTAAAAGTATTTCAATCAGTTGAGGAATTTCAAAAACCAAAAATGTTATTGCAAAAACAGCCAACGCCTTGCTGATAACATATCTTCTTCTTGAAGTTCTTTGAATAAAATATACATATGACGAGTTATTTACATCATCTAAGAGAGAAAATCCTCCCGGTAAAACAACCAAAAACGGAAACATCTGCAGGAAAAACTCTGCCTCCGAATTAGGATTTTCGTTTGACAACAGCCTTAATAGCATGGATTGATACATATTGGTGACATCATACCCCTGATACTTTAACACATTATTGATATAATGCACCGCAACTATTGCAAAAAAGAAACAAAATACAAATTTTGCTCCAAAAGAATTTTTTAGCAGTTTGAACTGTGTCTTAAATTCGTTCATGAAACTATCCTCTTCTCCCACCTATATATGTATCCTACCCGGATAACATAATTTCACTTAGACCGGCTATTTGTAGATTTCAATCAAGGTTTTCTTCAAGTCATTAAGCCTTTTTAAACCGTACTCGGTTTCACAAAAGAATTCCTCGTTTTTTACATCTCCATATCGGACAAAACTACTGTCATTAAATTCAGATTTATGCGGAATACTTTCTTTTTCTGAATATGAAAAAGCCGGGGAAAAAGAATAGTCATATAACAGACATAAATTACTTCCATCCAACGTATCTGCTTTTTTCTCTATAAAAACCAAATATTCCTCATCCTTTTCCAGAAAATTTCTAAATCCGAGATTTAATGAATACCCAATCGAGCCATCTTTCCCATTATCATCAAGGAATGTAACCCAGCTGGATTTTGTTAAAGAAGCTTTTTCCCCCTCTTTAACTACATCACCCTTATACACTTCCAAAAAAACAATATCATAATAATAGTATCTCGAAGCAAATATCGGTTCTGACACTACCTTTACTTTTGCAATTACTTCTGACTGCTTTAAATTTTCCTCGATACTTTCACAGCACATATCAATTAATTCATCATTTGCCACTCCGACATATTAATTGATCAATAGCTGACTTGTCGGATGTATTAACACAATTTACATAAGTTTGCTTTTTAATAAATCCGAATACACCTAAACAGCATATAATAAGCATTAACAGGAATAACTTAATCCGGGCTTTCTTTCTGTCCATAAGGAGTTGCCTTTCTATTTTAATTCTTTCTCATATTATCAATATACATTCTATTTTGTATCATATACCACCCAAGCATCATAACTTGACGTTGAATTAGATGTACCTCTAAACCCAACTTATAGATTTTTTGTAGACAAATAACCTTCCCTAATTTTAACATTAGTAAAGTCACCGCCGTTGGTTTTTGCAACTAAAATATAATCATCCGATATTTTTGACATATTTGTATTGTAGATTGCTGTTGCTGATTATTTTGCAGTTCTTTCCCAGTGCAAAGGCAAATGATCCTAATAACAACACGCCTAACACAATCGAGCTAAACACAATGCTTTTAATTTTTTCATATCATATCTACTCCTAATAAATCCTACTTGACATAGTAAATAATTTTTACTGCGTGTCATTTTTATTGTTATTCTACACCTATGTCATTCCTCTGTCAACTCTGTTATTTAATAAATACTGAATAAATTTTTTAAAAAAGTAAAACATAATTTAAGAGGTTTAATCACATGACCCAATATATAAAAAATAGCATTCGGAGGTTTTTATATGGATTATTTAGATGAAACAACACACACTATGCTATTTACACTACAGAACAGAAAGGTTGCCGTAATGCAGATAATAGGTGAAATCGAAGGACATGATAAAGTTGCTCTTTCTGTTAAAAAAACTTCCTACGAAAACCTCTTCCCTGTTCTCTCTTATATTGAGTTTTCTGAAGAGATTGATTCTCTGATAATAATCATCCACTCTACCGGAGGTGATGTTGACTGTGGTCTTGCGATAGCCGAGTTCATTGCCGGTATGTCAAAAAAAGTATATGCAGTCATCACCGGAACCTGTCATTCGATTGCTATACCTATTGCTGTTTCCGCAAAAAAAAGTTTCATTTCAAAGTCCGGTCTAATGCTTATCCACCCAATAAGAGTACACGGAACTACTGTCGAAGGACCTCAAAGCTTCAATTTTATCAAATCTCTCCAGGACAGAATCAACAATTTCATATGCTGTCACAGTAACATTTCCGACACTGTTCTAAATCAGTATTTGTACAACAAAAAAGAGCTTACACAGGACATCGGCAGCATGCTGACCGCTGAGGAATGTGTAAGCTCAGGTTTAATAAATCAGATTGGCGGTATAAGAGATGTTATCGCACTCCTCTCAGATTAATAAATCTCAAAGTGTGCAACCTCTCCCTTTACCATATCAAGTTTAAATCGTTTATCAAGATAATTAACTACTGCATGATATGTTTCATTAAGTGCTTCAACTGAGAATTCAGTAAGCTTTCCATTTTTAAAACTCAGTGAATAAACTCCTCCATCAGGAGCATACAGACCCTTAAAGCAACCATTTCCCATATCATCCGGAAGTGCAGGAAGCAGATAAATTTCCGTTCCATCAGTCTGAAGAAGCATTTCACCTATGGCTGCAATCGAACCGAAATTACCATCAATCTGAAACGGTGGATGATTATCAAACAGGTTGTCCAGCGTGGAATTTTTAAACAGAGCCATAAGATTCTTATAGACTTCTTCCTTATTCCACAGTCTTGCATACATATTCATTATCCATGCTCGCGACCAACCTGTGTGACCTCCGCCATATGATAATCTTCTTTCAATTGTTCTTTGTGCAGCTTCTGCAAGCTCCTTGGTCTTTGTTACGGATATCTGATGAGATGGATGTAATCCATATAATTGAGAAATGTGGCGATGTCCCGGTTCCGCCTCATCATAATCTTCTATCCATTCCATAATCTGACCATGTTTTCCTATCTTGATTTCCGGAATTCTTTCAAGAAGATATTTTGTTTTCTCATAAAAATCAGAATCATCATCTCCGACAATCTCATATGCTTTAAGGAACATTGTAAAATGATCCCGTAAAATTTCATTATCCATTGTTGAACTGTAACAAATACTTCCCTTTGTACCATCCGGAAGTATATATGTATTTTCCGGAGATACCGATGGACATATTACAGCCTTACCATCTTTTTGAATAAGGAAATCATGGAAGAATAAAACAGAGTCCTTTATTAACGGATACATGTCCTTTAAAAACTCCTCATCCTTCGTATATTCAAAATGATTCATTATATGAGTGCAGAGCCATGGCACGCTCATTACCCAATAAGTTCCCGGAATCCATAAATCCTGAGGTGCCGTGTTTCCCCAAAGATCCGTATTATGATGACAGCAGAATCCTCTGCATCCGTACATTCTTTCCGCAGTTTTATGTCCGTCGCCCTGCATTTTTTTCATAAGCTCAAACAATGGCAAATGACATTCGCCAAGTCCAAACATTTCTGCCGGCCAATAATTCATTTGCGTATTTATGTTTATCGTAAACTTACATCCCCAGGCAGGATCTAAATCCTGATTCCATATTCCCTGCAGATTTGCCGGAAGTGAACCAGGTCTGCTTGATGAAATTAACAGGTACCTTCCGTAGTCAAAGTATGTCATAATCAGACCATTATCAGGTTTATCTTCCGAAATAGAGTGAAGTCTTTCATCTGTAGGAAGTAAATCAAGTTCTTTATCATACTCAAGAACAAGTCTGCTTTTCCCGAACAGATTCTGATAGTCACTTACATGTCTTTCCAGTAAAACTGAATATTCCTTAAGAGACACATCAGTTAATCTGTCTCTTACATATACATATGGATCATCAACCCTGTATGTTGTTGCCGCAGTGAAAAAAACTTTTAAATTTTTGACATTTCTGCATACAACATACTGTCCCACATATTCTATTGTTCCACTGTCAGAAGTTGCAGTTATTCCTGCAGCAAACTTATAATTATCTCCTACAAGAGCACCTGTAAAATATGTAATACTGCTATCATGAAAACTCTTATCGTAAAAACTCAACCTTCCGGCATCTATATCAACATCAAAAGGAATATCCTCCTCTGTCGAAATGTTTATCACTATCACATTATCCGGTGCACTGGCAAAAATCTCTTCATTATATGTTACATTGCCATTCTTTTTATGTACACGATGTACTGCTGTTTCAAGATCAAGTTCCCTGCTGTAATCAGTCCAATCACCTTTTACACTTTTGTACTGAATATACATTTCACCCAAGGTAGAGTATGGTCTCTGTGAAGGCGGATTGCCCGAAAACGAATGTAATATAAGTTCCTCTGCTTCAGGAATTTTGCCTTCAAATATAAGATTTCTTACCTTTTCCAGGTTAGCTTTTGCATCCTGATTTATTCTCTCCTGTGGCCCGCCATACCAAAGACTGTCTTCATTAAGTTGAAGTTTTTCATAGTCTTTGTTTCCATATATCATCGCACCTAAAATTCCATTTCCAACAGGAAGTGAAAAATTCCAGTCATACAATGCTTCCTTAGTATAAAACAATCTGCTCATATTTCCTCCGATATTCATAAATTAAAGCTTGTCAAGCTCAATATGAAATCCAAATCTTATATCTTTGTCTGAAAGTCTGTACTCCTCTTTCAATTCCGGACCACATGATGACGAGCCAACGCCACTCATGAAGCAGTCAACAGACAACTCGGAAACAGAATCCGGTATCAGCTTAGAATTATTTAGCGTTCTAAGAAGATTTTCCTGTTTGAAATGTGAACAGGAAAATGAGAAATCTTCCTCACCCGTCACCTTAATTGAATACTTATCATCTGAAACTTCAACAAAATAGCATCCCATATGAGATGAGTTTTCCTGTGGTCTGATATAGTTTTCAAAATTTTCTGTAGCTGTTGTTCTGAACAGGTCAACATACGATGCCTGATGTTTATCAACATACGACTCAAACGGTCCATAACCATAATAAACAATGTTTTCGTATGTGTCCTCAAGAGGTAAACGTATTCCAAGTCTTGGCAGGTAAGAAATTTCTTCATTTATTTCCGCCTTGACCGACATATCACAGCTTCCTGACGGATTAAACCTGTATTGAACCTCAAAATCAGCCGCTTTAAGTGCATTAACTCCACACATTGAGAAGTTAAATCGTACGGTTATGTTCTCTCCGTTGTCAACGAGCTTGGCTTTTTTCATCTTAACCGAAAGATTATCGAGACCAAATTCATACCAATGTTCTTTTATATTGATATCATTGTCTGTTAATGCCCTAAACATATTAACTGATGCCATATCAGCGAGATATTCATGCGAATTTCTTCTCATTGAAGAAAACATACCTGTTTTCTTTGACATCACATATTCACATTCACCTGCATATACCGTTATATCTCTTTCCGTCTCTTTTGATGAAAGAACTTTCCTGCCTTTTGGCTTAACTGTCTTATACCTTCTAAGGCTTTCCGAAAGAACTATTTGATCGAATCCGGCTTCATGATTTGCAGGAACGAGTAATGAATCTTCCTTGGTTTTTACGATAAATCTTACTCTTAAATCATCCCCTGTTAAAGCTGTAAGCTTAGGAATATGGAAGGTCGCATACATATGTGGTTCAAGATCAATATCAATCTCATCTTCCTTTATAACCGTTCCGTTATCTTTCACTACGAAGCAGAGTTTATAAACATCTTTAAAGTTCATAAAATCCATTGTATTGTAGAAACCATATATTCCTTTATTAATGTCCTCCGCATAAACTCTAAGTGGTCTGTAAACATTACCAAGTTCATACATTCCTACATGCGGCGTTCTGTCAGGATAAAGCAGACCGTCAATACAGAAATTTCCATCATGCTGCTTTTCGCCGAATTCTCCGCCATATTTGTACTGTGCCTTACCATTTTGTTCGCCGACTCTGATGCCATGATCTGCAAATTCCCAGACACATCCGCCTGCAATTGTATCTATAGCATAAAAGCAATTCCAATAATCCTCAAGATCCCCCGGACCGTTACCCATTGCATGAGAATACTCGCATATAAAGTAAGGTTTTTCTGAATTCTTCACCTCATTCTTATATAAGTCGGTAACTCTTGGATACATACATGACTTAACATCCAAAACATCTTCGGAGCTTCCGTCTGTATTTAACCAGGTACTCTCATAATGAATAAGTCTTGATGAATCAGCCAGTTTAATGTACTCCGCAGCTTTTTTCATGTTTTTTCCATAAGCACTTTCATTACCCAAAGACCAAAAGATGATTGAACATCTGTTATAATCCCTTGTAACCATCATGCTTATTCTGTCTATAACGGCCTTTTCAAAAACCGGCGAATCGCAAACCATTTGTATGTTTGCCTTATCCCTGATTTTCTGATATATATCCATCTGTGAATGTGCCTCAATGTCAGCCTCATCCACTACATAGAAGCCATATTCATCACAAAGATTGTAAAAATACGGAACATCAGGATAATGAGATGTTCTTATTGTGTTTATGTTGAATTTTTTCATTATAACAAGGTCTTTTATGATTCTTTCCCTTGTTACACAGGCACCGGTATCCGGATAAAACTCATGTCGGTTGACACCCTTAAATTTAACCGAACGTCCATTGATTTTAATTATGCCACTCTCGGTTTTAACTTCCCTTAAACCAATTTTTTCACCGATAATTTCATCATCAGTTTCTATCAGTATTTTATAAAGTACAGGTTTTTCTGCATTCCATAAAACCGGATTTTCAATCGTAAAATCAAGATATGAAGACTCTGATGCTCTGTCTGAGACAATTTCCGTACCATCAGGATCCAAAATCTTAATCATTGTATCCGTATTTGTTTTCAAATCCATGTGAAGCATTGCTTTTTCGTAAGATTCAGAAAAAGTAACGGAGGTATTAAAGGATGATACTCTGTGTTTAGGTCTTGAAAGAACATAAACATCTCTTATTATTCCGGTAAGCCTCCACTTATCCTGGTCCTCCAGATAACTTCCGTCGCACCATTTCAATACAACAACTGTAATGTCATTTTCACCTTCATAAAGTGCTTCCGTAATGTTGAATTCTGATGTGCCGTGACTAACCTGCGAATAACCAATAAGCTGACCGTTTATTATCAGATAGAAACAACTGTCAACACCTTCAAAAACGAGTATTTTTTCATTTCCATCAGCAGGATTATCATATTTTCTGTGAAAAATAGCCACCGGATTATCATCCGGAACATATGGCGGATTCATCGGAATAGGATACTTAACATTCAAGTACTGAGGTGTATCATATCCTTTCATCTGAATACATGAAGGAACTTCTATGGTTGAATTATATTTGGAATCCGTTATAAACTCATCATCCATGTCATAGAAGCTCTCATGGAATTTAAAATCCCAATCTCCGTTCAAAAGTTCAAATTCACCGGACTCCTCTCTTATTGCAAAAGCATCCTCCCCTTTTCTGAACGGTATAAAATAGTTGTGATTTTCCAAAGTATTCACATGGAAATACTCCGGATTTTCATGAAAATACATTAACTCCTTCATTTTTCCTCCATTCCCCATATGTAAATAAAAGGCATCATTAAAAAAACGTAAAGTCAGATTAATTGATGCCTTTATATATCGGATCTTTTATTTACTTAACATCCTTGATAGAGAAACTTACTCTGCCCATCTTATCTTTGCCAAGACATACAGCCTTAACAACATCTCCCAGAGTAAGAACATCCTCAACATGATTGATTCTGTGGTCTGAGATTTTTGAAATATGAACCATAGCTTCTTTTCCAGGTGCAAATTCAAGGAATGCACCAAATTCTTTAATGCTTACAACCTTACCCTCAAGAACCATTCCTTCTTCAAAGTCTGTTGCAATAATCTCAATGTATTTCTTTGCAAGTTCCATTGAGTCTGCATCAACTCCGCAAATTGAAACTGCTCCGTCATCAGTAATGTCAATCTTGACACCTGTCTGCTCAATAATTGTATTGATTGTCTTTCCTCTCTGACCGACAACTTCACCAATCTTTGATGGATCAATCTGAATCTGGATAATCTTTGGAGCATATTTGCCAACTTCTTTTCTTGGTTCAGAAATTGCAGGCTTCATACATGTATCCATGATAAACATTCTTGCTTCACGGCAACGAGCGATTGCACCCTCTACGATAGGTCTCGTTAATCCGTGGATCTTTATATCCATCTGGATTGCTGTAATACCCTCAGTTGTACCAGTTACCTTGAAATCCATATCTCCGAAGAAATCTTCAAGTCCCTGAATATCTGTAAGAAGTACATAATCATCATCGGTCTCACCGGTTACAAGTCCACATGAAATTCCGGCAACCATACGCTTAATTGGAACACCTGCTGCCATAAGTGACATACATGATGCACATGTTGATGCCATTGAAGTAGATCCGTTTGATTCAAATGTTTCTGATACGGCTCTGATTGCATATGGGAATTCTTCTACTGATGGAAGAACAGGAATAAGTGCTCTTTCTGCAAGGGCACCATGACCGATTTCTCTACGTCCCGGACCTCTTGAAACCTTTGTTTCACCTACTGAATATGCAGGAAAATTGTAATGATGCATGTATCTCTTTGAAACTACGTTTTCATCAAGACCATCAATTTTCTGTGCTTCTGAAAGCGGAGCAAGTGTTACGATATCACAAATCTGAGTCTGTCCTCTTGTAAACATTGCGGAACCATGTACTCTCGGAATGATATCTACTTCTGCCGCAAGCGGACGAATCTGTGTTATTTCACGTCCGTCAGGTCTCTTATGATCTTTGAGAATCATCTTTCTAACGGTCTTCTTTTCGTACTGGTAAACAGCTTCATCTATAAGTGGAAGCCACTCTTCGTTGTCTGCAAATTTCTCACAGAGAGTATCCTTCAACTGACTGATTCTTTCTTCTCTTTCCTGCTTAACAGGTGAGAACATAAGAACTTCCATATCTGCCGGTGGAACAACTTCTCTGATTGCAGCGAAGAGGTCTTCAGGAATTGCACAGCTTGTATACTCGTGCTTTGGCTTTCCGCATTCTGCAACAATCTTATCAATAAACGCAATTATGTCTTTATTAACCGAATCAGCAAGATAAATAGCCTCAATCATCTTTGCTTCAGGAATTTCATTTGCTCCTGCTTCGATCATTATTACCTTTTCTCTTGTAGAAGCTACAGTGAGCTTAAGATCAGACACGGCTGTCTGTTCTGCATTTGGATTGATTATAAACTCTCCGTCTATAAGACCAACCTGTGTTGTTGCACATGGACCATCAAATGGAATATCTGAAATTGCAACAGAAATTGCAGAACCTAACATTGCAGTAAGTTCCGGACTGCATGCAGGATCAACAGATAATACAAGGTTGTTTATCGTAACATCGTTTCTGTAATCCTTTGGAAATAAAGGACGCATAGGTCTGTCGATAACTCTTGAAGTAAGAATGGCATTCTCACTTGCCTTTCCTTCTCTCTTATTGAATCCACCCGGAATTTTTCCTACGGAATACATTTTTTCTTCATATTCAACACTTAAAGGAAAGAAATCAATTCCATCTCTTGGCTTTTCGCTTGCTGTTGCAGTTGAAAGAACCGTTGTGTCACCATAGTGCATAAGAGCTGCGCCATTAGCCTGTGCTGCCACTCTACCTACATCTACAGTAAGAGTTTTGCCTGCAAGCTCCATTGAAAAACTTTTAAACATAAACTTTTCTCCTTAAAAAATAATCTTGAGCCGCCGCAACAACTGAAGAACATTTATAACCTGCATAATTGCTCTTCAGAAGTCACGGAAAAAACGGCTCAGTAAACCCAAAAAAATTCAGGTCGGCATACGCCAACCTGAATTATATCACAACATAAATTCTTTATCAATACGAAATTACCGACGAAACAACCGAAACCTTTGATGATGATTTAACTGCAAAACCAATAGATGCTATATCTCCATTTGAAGGAATTTTTGTTGCCCACTCCTCTTCCGCATTTGGTGTAATTGTGAGTGTATCACCACTTACAGAGAATTTCGCATTCCATCCGTTTATATCAGATTCAATGTTGCCGGAAAACCTGACTGTTATTTTCCAGCCGTTTATGTCTCCGCCTGTTGCATTCTTATAAGACAGAGAATACTGTTGAACGTTTTTGTCACCCTCAGTCCAATCACCTGTCGAATTTACGGTAACATTTGCAGTTCCGCCTTTTGAAACATTTCCGGAACCCGAATTTCCGTTACCGTTTCCTGATGAAGCACTGCCTCCGGAATTGGAATTACCATTTCCCGAAGCTGTTCCGCCTGATGAATTACCTCCTGTATTATTTCCGCCGCCCGAATTACCTGTTCCGGTTGTCGGATTTGAAGGTGCCTGAGGTGCCGAAGTGTCGCTCTTATAGGCTCCGGAAGAACCCTTGCTTATTTTTCCTCCAAGCATATCAACAAGCCATTTACCTTCTTGTGAAAGTTCATCATAGGTCCATCCGCTCTTCTTTGAAACGCTTGAATTAATAAGTGACGATGATTCGTTTTTATTTGCAAGGTTCCAGCAAACGTAACTCACACCATGTTTATCCATGGTTTTTACCCATTCATTTGCCTGATTAATATCACAACCGCCATTACCTGATGCATCGCATATTCCATATTCCGATACAAAGACAGGTAATCCTGCATTTATTGCGCTTGTCATTCTGTCCCTGAGCCAGTCCGTATGCGTTGCTGCATAAAAATGAAGTGCATACATTATATTTGAATATCCTTTAATAGGATTTGCTGCTGCCTCATCTACCCTCTGTGACCATTCCGGAGTACCGACTATAATCACAGCGTCCGGGTCGTTTGCTTTGATAACAGGTATAACTTCTTCAGCATACTGTTTGATTGTTGACCAGCCTGCTCCGTTGCAAGGTTCATTACAAATTTCATAAATGACATTGTTTTGAGATGAATACTTCTTAGACACCTCATCAAAGAAAGAAATCGCATCACTCTTATATGTCACAGGTGAACCTTCATTAAGTACATGCCAGTCAATAATGACATACATATTAAGCTGTGTTGCGTAAGAAACGCCGTTGTCAATCAGATTCTTTAACTTGGTTTTGTCAGCGCCGGAGCAATATCCGCCCTCATGCGTATACATTGCAAGTCTTACAACATTACATCCCCATTCATCTCTGAGAGATTTAAATGCGTCATAATTTACAAAGTCAGGAAACCACTGAAGACCATGTGTACTTACACCCTTAAGCTGAATCGGATTGCCCGATGCATCAACCAGCTGAGTACCTTTTACACTTAAGGCCCCATGAACATCTGAACCGTCATTACTTCCTCCCTGACTGCCTCCGGTATTTCCTCCCGAAGGTACATCCGTTGGAGCAGCCGTAGGTTCCGGCGTCGGTGTGTCTTCCGGTGTTGGTGCCGGTGTTTCCTCGGGTTCCTCCGGTGTCAGTGTGACAGTCGGGGTTTCCGTCACATCAGCCTCATCTGCTTTTACGGCAGTATGATCGGAAGCTACGGGGACTTTACCTCCGGTATATGAATTATCCGACTCTTTGCCACAACTCGTAATGGCAATTCCAACAATAACCGCAAGAAGCAAAAATGCGATTATTGCCGCCGTTACAATTCCCTTTTTATTCTTTTTTACATCTTCAGTGCTGTTCTGATTGTTATCTTCACACTGTTCCTCATTCGCACATTTCACCGAAGCATCACTTTCTGATGATTCCGAAATTTTTTCCGATGAGTTTTCCGCTACATTATTGTTTTTGCTTTCGTCACTCATTGCTCCTCCGTTTCCAAACACATAATCAGTCCCTGCATTGTTCTACCATTGACATTTACTTAATTCTTCTCCTTCTCTATTATCGAATAAATGTCATTCAGCTGGTAAAGAGAACCGATAATACAGATAACCGATTCATTGTCCGCTTTCTTTATTGCTCTGTTATATGCATCATACAAATCTTCACATACATATGCATTAATTGTATCTTGATTTACGACATTAGTCAATTCTGATTTACTCAGACTTCTGTCAGTACTGACCGGTGTAAGAAAAAGATTGTCAGAATTATCTGCCAGAATGTGCAACATCGTTCTGTAATCTTTGTTCTTCATAAATCCCGCAATATAGATTTTTCTTTTTTTTCCAAACTGCGTGTTAAAGTACTCAGTTATTGACATTATGCATTGTGGATTGTGTCCACCATCTATGTAGATGAGAGGTTTATCTGATATTTTTTCAAGTCTGCCCATCCAGCAAACCTCAGATAACGCTTTTTGTACATAAAGTTCAGATGTATTCATTCTTGAATCCTGTCCGGCAACAATTCCATACGTTTCCAATGCATTGCATGCATTTCTAACCTGGAAATTTCCCATAAGTTTTATTGCATACTCTTTTCCCCGGTATCTGAACCTGTTCATTTCCCTGTCGCAGTTTAATTCTTCAATATCATTCTCAGACACCTTATGTAAATCACAATGTAATTGTTCTGCCCTTTTCTCAAATATCCGCACGAGGTTTTTACCTATAGGATAAAGAACCGTACTGCAGCCTTTTTTCATAATACCGGCTTTCGCTTCTGCAATCTGTTCCAGAGTATCACCTAAAACTGCGGTATGATCCAATCCGATGTTGGTTATCGTACAGCAAACCGGATTTTTGATAATGTTTGTCGGATCATATGTGCCTCCCAATCCGGTTTCCAAAACAACATAATCGGCCATCATAAGGTTATAATATACAAAAGCAATACATGTTAGCATGGCAAACTGATTAAGTTCTATACTATTTTCCAAACAGACATCATATACTCGCTCTGCGCATCCTGCAAGCATTCCATCAGGAATATCAGAACCGTTAAAACTTATTCTTTCATTAAACCTTCTTATGAATGGCGAAGTAAAAAGGCCTGTGTTAAGCCCATTTTGTCTTAGCAGCTCATAAATCATTTTGCTGGTAGAACCTTTTCCGTTTGTACCTGCAACATGAATAATTTTAAGATTATCCTGAGGATTTCCCATTTTTCCCAAAACGGTTTTCATGTCATCAAGACTGTAGTTCTTTGAATAAAAATCCGTTGATGTCAGTCTGTTAATGTATTCATCTGCGGGATTATCCGTTTCTTTCCCGTCAAACATTCTGAAAAAAACCTTTTTTATATCATCTGAAAAGTACAGCGATCCTGCATATAAAAACGATTTTTTCTCAGCACTTAACTCTTTCATCAGGGTAGCGGCTGTCATCGTATTTCCGGCATTATAAACAGGTTTTTTATATTTTCTCAGATACTCTGCAAGTTCATAAGAAGGCAATGCACGTCCGTTTAAGTCATCCACGCAAATATACGCCTCGACATATTTATCAAGACAGTCATATATTCCGGAATAATCCTTGTCCTTCATCACTCCCGTTATAAAAATATATTTACCCTTATCATTGTATTTTTCAAGAGTTTCAGCCAGGACATATGCTCCTGCCGGATTATGAGCACCGTCAACTATAAAAAGCGGTTCGGATGAAACGATTTCAAATCGGGACTTAACATAAAACCGGCTTAATGCCGAATTAATTATTGAAACATCCCTGCATCCCGACATTTCTATGGCCAACGCAGCATTTTTTGCCTGATACAATGCTCTTGTCTTAACTGCAATTTCTCCTATTTTGCCATAATTAAAATAAAGCTTCTCTCCTTTGATATGAACATTGGAAACATCTCCGATTCCGGATAGTTCTATGTTCTTTTTCTCCGATATCAATCTAAGCATTTCTGATATTTCATCATCAGAACCTTCAATATAATCCGTCGCAAAAATCCTTCCTTCATAATTGCATATACCTGCTTTTGTTTCTGTAATTTCTGCAAGGGTATTTCCCAAAAACTTTTCATGTTCAAGGCTGATTGATGTAATTCCGGTACATATACTTTCAGAAAAAATATTTGTTGCATCCTTTTCTCCGCCCATTCCGGCCTCAAAAATACAAATATCACATTCTTTTCTGTAAAAATACAGAACTGCCAATACTGTAACGAACTCAAAATGCGTAAGCCTTAAACCGGTTTCCTCCAATAAGTTCATTATTTCATTGGAAATCCCGGCAAAATCTTCTTCTGAAATATAGTATTCCTTCCGCTTATCATATATTTTTATATATTCCGTCAGAGATGTTATGTATGGTGAAGAAAAAACTCCAACTTTCTTTCCCATCGCACCGTAAATAAGCGCAAGCATCGTTGTTACAGAACCTTTTCCATTTGTTCCGACAACATGGACCACATTCAATTTGTCCTGTATTCCATCCAGCCTTTCAAGTACCTTTTTTATTCTTTCAAGTCCCGGTATACTGACATTATATTTATCAGACAAAAGTTCCTGTTCAATTTCTCTGTATTCCATTTTTCCGCCTCTATTCAAACATTCTCTTTATATATGGATAAAGCATTTTTGACAACATACATAAGACCACTATTTCCAGCGGTATCATAATAGCAGCCTGTACGCACCTTATCAAAAACAGTTTTACATAATCCGACATTCCATTATAGTACCATATTGCCAATGCTCCTGTTTTTAAAATCAGAGAACATAAAATCTGGTCAAACAAAACAGCCGCAACCACTCTTAAAAACGTCTGCTTTTTATAGAGAAATAATCCAAAGAAAACTGATGAAAGAAAAACGCATGCCATAATAAGCGGATTTACGTTTCCGTACACCATAAGCGAACCGATAATATCCGCCAGAATACCTACAACTCCGGCACGAAGTCCGCCCAATATTACTCCTGATGTTGCCATGATAATAAAAACCAGTGAATATCGAGATGAGTCACCTACCGGAATATAAATAAGACGTTCAAATACTATGCTTAGGGCTGTCAGTGTTCCCATCAGGGCAATTATCACTGCTGGATTATTCCTGTCTTCTTTTTTCTTTCCAAAAAAAGACTCCTGCATATCATGCAAAAGTCTTCTTAATCTGTCATCAAATTCTTTTTTCATAAACTCCTCCTGTAGTACGATAATTGCGGATATACTACAAAAGAATTATATTGTAGCAGCGGGATGCGAAATATAAACCGCAAGAGAACTTTTCGTTTATCTGACAACTCCCCGTTCAGATAACACTTAACGCTTACATTCCTACTCTGCAATTATTCATTTTTTAACTGTTTTCAGTCAAAAATACTTATAACACATTTGAAATACATTGTAAAGTGTATGTATACAATTTAACGAAATCATTCAACTCATCTTAATCCGTCAGTACAAAAAGCAGAAAAAACTACCGCAAATACGGGCAGTTCAAACTTCAAAACAATTTTATCCTGATGCCACCGGAAACAAACCGGTTGCAAATGCCTTAAATTCTGCAAAAAAAAGAGAACATACCTGCCACCGAAGAGGCAAGTATGTTCCATGAGAGCACATGATTGTGTATACGACTTTATTACTTTCTGATTCCAAGTCTTTCGATAAGTGAACGATATGCTTCGATATCCTTAGACTTAAGATAGTTAAGGAGACCACGTCTCTTACCAACCATCATAAGAAGACCACGTCTTGAATGATGATCATTATTATTTGACTTGAGATGCTCTGTAAGCTCATTGATTCTGTAAGTAAGGAGCGCTACCTGTACTTCTGTTGAACCTGTATCTTCAGGTGTTTTTCCATACTCAGCAATAATTGATGCTTTTGTTTCTTTGCTAATCATTTTTAATCCTCCAAATTTTAAAATGCCATATACCAAGCAGTGGTTGAGGTCTCCATCTACCGGGTATCGGTTAAAATACTTTGTGAGTATAACACATATCTAACTGTTTGTCCAGCTGTTTTTATCAGATTCAATCTGTTTTTTTAATTCGTCCACTGAAGGAAACTTCTTTTCTCCACGGACAAACGAAATAAGCCTGACTTCTGCGAATGCACCATATACATCTGAGTCAAAATCCAAAATATTGGTTTCTATCAGCGGTTTACGTTCGCCGTCAATTGTAGGTTTTACACCTATGTTTGTTATACCCCTATAATTTTTTCCTCCCAAAATCACATTGGTCATATAAACACCATACTTTGGCAGAAATCTTTCTTCCTCAGGAATCATATTAATCGTAGGAAATCCGATTTTATATCCTATGGCATTGCCATGAACGATAATGCCCTTAAAGCAATACTCATAACCAAGCATATCATTGGCTTTCTGTATTTCTCCGTTTTTTAAACAGGCCTTAATTTTTGAACTTGATATAGGTTCACCATCATAAAGCTTTCTGTTGATGACATAAAGACTGATATCATTATCTTTGCATAAAGACGAAATCAGCTCTATATTCCCACGCCTGTTCTTTCCGATATTAAAGTCATCACCGACTATAAGATTGGATGCAGACCACCTTTTTACAATAAACTCATTAAAAAAATCTTCTGCTTCCGTATTCATCATCTTGTTGTCAAATGGAATTTCACAGTAGTAATCTGCTCCCATTTTCCGGACATGCTCCTTTTTTTCTTCTTTTGAAAGAAGAACTCCCTCAAATACATTTCGGGTAACCATGTCGGGATGTGTGGAGAATGAGGCTGCAACAAATTCATATCCCTGCATCTTCAATACAGAAGCTGCTTCAAAAATCTCGCTGTGTCCCCTGTGAAGACCGTCAAACTTCCCGAGTGTAACAGTTTTCTTTCCACTTAAATATTCATCACTGCTTAATATTTTCATTTCTTACTACAGAACAGCCCTTCAAGTTTTAATTCATAGTCACAAACCCTGTATAAAGCCAAAAATTCATCTTTTTCCGAGTAAATTCTGACAAGCTCATCTTCCAACAGTTTTTCGTCAAAATTATCAATTCTGAGTTTGTTTCCGTTATATACGTACTTCAAAAGATCATCCTTTACGACAAGTTTTTTACATGTAAAAAAAACCGAATCAACAGGTATTATACATGCATCTGCACGGTCTGCTTTTATCAGGGTTTCTATTTCACCTATTTTGAATGCATTTTCTTCCGTAAAAAAATCTACTTTTGTACGTTTTAAATAAAACATCGTAGCAAAACATCCCAGTTTTTCTCCAATGTCATTGCACAAAGTCCTTATATATGTTCCCTTTTCACAGCCGACACATATATAAATTTCATTTTTTTCCAAATCAATGCTTAGAATGTCTATTGACGATATTCTTACACTTTTGATCTTTCGTTCAACTTCAACTCCCCGTCGTGCATACTCATAAAGCTTTTTGCCATTTACTTTTCTTGCAGAATACATTGGCGTAAGCTGACTGATCTCACCGACGAAACTTTTAATGCAGCTTCTAATTTCCTGTTCACTGACTTCAATTTCAGCTTCGTCAATAACAGTTCCGGTTATGTCCTGAGTGTCAGTTTTACATCCCAATTTAAAACCTGCAATGTATTCCTTATTTTTATCCGTCAAAATCGCACATACCCTGGTTGCATTTCCAATACAGACAGGAAGCACACCCTCCGCCATCGGATCAAGTGTGCCGGTATGTCCTATTTTCTTTGTATGCAATATACCCCTGAGCTTAGCTACGACATCAAATGATGTATATCCTTTTTCCTTATATACATTAATTATTCCGTTCATAAGCATCTTAATCCGTTAATTTCTTTGATAATCACCGGTACAACTTCATCAGCTGAACCTTCCAATGAAAAACCGGCCGCCATTTTATGTCCACCGCCTCCGTACTTACGGGCTATCCCGGAAACATCAATAATTCCTGTTTTGGCTCTCATGCTTACTTTAAAAAGATGGTTTTCATCTTCTCTTACAAAGAAAGCAATTTCAACTCCATCTGTCAGTCTAATCTGCTCAACAATACCATCCGTATCGGCTGACGTTGCTTCAAGCTTCATCATGTCATCTTTTGACAATACTGAGTATGCAAAAAAGCCATCCTCTGAAATTACCGCATTATTTAATGCAAGTGCCAAAACCTTATTCTGCTTCCAGGTTTTTGAATAAAATGATTCATCTATTATCGAGGCTGAGTCAACTCCTTTGGAAAGAAGCCGTCCTGCTGTCATCATGGTCTCACAACTTGTACATGAATACTTAAAAACACCCGTATCATGTACGATACCCAAATAGATTGATGTGGCGGTTTTAAGAGAAATTTTTTCAAAATCAAGCATCCTGAAAAGTACTTCAGATGCTGAACTCGCTTCAGGTTCAACTATGTTGATGTCCCCAAAAAACTCATTTGTTTTATGATGATCTATTACAAATCTGAGTTTAGATTTATAAAACAATTCTTCGGCAGCACCTAACCTGTCAGACGAGGAACAGTCCAGGCTGATAAAAAGGTCGGGTATTACAGAAATCTCCGAGATATCCGTACACTCCGGTTCATCAATACATTTCAGAATCGATTCAGGAATTTTTTCCAAAACAAGATAAACCTTTTTGTCCTTATAATTCTCAGTTATATAATTATAAATCGCCGTTACGGAACCTGCACAGTCGCCATCAGGTCTTATATGACCTGAGACAACTATGACTTCCGCATCAACGATTTTATTAATCAGTTCACTCATAAAGCTCACTATTCCTCATCTTCTGACAATTCCTGAGTTATATCCATAGACTCAATTATCTTAGACATATGAATACCGTATTCTATTGAATCATCTATCACAAATTTAAGTTCAGGTGTATTTCTGAGATTCAGATTTCTTGCAAGGGAGGATCTGAGGAAAGGAGCTGCACTCTTAAGACCTTTAAGAGTGTCAGCCTTAACAGTCTCATCTCCGAGAACACTTACAAAAACTTTCGCAGTTTTTAAATCCGGAGCGACCTCACATGCCGTTACTGAAGTCATGAGAGCTATTCTTGGATCCTTTACTTCTCTTGAAATAAGAACACTAAGCTCTTTCATTACTTCCTGATTAATTCTTGTATTCTTAACGCTGTTTTTTCTCACGATTTCTAGGCACCTCCTCAAGACAATAGAATTCTACGGTGTTGCCTTCTGCGAATTCATTGAACTTATCAAAAACAAGACCGCATTCGTATCCTGCCGCAACCTCTTTAACATCATCCTTAAATCTCTTAAGTGAAGCAAGTTCACCTTCATGAATAAGTTCTCCATCACGATAAATTCGTACTTTAGAACCTCTTACTGCCTTACCGTCAAGAATATATGAACCTGCAATATTACCTACGCCGGATGCTTTAAATATCTGTCTGATTTCAGCATGACCGGTAACTTTTTCCTCATAAATAGGATCAAGCATACCATTCATGGCCGCTTCAACATCATCTATGGCATTATAGATTACGCTGTAAAGTCGTAAATCAACTTTTTCCTTTTCAGCACTTTCCCTTGCAGCATTATCAGGCTTAACATTAAATCCGATTATAATGGCATTGGAAGCACTTGCGAGAGTAACATCGGATTCGTTGATATTTCCGGCACCGCTATGGATTACTCTTACCGCAACTTCTTCATTTGAAAGCTTAACAAGACTCTGCTTAACAGCCTCAACACTACCCTGCACATCCGCTTTGATTATAAGATTAAGTTCCTTGACATTGCCTGCCTGAATCTGGTTAAACAATCCGTCAAGTGAAAGCTTAGCCTTTGTTTCCTCAATAAGCTTTTCTTTGCTCTGTGCGATAAATGCCTCAGCAATTGTTCTTGCCTCTTTATCTGTTTCAGTACATACAAATGTATCTCCGGAATTAGGTACTGAATTAAGACCGAGAATTTCCACAGGCATTGAAGGAGTAGCCTCCTTAATGCTTCTTCCCATGTCATTGATCATCGCTCTTACCTTACCATGAGCCGAACCAATCGCAATATTATCACCTACGCGAAGTGTTCCCTTCTTTACAAGAACGGTTGCTACAGGACCACGACCCTTATCAAGTTTTGCTTCTACAACGATACCTCGTCCTCTTCTGTTTGGATTAGCCTTAAGTTCAAGCACGTCTGCGGTTAAAAGAATCATCTCAAGAAGATCATTTATTCCTTCACCCTTCTTAGCAGAAACCGGAACCATAACAACATCTCCGCCCCATGCCTCGGAAATAAGTCCATGCTCGGAAAGTTCCGTCATTACACGATCAGGATTTGCGCCTTCACGGTCCATCTTATTTATAGCCACAACAATCTGTACACCTGCTGCCTTGGCATGATTAATTGCCTCAACCGTCTGTGGCATTACACCATCATCTGCCGCAACAACAAGTACTGCAATATCAGTTGACATTGCTCCTCTGAGTCTCATTGCTGTAAATGCCTCATGACCCGGAGTATCAAGGAAGGTAATCTTCTTTCCGTCAACTTCAACCTGGTATGCACCAATGTGCTGAGTAATTCCACCTGCTTCCCTGCTCTGAACATTTGTCTTACGTATTGCATCAAGAATTGAAGTTTTACCATGATCTACGTGACCCATTACACAGATAACAGGTGGTCTTGGCACGAGGCTGTCTTCAGGATCTTCAATATCCTTCATAAGTTCCTCGACAACATCAATTTTCTCTTCTTTTTCTACAATTGCATTATATTCAAGCGCAATTTCTTCCGCTTCTTCAAATGTAATTTCAGAATTAATTGAAACCATCTTGCCGGCAAGGAAAAGCTTCTTGACAATATTGGAAGCATTCTGCTTAAGCTTGTCGGAGAGTTCTTTGATTGTAATCATTTCAGGAATTACAATTGTCTTAATTTCGTTAGGATCTTCTTCCTTCTTAGCAACCGGCTTAGGCATAATGAAAGCACCCTTACGGTTTGGATCCTTTTTCTTTGACTTCATGATTCCGTCTTCATTTTCGTAATCACGACTCTTCTTAGAATTCTTGTCCTTCTTTCTCTCATTAAAAGCTGCCGCTCTCTGATCTCTGCTTATCTCTTTGCCAAGATCAGCCTTTATAGAAGAACTGCCCCTGGAATCATTTTTCTTGGCAAAGGTTCTTCTTTCTCCGGAATCCTTATCCTTGTCAAATCCTCCACCGAATCCGCCGCCGAATCCCGGTTTTGAAAATCCCTGACCCTGCTTTTTAAATCCGTTTGAGGAATCGGAATTACCGTTTCGGCGTCTTTCATTGTTACCTTCACGCTTATCACCCTGATTTCTGTCGTTTGTGTAACCATTTCTTCTGTCGCCGCGCTGTTCTCTGTTAAAAGGTTTATTTTCACCATCTTTTCTTGTGAAGCCGCCTTCGCGTTTTTCTCCGTTATTATCTCTGTTTCTTCTGAAATCAGTCTTCTGATCACGTCCGTTTCTTTCAGAGTTATCACGATTGTTTCTATCCTTCTTTACAAACCCCTTTGAATCAGCAGATTTCTCGTTTTTCTGTGCCGCATTACCATTTTTCTGCTTATCATATGCTTCCGATTTTTTATTGTCGGCAGCAACACTCTTATTGTTCTCTTTATCCTGCACGCCGTCATCCTTTGCTTCATCAGTTTTGTTTTTTTCTTCTGTTGCAACCTTCTTTTCAACTTTCTCGGAAGAGACACTTTCTGTTTTAACTGTTTCTTCCTTCACAGTCATCTTAACTTCCGGTTCTGCCTTTGTTTCATCAGCTTTCTTTTCTTCCGCAACTTTTTTTGCTTCTGAAATGACTGCTGTTTCTGCTTCCTTCTTTACCTCATTTTCATTCTGAGATGTGGTTTCTTTCTTGGCTGTTCTGCTTCTTGTCACAACCTGACGTCCGTTTTCATCAAATACAGGCTCATCAAATGGCAATGGATTTCCATTTTCGTCGCGCTTCCTCTTAACAGGATTTCCATTTGCATCAAACAATGCTTTCTTGAAAATAACCTGACGTCCGTTTTCATCAAACACAGGCTCATCAAACGGCAATGGATTTCCATTTTCGTCGCGCTTTCTCTTAACAGGCTTCCCATTTGCATCAAAAAGTCTCTTTTTATGTGTCTGGCCTGATGCATTAGCTGCTTTGAGCTTTGCCAGTTTTTCAGGAGCATAAAGTCCGTATACTATTTCAAGTGCTTCAACATCAATATAATCACTTGCTCCTTTTACATCCACATTTTTCTCACGAAGATATGAAACGAGCTCGTTTGTACGAATTTTACACTCTTTTGCTACTTCAATTACTTTCTTTCTCACTATATACATTACCTCCATTGGCAGCAGAAATCATTGATTTAGAAAAACCCTCATCCAAAACTGCCACACTAACTCTGAATTCCTTACCAATTGCTCTACCCAGGCCGGTTTTATCTGAATATTGTATGAGAGGTATACTTCGAAAATTACACATATCGGTCATTTTTTTCAAAGTATTTGCTGACGCATCCCCTGCAACTATGACAAGTTTTGCATTTCCTCCCTTTATGGCATTTTCAACCATAAATTCACCACTTACAATTTTGCCGGCCTTTTGAGCCAGGGATAAGTATGATATAAATCTATCATTCTTCATCAATTATCACCTTTAAATCATTCCTGAGGGAATTATAAACCTCGTCAGAAATATTTTTTCCAAACGAACGGTTTATTCCCTTTGTTTTAAAAGCCTTTTCAAGACATTCATTATTCCTGCATAAGTATGCGCCGCGGCCATTCTTTCTTCCCGTAACATCCAGTATAATCTCGTCTTCCGGTGTATTAAGAATCCTTATAAGTTCCTTTTTGGGAAACATCTCGTTGCAGCCAATACATTTACGCATCGGAATTTTTTTGGCGTTCATTATAACAATCCTTCCTCAAATGCTTTTGACTCACTCTTAATGTCAATCTTATATCCTGTAAGTCTCGCTGCAAGTCTCGCATTCTGACCTTCACGTCCGATTGCAAGCGAAAGCTGTGAATCAGGTACAATTACTCTTGCATTTCTTGATTCAAGCTCAACAACCACACTCAATGCCTTGGCTGGAGAAAGAGCATTTCTTATAAGAAGTTCCGGCTGATCACTCCACTCAATAATGTCTATTTTTTCGTTGTTAAGTTCATCAACAACAGCTCCGACTCTCATACCATTCGGACCTACACATGCTCCGATCGGATCAACTCCCGGCTCATTTGATCTTACTGCAATTTTTGTTCTTGCACCCGGATCTCTTGAAATCGCCATAATTTCAACCGTTCCGTTTGCAACTTCAGTAACTTCCATCTCAAAAAGTCTCTTTACAAGATCAGGATGCGTTCTGCTGAGTGTAATCTTTGGTCCCTTTGGTGTATCTTTAACTTCAAGTACATAAACCTTAATTCTGTCACCTGATCTGAAACGCTCACCTCTTATTTGTTCGCTTTCGGTAAGAATACCATCAATTTTACCAAGGTTTACTGATATGTTGTTTCCAAGGTATCTCTGAACAATACCTGATACAACAAGCTTCTCCTGAGCACTGTACTGCTCATAAAGAACTTTTCTTTCCTCTTCTCTTATCTTCTGAACAACTGCCTGTTTTGCAGCTCCGGTTGCAATTCTTCCGAAATCCTTTGGTGTTACCTCAACAGCAACTACATCACCAATTTCATATTTCTTTCCCGGAAATTTTGCACCAACCGTTTCAATACTGATTTCGGAGGATGGATTTTCGACCTCTTCAACAACTTCCATATCAGCATATACCGCAACCGCACCTGTCTCACGATCAATTAATACTCTTATGTTGTCATTCTTACCATACTGGCTTTTACATGCTGCGAGCAATGAATTTTCAAGAGCCGCAAAGAGCACATCCTTACTGATTGATTTTTCCTTTTCGAGAACGTTAAGCGCCTCAATAAGTTCTTTGTTTCCTGTCTGCATTTTTCCTTTTTCCTCCTGTTAAAAATCAAATGTTAATCTGACGTATGAAACATTACTTCTTTCAAGAGTAATCATTTCTCCCTCAGCAGTTTCTAATGTAAATGTATCCTTATCAAATGAATCAAGAATTCCTGTATATGATTTTGATCCATTGAACGGCTTAAAAAGTTTTGCTTCGACTTCTTCTCCGATGCTGTTTTCAAAATGGCGGTCCTTCTTAAGCTGTCTTCCCAAGCCTGGCGAGCTTACCTCCATAATATATGCATCCGGAATATAATCTTCCCTGTCAAGAATTTCGTTAAAGGCACGGCTGATTATTTCACAATCATCGATTGTAATTCCCTGTTCTTTATCAATATATATTCTCAGGTAGTAAGTTCCGGCCTCTTTTACATACTCCACATCATACAGAGTAAAGTCATTTTCCTCTAACAAAGGCATTACCAATGCCTCTGTTTTCAGTTCGTATTCTTCCTTTTTTGACATTTATTCCACCTCTTTTCAAGAAAAAGTTCCACTTTACGGAACATCTCTCTTTGGTCTTAAAAATCTCCCGACATGTTTTCGGCTCATGTGATAATGGTTTATCTTTTTGTAAATAAAAGCTCCCATTAACAAATAAAAGTGGACAATTTCTTGTCCACTTTCTCAAAAACACTAGTATCTTATTCTGTTATACCACTTATTCCACCCAAAATCAAGTAGTAAAGTAAAAAATTACCTAAAAACTTAGTTACTACTCTTATCTTTCCGGTCTCTCGCTTTTTTGCCAAGAAAGATTCCCAATCCGGCAACAGCAACAAGTAAAATAAAGTTTGCTGATGTTTTTACCAATTCTATCAGGAAATCCATGGTATCACCTCCATAAAATCAAGACTTACATAAATACCGTGCAGACAGCCTTACAGATACAGGCATAAGCATTAATTATTTGCGTCTGTTAGCAAGTTCCTTAACGATATCATTCCAATCAAGATCACACTCTGCCATAAGAACCATGAGATGATACAGATAATCCGCTATCTCATATTTTAATTCCTCTGCATCAGGATTCTTTGCTGCAATAGTTATCTCTGTTGCCTCTTCACCACATTTTTTCAGAATCTTATCAATACCTTCCGTAAACAGATAATTTGTGTATGAGCCGGGCTTTGGATTAACCTTTCGATCCATGATGATATTGTAATCTTCCGTAAGAATGGAAAGAGGATTTAAATCATTATACTCCTTCTTTGCCAATTCTGTAAAGAAGCAGGAATAATTTCCGGTATGACATGCGGCTCCAAGCTGATGAACCTCAGCAAGAATCGTATCTTTATCACAGTCTATGGAAAGTTTCTTCACAAACTGATAATGACCGCTTGTTTCACCCTTTATCCACTTTTCTTTACGGCTTCTGGAGTAATATGTCATCCTTCCAGTCTTTATGGTCTCATTGTATGCAGGCTCATCCATATATGCAACCATAAGAACTTCTTTGGTTTTATAGTCCTGAACAACTACCGGTATAAGACCATCTGAATTAAGTTTAAATTTGCTGAAAGGTATTGAACTCTCAAGACATCTTACTTCGTATCCGTTCTCTTTTAACGTATTTTTCACGGCAAGAATGTCTTTTCCCCGATAGAAATTAGTGGCAACGCCACTTACGTTTTCTATGTCTAAAAGATTTTCTATGCTGTTTCTTACCAAGCTGTCACGGACAATTACCGGAAGCACCGATGAATTAATAAGTTTTTCAGTTCTTGATGTTATTTCAACATGTTTAAGAAACAGCTTTGCAATTCCAAGATTTTTTAATCCGTCAATTGTATCACCTTCAAGATTATCAAAATCCGAACTTCCCGCAGCTCCGTTATATATCATACAGATGCTGTCTTTTCCAAACCTGTCGATGGAGGCTTTTACCGCATCCATATTCAAGTCTTCCGAATACTGTATTACACAATAAGAAGCTCCTGTGTAAAGTGCTTTTTTTACATCTTCGAATTTATGAACAACCACACCGGCATAAACAGGTATGTCAACTCTTTTGAGAATAAGTCTCAAAGTAATAAGGAACTCTGCCTGTGCTTCCCTGCTGTCATCATAATTATAGATATAAAGTCCGTCAGCTCCCATCTGCTCGTATAATACAGCCTGTTCAAGCACAACATTAGGATACTCTGTTTCGGCATTTATATACGCGATGATATTCTTATATTCTTTCATATTGCTCCTAACCATCAGTTTTCCTGATTTTATTGATTATTCTCTTCAAATCTTACGGCTATCGAATTGGCATGAGCCGTAAGTCCCTCCGCCTCGGCAAATCTGATAATATCTTTATGTACAGGTTCCAACGCATCTTTTGTATATGAAATAATACTTGATTTTTTAACAAAGTCATCAAGATTAAGCGGCGAAAAGAACTTTGATGTACCATTTGTCGGAAGTACGTGATTCGGTCCAGCAAAATAATCACCCAAAGGTTCACTTGAATACTGTCCGAGAAAAACTGCTCCGGCATTTACAACTCTTGTCATATCGGCAAACGGATCTGCTGTTACTATTTCAAGGTGCTCAGAAGCAATATCATTCACCGCTTCAATCGCATCATCCTTGTTTTCTGCTATGAAAATATAACCGAATTTATCAAGAGACTTTTCGATTATTTCTTTTCTACTGAGTTTCTTAAGGAATTCATCCACTTCATTGGAAACCTTATCCGCCAATTCACTTGATGTTGTTATGAGAATTGCACTTGCAAGTTCGTCATGTTCGGCCTGAGACAATAAATCCGCAGCAACATAACGTGGGTTTGCCGTTTCATCGGCAAGAACAAGAATCTCACTCGGGCCGGCAATCGAATCAATGCTGACATTTCCATAAACTCTCTTTTTGGCAAGTGCAACATAGATATTTCCGGGTCCGACAATTTTATCTACCTTAGGAACCGATTCCGTACCAAAGGCAAGCGCACCGATTGCCTGTGCTCCGCCAACTTTAATTATTTCAGTCACTCCTGCTTCATTTGCGGCTACAAGTGTATTGGGACTGATTTTCCCATCCTTACCCGCAGGAGTTGTCATTACAAGTCTTTTAACTCCGGCAACCTTCGCAGGAATCGCATTCATTAAAACAGAACTTGGATATGCTGCTTTTCCACCCGGAACGTAAATACCGCATGATGACAGTGGAATCACTCTCTGACCGACTATAATGCCGTCAGAATAATCAAACCATGAATTTCTCTTCTGTTTCTCATGAAATACCCTTATATTTTCAGCTGACTTTCTGATAACATTTACCACCTCAGGGTCAACTTTCTCATAAGCCTCTTTTATTTCTTCTTCCGTCACGCGGATATTTTCACTGTTAAGTTCAAACTTGTCAAACATTGCTGTATATTTAAATACTGCTGCATCTCCATTTTCCTTAACATCATCCAAAATCTCCGCAACCTTTGCTTCATATTCCGAAAACTGATTTGGATTTCTCTTTAAAAGCAGTTCCAATAATTCTTTCTTTGAATCTGCCGTAAGTTTTACTTTTCTCATAAGACCTCCTTCAGAAACTCCATCTCATATTTATTGCTGAGTTGCGAGTATCTCTTTAAGACTGTTTATAATTCCTCTTATTCTTTCCTGCTCCATCTTCATTGAAACCTGGTTTACAACCATTCTGGCCGTACATGGGCAAATCTCTTCGATAACCTCAAGTCCGTTTTCTTTCAGTGTTGACCCTGTTTCCACAATGTCCACAATCACGTCACTTAAACCCACAATAGGTGCAAGTTCAACACTTCCGTGGAGTTTTATAATCTCAGCCGTCTGATGTCGAGTATTATGAAAATACTCTCTTGCGATGTTTGGATATTTTGATGCCACACGAATTATTTTTCCTGAATCCAATAACTCTCTGGCACTTGCCGGACCTGCAACACACATTCTGCACTTTGCCATGTTCAGGTCGATTACTTCATACAGCTTTCTGCCATTTTCAAGCAGTGTATCCTTACCTACAATTCCTATATCGGCAGCACCGTACTCAACATATGTAGGAACATCATCAGCCTTTGCAAGGAAAAACTTGAGATGCTGTTCCTCATTTGTAAAGATAAGCTTTCTGGTATCTTTATCATTAACCTCCTCACAGGTGATTCCTATCTTTCCGAGAAGATCCATTGTTTTTTTTGCAACTCTGCCCTTGGCCAGAGCGATGGTAAGATATTTCATATGCTTCTAATCCTCCAAAACGATTATGTCGCTTACGTCAGCAAATTCAATTTCTTCGGTAAAACGATTAAAATCTTCATTTTCACAGGCAGTATTATGTTCTGAAATCTTTTCCTTAAGTTTACCGTCATTATCATGACACAATCTCACAATTTTGCCTTCATTTCTGAGTGTCTGTGCCATATCAATTGCTTTGCATGCATTTTTATCATCGAAAAGAATTACCGTACAGTCTTTATCTGGATCCGCAATAAGCTTCTCTCTTTCAAGTCCCATAAGCAGATAATCAACGGTTATTGACATTCCTATCGCAGGAACATCATATCCGAACTGGCGTACGAGCTTATTATATCGTCCGCCATATGCAACCGGTTCACCGGAACCATATGTTATTGCCCTGAAAAAGACACCTGTATAATAGGAATGCTTGCTGAGCATGCTTAAATCAAACGATACATAATCACTAAAGTCATATCTTTCTATAAGCTTATACAGTTCAATAAGTCTCTTTAATGCACTCTTACTTGTTGCATTAAGCTTTTTCTCATATATTTCTTCTAAAATGTCAGACTGACCGTAAAGCTCTGCAAGGCTAAGCATTACTTCTCTTAAATCTCCTGATATTTCAAGTCCGCCGACAAAATCCTCGAGAGCAAATATGTTTTTCTGCTCAAGGATCTCCTTAAGGATTTCTTCTTTTTCTTCGTCAATGCCTGCTTCATCCACGAGTCCTTTATAAAAATCCGAGTCACCGATTTCAAGCTGAAATTCCCTAACTCCACATGCCAAAAGGGACTCTATTGTCAGGCTTATCAATTCAAAATCAGCATAAACGGAATTATCATTGTACAATTCCGCTCCAAGCTGAGTTGTCTGCTTTAATTTTCCCTGAAGACCACTGTGATTAATAAACTGTTTTGCCCTGTAGCCGAGTCTTACGGGAAGTACGCAGTCTTTGTAATACTTTGCAGCCGTTCTTGCAATGGCAGGTGTAGTATCCGGTCTTAAAACGAGGGTATTTCCTTCCTTATCAAAGAACTTGTACATGTCTTTTGAAGGAACCGTACCTCTCTCTTTATTAAATATGTCAAAATACTCAAATGTCGGTGTTTCAACATCTGAATAACCAAATCTATGCATACAGTCAAGAATTGAATTCTCAAGTCTCGATTTATTCTTGCTTTCTGTTCCGTAAATATCACGAACACCTTCAGGTATATGAAGTAAATTAATCATGGTATTCTCCTCCGGTTTGTCTTTCATGTTGAATAAATATTCATCAGATGAATATAAAATCATGCATAAAGCATCACCTTTATCACCCTAACTATGCTAATATAAATCAAAAATATAATAATGTCAAATAAACATACATTCAACACTGTATATTTTCAAATCAGATGTATCCCCCGGTGCTCCGTTACTGACCTTCTTTTCTGTCGAGCTCATCATTAACAAACTCAAGATAATTTATAATGGCCGATTGCCCGACATTATAAAGACATTCATCACGTAGCTCGTCAAATCTTATGCTTTTCCGCCCACCGGATGTCATCCTGTCATAAAAAACCTCAAGTTCATCAACACTCATATAATAAACCTGCCCCTTGGAAGTATAATATATCAGTAAAAAGGCAATGCCTCCCTGACTTCTGAACTGTTTCATAAATTCCAACTGATGTTCGTGTACATTTTGCAGCGAGAACGTATCTACCGCACATTCCTTACAGTCAAAACAAATCGGATACCCCTGTGCCGCACCTATATAATCTACCGTGCTTTTATGGTCAAAATATGCAAGAGTTATATGCCTGGTATCTTTTTCTATCTCAATAGGCGTAATCGGTGTCGGTATTTTTTGAATCAATGCAATTCCCTTATCCTTATAATGCTCATTTGTTGCATTAATAATTTCTTCGAGAAAAGACCCTCTTAATCCTCTTGATTTCCAGGAAGCCATAATCTTTCTCCTTCAATTATTCGTTTCATTTTATCCGGAATTGATGAGTGAAATTTCTTCCCTGAGAGGTCGGAAAAATCGCCCTCAAGTACCGGAAAAGCAAGTTCATATGCCAAAAGCTGCTGATATTTGAGATGATATTTGTCGGAAATCAGATCCTTTGCATCTGTATGATACTTTTTGTCACCGACAATCGGGAATCCCAGATATGCCAGATGTGCTCTTATCTGATGTGTCTTACCTGTCTCAAGCTTTATTCTTATCAGAGAACAGTTCCTGCCTGTTGATATCGGATAGAAAATATTGTGAATTTCCTCAGCACCCTCAGATGGTTCCCTGTTAAGACTTACCGTGTTGCTGCTCCTGTCCTTCACAAGATAAAGCTTCATGTCAACTTCATCCGTAAAGATACCATTAACTATTGCAAGATAGTATTTACTTATTTTTCTCTCTTTAAAAAGCTCTGTCAGAAAACGGCTTCCCTTTAACGTTTTTCCCGCAGTAATTATTCCTGCCGTATTCCTGTCCAAACGGTTTGCAACTCCCGGTTTAAATAATCCGTCGCGGCATTTGCCACTGCAGTATGCGATAATACGCTCATTAATTGAAACATCATCCTGCTCTGCCTTTTGAGATAATTCCCCTGCTTTTTTAAAAACAAGCAGCAGATCATCATTTTCATAGATTATTTCATCCGCTGATAACGGTTTTATTCCCGCATTACCGCCGTCGTTATTCTTACCTGTCTTCCCGATAATGTTATCATTTGCTTCATCCGTAGAAAATTTGGCAAAAGTTTCATCAGCCAGAAAAAACTTAATTTCATCTCCTTTGGATAGAATTTCATTTCCGGCTGCTTTCCTGCCATTAAGAGTTATGTTTTTCTTTCTTAACATTCTGTAAATAAAGGACTGAGGTGCATCCTTCAATATTCTTGCACAGTATTTATTCAGTCTCTGTCCTTCATTTGAGGAATCAACTGTAAAACATTTCATGTTACGGCTCCTAAACAATCAAAGACTTAAAAAATGCTTTTGCATCGTCATTTTTAAATTCTTCATCTGAGTTAATTCTCTTAATGAGATTAATATAATCATCCGATTTTGAATATATCTTTACCCTGCAGGAAATGCCTCTCCGTTCAAATCCGTCATTTAAATAGGTATCGCAATCATAGTTTTTAACCTGTCCCATTTCCGAATAGGCATACATTCCGACATTTGTCAATACAGCATGCTCAAACTTATACATACGCTGCTCGCTTGAGAAAACGGTATCCGTAAAAGCAACCGCATTTTCAGGAACATGTTCGGAAATCTTTTTATAAAGTTCTTCACTCATTGGTTTAAAAGGCATAAGAACAATCAGATTAACTATTCGCTTACATGCCGGCAAAAAAGACATAACTGCAATAACCGTAGCAATATTGGATTTTGTTTTCCATTTAAGTATTCCGGCAACAAAAACCAAGACTGCAAAAACGATTGTAATAAGAATGTATCTCAAATCTCTTTTTTTTACATAACTGAGATATCCGTGTTCACCTTTGCTTATTTTTTTCATAATTCACCTGTTCCGTTTGTAAATTCTTCAATATCAAAGAAATCCTCTATGTAATAATCGGCGATTTCTCTCACATCATCATTGCGTTGTATGGCATATTCATCTTTCACACCGCACACCTTCATTCCGGCATTTTTACCGGCTCTGACACCCTGAGAAATATCTTCAAAAACCAGACATTTTTCAGGCTTCACATCCAGTTCATTTGCAACCAGTAGATATATGTCCGGAGCGGGTTTTCCTTTAGAAACTTCACAGGAAACGTGCTTGCTGTCAAAAAGCTGTCCGGCATCCAGAGCTTCTAAAACAGTTTCAAGCAATTCCCTTGAATTACTGGTTGCAATTCCTGTTTTAATTCCTTTAGACTTTAAATATGAAACAAATTCCCTTGCCCCCTTTTTTAAACCTACCTTTGTCCTGTAAAGTTCTTTTGCCATGCCATTCCATGTATCCTTAATTTCGTCAAGAGATTCCGGGATATTGAAACGCTCTTTAAAATATACCGCTGTCTCTGAAAAACTCATTCCCTCTATCTCCCGCTGAAGATTTGGCGGAAGTTCATACCCATGCTCCCCCAGGTAATCTATGTCTATCTGTTTCCAAAGCCACATTGAATCAACCAGTGTTCCATCCAAGTCAAAAATCACTGCTTCAACATTATTCAGCATTTATCCTCCACTTCCGATGTTACTTGTCAAACATCCTTATCTCATCTTCCGTAAGTTCTCTGTATTCACCCGATTTAAGATTTACATCAAGTTTTAGTCCGCCTATCGATAGTCTCTTTAAATAGATAACATTTAAACCAAAATGTGCAAGCATTCTCTTAACCTGATGAAATCTGCCTTCCGTAACTCTGACGATAACTTTCGAAATTCCTTTTTCTTCGTCTGTTGAAAGAATATCCATTTCTGCCGGTTTGCATATAAACTCACCAAGGTCGATTCCCTGAAGAAACTCCGTTGCAAAATCCGGTTTTGCGATTCCTTCCGTAATGGCAAAATACTCCTTGACAACACCTTTTCCGGGACTTGTAATCCGGTGAGCCAAATCACCATCATCAGTAATCAACAGCAGACCTTCCGTATCTATATCAAGTCTTCCAACCGGAAAAACTCTTTTTCGTGCATAATCGGGAAACAGTTCCACAACCGTAGGATGTATATTATCTTCTGTTGCTGATACATATCCTGCCGGCTTGTTAAGCATATAACAGAGCTTTTCCTTGTAACTGACACTCATTCCATCACATATAATGCAGTCATTTTTTTCATCAACTTTTTGCTCCGGTTTCTTCACCGTAATACCATTTACACTTACAAGACCCTTGGACAATACCTTCTTTGCCTCCGTTCTTGTAAGCATGAAATTAAGTGATATGTATTTATCAAGTCTCATCATTACATCAGTCTCCAACCCGGAAGATATTTATTCTTCAAATTCCCATTTTTTACTTTTGCGAATCCAAGTGCAAATCCGTTACATGTTACCAGTGCAAATCCGTCCTCGACATCCTTATCGGTATCGATTGTTTCACATTTTAAGTATTTTAACACGTTCGGATCATCCGGACTAAAATCAATGCAGTTAGAATATTCTCCCGCTCTCAGTGAACTTGCAAGTGCCTGTGACGGTTCAAAACGGTTCTTTTTCATTTCACCGAGCAGAAGTCCGCTTCTCAGAATCCTCAAACCAGAAAGAGACGGAATGTCTTCTGGAAGAAGATAATATCTTCCGTCCTTTTCGCAGATATTTTCGATTTTAATTTCAAAATTAAGTTTGCACAGGAATTCGCTCAATTCCTCAGGAATTTCTATTTTCCTGTTTCCTGCAGGAATTGCACAATCGCATACTGAATCAGCTTTTTTCTCAAACACGGCAAGGAAATGTCCCTCACCATCAATTCTGTGCGGCCAGAGTCTGACACATTTATCTACGTCTTCTACTGGATTTTCCATCCATTCAGCATGCCCCGTGTCAAACCCCATTTCCTCATATAAATGCTTCTTTTCATCCGGATATGCATTGCAAAGCTTCATTTCAGGATAGTTTTTTAAGATAAATCCAACCGTTTCCTCATCTTCCTCCGGTGAAAAAGTACATGTTGAAAACAGAAGTTTTCCTCCCGGTTTTAACATCTTAACCGCATCCGGCAAAATGCTTTTCTGAATATCCGAATAATACTTTGTTCCGTACTGTTCCCAGTTCTTTATGATTGCAGGCTGTTTTCTGAACATTCCTTCACCGGAACATGGTGCATCAACCAGTATTCTGTCAAAATAACCGTAAAAAGTTTTGGCAAGTTTAGATGTTGACTCACTTACGACAATAGCATTTCTTACTCCAAACAGCTCAATATTCTTAAGGAGTGCCTTTGCCCTTGAATTGCTCACATCATTACTTACAAGAACACCCTTACCCTGAAGTTTTGCCGCCAATGCTGTACTTTTACCCCCCGGCGCTGCACACATGTCCAGCACCTTATCTCCAGGCATTACATCAAACAAAGCTGCCGGTGTCATGGCACTCGGCTCTTGTATGTAATAGAGGCCTGCATAGTAATATGGGTGCTTTGAAGGAATGTCTTTTTCATCATAGAAAAATCCTCCCTCTATCCAGGGTATTTTTGAAAGATTAAAATCCGAAATTTTTCTAAATTCCTCTGGACTTATTTTCAACGTATTTATCCTTATACCGGATTTATCCTTTTTGTCATAACTTTCAAGAAATGAATCATACTCATCTTCAAGCATTTCTTTCATTCTCTGTTTAAATGACTCGGGTAATCTGTTTTGCATACTTCCTCCACGAAAGGCTATTGATAAGCCTGTGCACTGTATCCTTCAGCAATTACATCCAGTTCTGCCGCAAAATGCTTCAGTTTACGAATGTCTTCCTGCCTGTAAATTTGAAAAAACTCATCCTGTATTCTTATTGCCTCACGTCTGGAACCGTTTCGGTATATACTCATAATCGTCATGATTATGTCACTGACAATGGTATCCTGTTCATTTCTCATTGCCTGTGCCGCAACAACCTCATCACGCACGCTTGTGAGTTCAGCCTCAGAATCCACAATTCTGAGTGCAGCCTCATTAAGACTTGCTTTTATCGAATCCGGCATGTTTTCCTTATACTTATACTGAAGCGAATGTTCTATTGTGGACCAACAGTTCATACCCATTGTTCTTATCTGAATTTCAACATATATATCCTTAGGTCCGTTTATAAGCTGCACATTATACTTTACTTTTAAATGGTAACTTCTGTATCCGCTCTCTTTAGGATTGGATATATAATCCTCTTCCTCAAGAACTTCCATATCATTTCTGTTTCTGATAAGTTCTACTACCTTCAGACAGTCATCCAGAAACTGACATATGATTCTTATACCTGCAATATCAAATATATTATCTTCTATTGTATCAAGACTGATATTTTTCTTCATCGTCTTGTCAAGTATTGATGATATGCTTTTAACCCTTCCGGATACACTGTAAATCGGTGAATACAGTCCCAATTCTTCCTGAGCTTTTTTTATGTGTGTGAATTTTGTCACAATCTCATCTACCGCCAGTGAATATGGCAATAGCGTTTCTCTCCACATATTTATTTCCATTTTAATACCCCGTTTCTGTTTTTACTTTCCATACAGGACTTCATGAAGTATCTCCCTGTTCTGTTCTTCATATCCCTCTATTGATAAAACTTCTCCGACTCCCTTAACCGATACCGGCGTAAACAGCCCCTCTGCCGGAATCATCATTGATTCCATGCTGTCAGTATGATGTTTGCTGTAAGCATTGAGCATGCCGGCCATGTTATCTGAAGACAAATTTGTTGTAATTGACTCAAGCACACTATTAGTCGTCTTAATCATGGAAGTAAGACTCTGATCCTTATAGCTTTCAAAAATAGAATTAATAACCCTTCTCTGTCTTAAAGTACGACCATAATCATCCGTAACACCATCGAATGTAGGTACCTTTCTGACACGACAGAAACCAAGTGCCTGATTACCGTTCATTAATACATTTCCGACTGACAGATTTCTGTTTGAAGGATCTGAAATATAGTTTGTCGTATTTAAATACTCCGCCTCTTTGCTGCTGATTTCAAGATTAACCCCACCAAGAGAGTCTATCACATTTTCAAAATCATCATAGCTTACCGAAGCATATGCATTTATAAAAATATGATATGTGTTCTGAATAGTGTTTATCAGAGTCTGGATACCGTCGCCATGACTGTATGCATAGTTAAGCTTTCGGTATTTATCCTGTCCGTCTATCTGAACATAAGTATCTCTTAAAAGTGATACCATTGTAATTTTTCCGGTTTCAAGATTCTCCGAAACAAGTATCATGCTGTCAGTATTTGACGCACCTTCATTATGCTCTATGCCCACCAGAAGAATGTTTATTACATTACTGTCATAAACCCATCCCTCCGGCACGGTTTTCGGCGGGTTAAACTTTACTGTATAATCCGTATTCATTTTCTTTTCTGCATACATTGTTGCGGATTTAATGATTATTTTCTGTCCTGATTCCGTATATCTGAAAAAGACAAATGCACCTGTCATAACAACAATTATGCTTGCAAGAAAGGCAATAAGCTTTTTCCTTCTCCTTTTCTTTGCTGCCAGCTTTTTTTCCAGCATTCTTCTTTTTTTAAGTCTTTTATAATACTCCTCATCATGACGTCTTTCATTATCATGCACTTCTCTTTCTGATACCGTTTCATAATCTGATGACAGGTAACGACTGTAATCATAACTTTTACCCTGTTTTGAGGAAGTTCCTGAACGTTTTCCCTCCGGATTTTCCTCTTTAAGATACTTCTTTTTTAAGGCTCTGTCGACATCTTCAAAATAAGTATCATCATCTCTATATGACATTTTCCCTCCATAACCCGAAAAAATCGGACTAAATATAATTGATTTATAACGCAATAAGTGTGAGAGCCTCATCAGAAACTCTCACACCAATAATTATAACCATATATTAGTTTTTAAAACTATGTATAGGTGCCGGAATTCTTCCGCTTCTGTTAACAAAATCATCACATGAGAATGTATTTACCGGCATAATCGGAGCATATCCTAAAAGTCCGCCAAACTCGACAGTATCACCCACTCCCTTACCTATTACAGGGATAAGACGAACTGCCGTAGTTTTCTGATTTATCATTCCGATTGCCATTTCATCAGCTATTATTCCACTGATTGTTGTCGCCTTTGTATCTCCCGGAATTGCTATCATGTCAAGTCCGACAGAGCACACGCACGTCATTGCTTCAAGTTTCTCAATTGTAAGACTTCCCGCTAACACGGCATCTATCATTCCCTGATCTTCACTTACGGGGATAAATGCACCGCTGAGACCTCCTACATAAGAAGATGCCATTACTCCACCCTTCTTAACCTGGTCATTTAATAAAGCCAGGGCAGCAGTTGTTCCCGGTGCACCCGGATGTTCAAGTCCGATACTCTTTAAAATATCCGCAACACTGTCTCCGATTGCCGGTGTAGGTGCAAGAGAAAGATCCACAATTCCAAAAGGCACATCAAGCATTTCTGATGCACGTTTTGCAACAAGCTGTCCTACACGGGTAATCTTGAATGCAGTCTTCTTTATCGTCTCACAAAGGAACTCAAAATCCTTTCCTTTTGCTTCATCAAGTGCTCTTAATACGACTCCCGGTCCGCTTACTCCGACATTGATTATTGCATCAGCTTCAGTTACACCATGGAAAGCACCTGCCATAAAAGGATTGTCATCCGGTGCATTGCAGAATACAACAAACTTGGCACAGCCTATTGAATCTCTTTCCGATGTTCTTTCTGCTGTTTCTATTATCTTTTCACCGATAAGTTTAACGGCATCCATATTAATTCCGGTTTTTGTAGAACCGACATTACAGGAACTGCAAACAAATTCAGTTTCCGCAAGTGCCTGTGGAATTGATTCAATTAAAAGTCTGTCCGCATTTGTCATTCCTTTTGACACAAGAGCCGAATATCCGCCAAGGAAATTTACTCCAACCTTCTTTGCGGCAGCATCAAGTGTCTTTGCGATTGTCACAAAGTCCTCAGGTGTTTTACATGCAGCACCTCCGACAAGTGCAATCGGCGTGACAGAAATTCGCTTATTTACAACCGGAATACCGTATTCCTTCTCTATTTCATTACCTGCCGATACAAGGTTTTCGGCAAGACCTGTAATCTTATTATATATTTTTTCATTTAATTTATTTAAATCGCTGTCAATGCAGTCCAAAAGGCTGATTCCAAGTGTAATTGTTCTTACATCAAGATTCTCCTTCTGAATCATTGCATTTGTTTCAAATACTTCTTTAATGTTAATCAACTTTGCAGGCCTCCGTTATATTCTGTGCATCATGTCAAAGATTGCTTCATCCTGAATCTTTATAATACATCCGATTTCATTTCCGAGTTCATCCAGGTTAGCCTGAATGGTAATAAAATCCACATCTGCACCTGAAATATCCGCAACCATCATCATGTTAAAGTATCCAGAGACGATTGTCTGTGAAATATCAAGTATGTTTACCCTGTGTTCGGATAAATATGTACAAACCTTTGCTATAATACCTACACAGTCTTTACCCACAACAGTTATTATCGTTTTCTTCATAATCTTCCTCCATTATATTATATGAAATCGATGGAACATCCCTTTTTGCAACATCAATCGTTGGCTTGGCTTCCTCGAAATTCCATTTTTCATCAATCATATTTTTATAGGTCTGATAAGCAATCTCCGGAAAATTGTTTTCGTGAGACAAATGAGCAAGAATTATATGTTTGAGTCCCGGATGAAGAACCCTGCTCACGAGTTCAGCAGACATTTCGTTAGATAAATGTCCTCTTTCCCCATCAATTCTCTGCTTAAGATAGTACGGATAATTTCCAACCAAAAGCATTTCCGGATCATAATTTGATTCTATATAAATTATGTCGGCATTGCTGAGGTGATTAATTATCCTTTCATTATACATTCCCAAGTCAGTAGCCATGGATATATATCTGCCATCAGCTTCAAATCCGTAACATACCGGATGAGCCGCATCATGCGATACATCGGTTACACGGATTCCTATATCTCCGATCATAAATTCTGTTTCCGGTCTTACCGCCTGAAGTACCTCCATCGGAATTCCCTTTCCGGAAGCCGTTCTCTTAACTGCAGCCAGAGTTTCTATCGTACCATAGAGCGGTACTCCATACTTTTTTACAAAAACTCCAATGCCTTTTATATGATCACTGTGCTCATGTGTTATCAGGACACCTGAAATATCTGTAGGCGATATGCCAAAACCGGCAAGTCCTTCTTCAATTTTTTTACAGCTTATACCGGCATCTACCAACAAATGGGTATCATTTGTACCCACATATATGCAGTTGCCGGAACTTCCGCTTGCGATACTGGCAATTTTCATGCCTGCCTCCATGCACGATTAAGAATCTTTAATGTAATCTGCATAATTCTATCACATTAAAGATTGATATTCAATTTATTTTATCTTATATTTTTTTTAACTCACAACTGCTCAAGCAGGGTCTGAACCTGTTTTATAATGTATTCCCTTTTGCAGTCCGAAGGATTTTCTATGATTGCATCACACGCAGCCCTGACCATATTATCCTGTGGCTGGCTTTTAAACAATGACCGTATTTTTTCATCAGAATAGGCCCGTGTATCCTTAAGTCTTTTTATTCTGGTTTCTTTTTCTGACCACACCAGCCAGATCAAGTCACAAAACTCAGCATAACCGCTTGTAAGTGCTATTGCCGATTCCACAAACACATACTTTCCGACATCATTACCTGCCTGATGTTTTATCTCTTTAATTACTGCCGGATGTGTAATCGAATTTAGCTTTTCCAACTTTTCAGCGGAATTAAAAACCGTTTCCGCAAGTTTTTTTCTGTCAAGGTTTCCATACTCATCAACATAATCAGCTCCAAATGTTTTTACAACTTCTCTGTAAACCGGCTGTCCTTTTTCCATAAGCTTCCTTGCAGTCAGATCCGAATCAATCACCGTATATCCCAAATCTTTTCTGATTATTTCCGAAACATAAGACTTACCGGAGCCCGCCCCTCCCGTAAGTGCAATAATCTTTTTGTTCAATCTCCGTTCCTCACCGCATTATGGCAGTGTTTTCCTTTCCTAAAAAACCGTCTGTGCCATCATATTAAGCAAACAGACGGTCTTATCCCATAATTATTTCAGATTGTACCAATTATCGGCAATATCCGACGAAACTTCTAGGCTTACCCTTAATTTTGCAGCTTCAGCCATTTCCTTTGTCAGAATCCGGCGCACTTCTTCCGCATCTCTTTCGGCTGTCTCAATGATTATTTCGTCATGAATCTGCAATATCATTTTCGCATCCAAATTCGAATCTTTAAGGGCTTTGTAAACCCTTATCATTCCCATTTTCATTATATCTGCAGCTGTTCCCTGTATAGGAGAATTCATTGCAATTCTTTCTCCCGCATTCTTAAGATTGAAATTGGAGGAAGATATTTCCGGAACCGGTCTGATTCTCCCATACAGAGTTTTTACATAACCATTTTGAGAAGCATACGATACCAATCCGTCAAGATAATTCTTTACCGCAGGATAATGCCTGAAATAAGCATTAATATACTCTTCCGCTTTCTTTCTCGAGATATTCAAATCCTGACCAAGACCGAATGAGCTTATACCGTAAACAATACCAAAGTTAACTGCTTTTGCATTCTGTCTCATTTCCTTTGTAACTTCCTCATAAGTAACGCCAAATACATTTGCTGCGGTTGATCTGTGAACATCTCTTTGTGTTCTGTAATCTTCCAGAAGTTTTTCATCTCCGGCCATATGAGCCAGAATTCTCAATTCAATTTGCGAATAATCGGCATCAACAAAGACTTTACCCTTTTCCGGCACAAATGCTTTCCTTATTCTTCTTCCCAGTTCATCCCTGACAGGAATATTCTGTAAATTAGGTTCGGTACATGAAAGCCTTCCCGTTGCCGTGACCGTCTGTTTGAAGGTACAGTGAATTCTTCCGTCATCCGATATACATTTTTCAAGACCCACAACATATGTCGAAATTAGTTTTGACAGCTGTCTGTAATATAAAATACGACTTACAATTTCATAATCCGGTGCCAGTTTTTCAAGTATTTCAGCTCCGGTAGAATAACCCGTTTTGGTCTTTTTACCTCCGGGCAATCCCAATTTAACAAAGAGGATTTCGCCCAGCTGTTTTGGCGACAGAATATTAAACGTCTCCCCCGAAAGTTCATAAATCTCTTTTTCACATTTTGACAATTCTTCTTCAAGCTCCTTTTTCTGAGCTTCGAGTTCATCCGCAGAACAGCAGATTCCTTCTTCTTCCATTTCTGCCAAAATTCTTACCAGAGGCTTCTCTATATCGTTATAAATATCCTGAAGTCCGTTTTCTGACAGCTTTTCATCAAGTTTAACATAAAGCTTATCCGCCACATATGCTTCTGCTGCAGTTTTCTTTTCTGTGAATTCCTGAGGTATTTCCAAGTATCCCAGAACAGAATTAACATCATGTTTTGAAGACAGCGGATCTAAAAGATAGTGCGCAAGTGCACAGTCAAAAAAAGCATTTTCACACTTGCAATAATGCAGTATCTCTTTAAAGTCGAAACAATTGATTTTTCCTGCAGCTCCGATTACTCTTTGCAGAAGTTCCCTGAGCACATCCGGCAGGATAAATCCTTCAGCCCTTACTTCTAATAACACATCCTCAGCTGAAAAAGCCAATCGGTTGATTTCACTATCACAACATTTAATTGCAATTCCAACATTTAATCCTACCAGCTTTTTTTCAAACTCCGGAACAATATCATAGTAATCCCCGAGATTATCAACTAATACATATCGTGTTTCAAACTCTTTCAAAAATTCATCATTTTCATTTCCCGATGCACATGAAGGAACCTTTAGTGATGATATTTCAAGTTCCGATAAAACCTTGAGACACTCTGCCTTATCTATAACAGCCTTTAAATCATCAAGTTTTTCGGTTATCTCTATGTTTCTGACTATCGTGGCAAGCTTCTCACTTAACCTTGCAGCCTTTTCACCCACAATTTCAGTATCTGATTCCTTAACAAGATAATTATACGGATTTCTGCTTATACCAAGTTCATTTTTCCATTTTAAGCCGAGCTGTTTTGCATCCTGAACGCTTTTTATATCATCATATAATGCATCAATACTCATATAGTGCGCAATCAAAGCAGTCGCTGTCTTGTCTCCGATTCCCGGAACTCCCTTAATATTATCAGCCGTATCACCCATCAATCCCTTTAACGAAGCAACACTCTCCGGATAGATGCCAAACTCACTCTTAACCAGCTCTCTGTCTAAACATACTGTCTTTTCGGGTATATTGCACAGAGACTTGTCTATACCATGCCTTTTGTTAAACTCATCTGCCTTTTTCTGATCAGACATGATGAGCCATAAAAACGTATTATCGTTAACCAATTGCAGATAATCATGGTCTTTAGTCATAATCCTTACCGGAATCTCTTTTTCAAATTTGCATGCAAGACTTCCGGAAAAATCATCAGCCTCATATCTCTCACTCATAAACTGAGCAATGCCCATCCTTTTAAGGATTTCCTGACATAGTATAAACTGACTCTTTAAAGGCTCAATGGTCTGTGTTCTGTTAGCCTTATACTCTTCATATATTTCACGTCTGAATGTGTTTCGCGTCACATCCCAGGTCACCGCAACATAAGCCGGTTTCTGCTTTTCAAGTATGTTAAACAGAGTCCTTAAAAAACCATATATACCATTTGTATATACGCCTTTACCCGTCTGCATTATTTTATAAAAAAACTTTTCCTTGTCTTCCGGAGTCCTAGCCATCAGAACTTCTCTGGGCAGATTTCCATAGAACTGTGTTGATAAAAGACTGGAACCGTCAATTATAAGTAAAAAAGCATCAGTATGCATTGCTTCCTCCGAAATCTAAATAAAAAATATCCATTTCAAAAAACTGATAAGTATATATATGAAACTACTTGCCATTATCATTTTCCCCCTTTCGATTAAGTATATAGTTTATTATGTCATTGTTATGGTCGCTTATAACCTTTTCAACAGGATCAATGCTTTCATTTAATCCGTTATAATCAAAATCTATGTTAACCGCATTTTCTTTTTCCGAATAGATTATATCCTTCTCGTTTGTAAGCGTCATCGAAAAAACGGTTAGTAAGAAAGAGACAGCAAAAACAGTAACAAGAAAGAGCATATACAGATTACTCTTTCTCTTTTTTTCGCTAATGAACGAAGAAATTTTCTGTTCAAGCTCACCTTCATAATTTTCCGAAAAATCATCTCCGTTGTCAATCTGTTTCAAAGCCGTAAGAATTGAATAATTAATCTGCAGTTCTTCCTTGCATGACTTACAGTTTTTCACATGACTGACAAACAGAAACTTTGTATTTTCATCAAGATTATTCTCAATATAATCGTTAATCAGGTTCTGACAGTCTTCACATCTCATATTCATTTTCCTTTGCAAAATCAATTTTTCCCTTGCATTATCTTAGGAATTATGTTAATATAACGAGGCTTGCGGATGTGGCGGAATGGCAGACGCAGCAGACTCAAAATCTGTCGGGGCAACCTGTGCGGGTTCAAGTCCCGCTATCCGCATAAAAGGTGCAGTTTAATTGCACCTTTTTTATTTTGTCTGAATATGCTACTTCAGATAAAGCAGTCCGACTCTGTCAAGCCTGTCATATGTGTACATCGAAGTATCACTCCACTGAATCATATAATCCCTGTACTGGTTTCCCTGTGAATCATTTATCCTTACATCAAATCCTATAGCCTGACCATATGACGGATGAATTGTGCTGAAAGTAAAGGATACTTCAACAAAATATCCTCCCTCTTTTTCAATCACCTTTGCGTATGTCATCTTGTCATCGGTATTATTTCCATATTCTATAATTCCGTCACGATTTATTTTTATATGATGGTCTCCCGAACCATATTTTGCCGGCTTGGTTCCATCCTCGTTTACAAAGATTTCAACGCAGTCCTGTCTGGTAAATCTGTCTGAAGCGGTATCCGGTGTTACATCATTTACTTCAACCAAAACATATAAATACTCTTTGTCCCAGTATGTTTTAAAGTTTCCACTTGCTCCGCTTTCACCCCAGGCAACATTCTTTATTTCGTATGATGGAATATTATCCCATATTTCATCATATAACCCATCCACCTTTACAACCGCCGGTGATTTTATCTTGACCGACTTGTCCGAAACCCGGTCAGGAGCCGGATATTCCCTTTCCTCTGACGGAGGAACAACCGTCAGATACGGTGTTGGTGTAGGAGTTATCGTCACATTCGGATCTACCGTAGGCTCAGGCACTTCCGTCGGTGCCGGTGTATCAGCCGGTACTTCTGTCGGTGCCGGCATTGGAGTTGATTCAGGAGTCGGTTCTGTCGGTTCTTCCGTCGGTGCCGGTTCTTCCGATGGAGTCGGCTCTGCCGTTGGCTCACCGGACTCCGCTGAAGGGGTCGGTTCTGCCGGTTCGGTAATTTCAACAGTTGGTTCCGTCGTAGTACTTTCATCTTCATTTTCAGCATAAACCGAATATGGAAGCATAAGAACAACAAGCATCGCTGCTGATAACCCCATGCCTGTAATCAACTTTTTAAAGTGTTTCATTTTTCCTCCTACCGTCAAATACTGATAAATCAATTCCGACATGTATTATTTTGCTTTACAGCAACTACTTAAACGTTACATTTCCCAATGCTTTAAAATTCTGAAAATCGTAAAGATATGAGCTTGCCCATTTCTTTACTCCCACAAGCTTCCCGTCAGATACATCATTCACTTTTACTTCAAAACCGATGGAATTATTTTTCTGGGCTTTGATTGTGAGTAAAGGTAATGCGGCTTCAACAATATAACCGGTTGGGTTTCCCGCATCATCATAGGTTTCGTAGCATACCGACTGATAATCAGTCACCGCTCCAAATCCCGATAACCTGTCATTCGTACGGCTTATATAATAATGACAGTCACCAACCAAAAGATGCGAATTTCTGTTATTGTCTTCATTTACAAAAAATTCAACACTGTCCTGCTTAATTAATGTGTTTGGATTTTTTACATCATCCGGAACGTCCTTTGTATAAAGCGTAATATTTCCGTCTTCAGGCTTTACATATCCGTCAGGAGAAACATCATTAACAATTACCTGAACATACAGGAATTTTCTTGACCAAATCATTCTGTATGACGCTGTAATTCCACTTTCACCTAAAGCATTTATATCTATCGGATTTAATTCAAACCCGTCCCAAATGCCTTCATATACACCGCTCAACGTCGGATACAGACCTGTCGAATTTTCCGAAAGATCCGTATACTGAGGGTCCTTTGGTTTAACGACCTGATCTTCATAGCCTGTTTTTTCACCTTCCGGAATTGAATTTGACATTGTAGCTATATCAATATTCGGCTGATGCTTTTTCTTATAATCTTTATAGAAAAAATATCCTCCGATTCCACCTGCAATCAATAATGCTGCTACTGCACAGATTATTATCTGTTTTCTGTTCATAAATTCCTTTCTTCGCCGTCGGGCAGCTATTTCATGGAGTTTCTCAATTTATCAATTGCTTTTTTCTCCAATCTGCTTACGTAACTGCGACTAATTCCGTATTTTTTTGCAATCTCCCGCTGCGTATATACCCTGTTATCCATAAAGCCATATCTGAGAAGTATAATCTGTCTTTCCCTCCGATCAAGCTTTTCCGAAAGTACTCTCCTCAGTCTGCTGATATCCTCGGATAAAATCAAGTCATATCCGGGTTCATTATCCGGTGATACCAAAACATCAATAAGATTTATGTCATTTCCTTCTTTATCTTTACCGACGGAATCACTGAGATAAACCTCTCTGGAAAGTTTTTTTCCTGCTCTTAGTACCATCAGAATCTCATTATCAATACATCTCGAAGCATATGTTGCAAGCCTGATTCCCTTTGAATCGTCAAAAGAATCAATTGCCTTTATTAAACCGATTATGCCTATTGATATATACTCATCCTGTTCTGCTTCAGAGAAAACATATTTTTTTATAACATGAGCAACAAGTCTCAGATTGTGAAGTATCAGGGTTTCTCTTGCTTCACTATCCCCGTTTCGAAGTCTGCATATTGCATCTTCTTCCTCTGCCTGTGTCAGCGGTATTGGAAACGTTTTCATAAAAATCCAAAACTTTCTTAAGCCACTATATGCTGCTCAGTCGAAAAAAGTGCTATTCCATATCTTTTCTTCGAATAATGTCGCCCACAGAAACTCTGTCGGAACAGAGTATTCTCATTTTCATCTGAGGATGAGGACAGGAATCCATCTCATTTCCCTCATTGTCCCACATTTTAATAACACTCGTAACAACATTTCTGAAATCAGGTGTCATTATTTCAATCTCATCACCGACACAGAATTTGTTTCTTTGGGTAATTTCAAAACTTCCATCCTCAAAACAGCCCTCTATAATTCCGAGATATGTATAGTTTCTACAGTATACATTATTATCATATACAAGGGAATCCGCACCCGGTTTTCCAAAATAGAAGCCTGTCGTAAAATTTCTGTATGTGCACTTTGCAATTTCTTCACGGTACCATTCCATATTGGAAAAGTATTTATCCGGACTTTCAAAGTAATCATCAATTGCTTTTCTGTATGTTCTGGTAACACAGGCTACATACAGTGCCGTCTTCATTCTTCCTTCAATCTTAAAGCTGTTTATTCCCGCATCGATCATCTCCGGAATATGTTCAATCATGCACAAATCCTTTGAATTAAATACATATGTGCCTCTTTCATTCTCATATACAGGAAAGTATTCACCCGGCCTGTTTTCTTCCACAACAGCATATTTCCATCTGCAGGGATGTGTACATGCGCCCTTGTTTGCATCACGACCTGTCATATAGTTGCTGAGCAGGCATCTTCCCGAATAAGAAATGCACATAGCTCCATGAATAAAGCATTCTATTTCAAGACTCTCCGGAACCTTAGATCTTATTTCTTTTATTTCCCTGAGCGATAATTCTCTTCCTCCGACAACTCTTTTTGCACCCTGAGCATGCCAGAAAAGAAAAGTACGATAATTTACATTATTAGCCTGCGTGCTTATATGCCTCTCTATTTCCGGTGACAAATATTCAGAAGCCAGTGAAAAGACTCCCGGATCAGAAATAATGACCGCATCCGGCTTCATTTCACTTAATTCCTTGAAATATTCTATTATTCCGTCAATATCGTCATTATGAGCCGTTATATTTGCGGTCACGTGCACCTTAACGCCATGTTCATGAGCATATCTTATGCCTTCAGCCATATCTTCCTTAGAGAAGTTTCGGGCCTTTGCCCTCAATGAAAAGAGCTCCCCTCCTATATAGACTGCATCAGCTCCAAAATCAACAGCCACCTTCAGAACTTCAAGACTGCTAGCCGGAATCAATAATTCAGGTTTTTTCATAGCCGTAATCCTTTCATTACTTTTTGATACTCATAAGCATTCCGTCACCTATCGGAATTATACATGATGAATACTCATCGGTCCTCATCATATGGTCTAAAAACTGTCTCATTCTCTGATGAATGGTTCTGTCGCGTCTTATAACAGAAAATTTTGAACAGTAAACACTTCCCTCCTGCAGAATGTTGTCTGTAAGAAGTACCCCGCCGGGTTTTAAAAGTTTATCTATATGTTTCAGATACTCGCTGTATTGTGCTTTTGCCGCATCCATAAATACGAAATCATATTCCGGTTTATCAGACACAAGACGACCGAGAATTTCCGCAGCATCACCTTCCACAAGTGTTACTGAGTCCCTATATGGCGATTTTTTTAAATTTCTTTCGGCATCCGCAACTCTGTCAGTGCTCTTTTCAATTGTAAGTACTTCCGCATCTCCTTCTAAAATATCCAACATCAGGGATGCCGAAAATCCTATTGCCGTTCCTATCTCCAGAAGTTTCTTAGGACGATATGCCTTTAAAACAAATCTCAGGACGGATTGGGATTCTTTTTTTATTATCGGAACAAGATTCTCCAATCCTTCTCTTTCCATTTCATAAAGATAATTGGGCAGATCCGGCTCAAACGATCTTATATATCCGGTCAAATTTTCATCGATTATCATGTAAAATACCTTCCAAGTCACAGAAAAACCTATTGGGAATTTCCTGTGTCTTTTTCTTCTTCCTTCATTGATTCTCCAAGCTCGTCTTCATCTACAATCTGACCGAAATCCGTAATTATTCCGACAATTTCATCATAATCCATGTCAGAACTTATAATAAACGTTCCCGGTTTTATTGAAGCCTTGTCAAGTCTTGCCTTGACGGTAAAAGAATATTTATCCAAAATCAGACCATATTCCTCAAGTCTTTCAGCCACTTCCATGGTCGTTTCCCCCTGAGAAACCGTTATCGACATCGAATAAGCATTACCGGAATCCGTGACACTGGCGGAACCGAATACTCTGAAACAGAAATTATACAAATATCTGCAACAAAAAATAAGCAGCGCAATTATTATCAGATAAACTATCACGTCAATCGCAAGTCTGATGACACTGCCTCCGAGAGATACAAAAATATCTCCCGTATCCTGCCCTTTAGATTTTTTATTTACACGAACCGCCTTTGCCATTTATCTCATTCCCTTCAGATATTTAAACCTTCATAATTATAGGTAAAATCATCGGACGACGTCTGATTTGCTGCCAGAAGAAATCAGACAGTGCATCTTTTATGACATTTCTTATTCTTCCGATATCATTATACCCCTGGTCCGCACAGAAGCAATATGCTTCATATGCTTCCTGCTTTGCACCTTCGAGAAGCTGTTCCGCATCCTTTGCATAAACGAACCCTCTCGTAACAATATCCGGTCCGTCAACTATAAGCTGTTCATCAAAGTAAACAGCCATTGAAACAACTACAAGACCGTTTTCTGACAAATACTGTCGGTCTCTTAAAACAGCATTTCCCACATCTCCGACTCCAAGTCCGTCGACCATTATCGGTCTTGCAGGAACCGTACCATTTAATACTGCTTTGTCTTCTGACAATTCAAGAACATCTCCGGAATTTATCAGGAAAACATCTTCCTTCGCCATTCCAAGACTGATTGCAAGTTCTTTTTGCGCATTCCTCTGTCTGTATTCACCGTGAATCGGTATTGAATACTTTGGTTTAAGGAGTGTATATATAATTTTGAGTTCATCCTGACAGGCATGTCCTGAAACGTGCGTATCCTGGAAAATTACCTTCGCACCTTTTATTGACAGCTCATTGATGACTTTTGAAACATTCTTTTCATTTCCCGGAATAGGAGTTGAACTGAAAATAACCGTATCACCCGGTTTAATCTGAATCTTTTTATGAAGATTTGCGGCAATTCTTGATAATGCCGCCATAGCCTCGCCCTGAGAACCTGTCGTTATCATTACAATTTTGTTGTCAGGATAATTATGAAGTTCTTCTATACCGATAAGAATTCCTTCCGGAAGCCTCAGATATCCAAGTTCAGCTGCAACGGATATATAATTTATCATGCTTCTTCCTTCTATTGCAACCTTACGCTGGAATTTTGCTGCCGAATTAATAATCTGCTGTACTCTGTCTACATTCGATGCAAACGTTGCTACTATAATTCTGGATTCTCCGGCATCCTGGAAAATATTGTCAAAAGTTTTTCCGACAGTTCTTTCCGACATGGTCATGCCCGGCTTTAAAGCATTTGTACTGTCACTCATTAAAGCAAGCACGCCTTTTTTACCTAACTCACCGAATCTCTGTAAATCAATTGCATCTCCAAAAACCGGGGTGAAATCAACCTTAAAATCTCCGGTATGAACGATTACACCTGCAGGTGATGAAATTGCAAGTGCAGCAGCATCAGAAATGCTGTGGTTTGTTTTTATAAATTCAACGGAAAGTTCTCCCGCCGAAATAACATCACCGAAGGTAACACATCTGAGATCAACCTTATCAGCCATCTCAAATTCCTGTAACTTATGATTGATTATGCCTAAGGTAAGTTTAGTACCATAAACAGGCACATTGATTTCGTTTAAAACATAAGGCAGGGCTCCGATATGATCTTCATGTCCGTGTGTAATAAAGAATCCCTTCACCTTATTTATATTTTCTTTCAGGTATGAAATATCCGGAATTACAAGATCTATTCCCAACATATCGTCATCCGGGAATGCAAGACCACAGTCGACTACTACAATTGAATTACAGTATTCAAATGCCGTGATATTCATTCCAATCTGTTCAAGTCCTCCCAAAGGAATTACCCTGATACTTTTTCCCATCTCAAAAACTACTCCTATCAATTATCTATATATGTATCATCCAATGTCTGGTTAAGATAATCTGTGATGATATCAAGCTCATTGTCATCTTCCACCATCTCATAAATCACATCGCCCTCTTCATCTCTGACTTCCTTCAGAATATAGGCAATTCCTTCCTCATCTCCTTTTTCAGTAACAAGAAGGTAGGAAACTCCGTTAATCTTAAAGCTTTCTTCCATAAAAAACTCTGTTTCACTCCCGTCATCAAGGAGAAATTTTATAACATTATCCATTTATGATTTCCTTTTCGATTTTTTCTTTTTCATCCGGATTATTTGCCAGAAAATCAATATAGGATTGCAAAATTATACTTGCTGCAACCGTATCAACAACCTCTGACTTTTCTCTATAATCCAATCCTGCTTCATCAAGATATCTGTGAGCCGAAACCGTTGTAAGCCTTTCATCCCACAGAACAACCGGCAGACCTGTCCTCTTTCTTAACATTTCCGCAAATTCCTCAGATTTTTTTGCACGTTCGCCTATAGAGTTATCCAAATTTTTCGGATAACCAAGAACAAGCACCGATACGTCATATTCATTTATCAGTGCTTCAATTCGTGCCAATGTCTGACGCAGCTTGTTTTCATGTTTTCTTCTTATGGTTTCCAATCCCTGAGCCGTCAGCATCAGAGGATCACTTACCGCCACTCCAACAGTAACCGAACCATAATCCAGTCCTAATATTCTAAACATATTTAAGCCTCATTAAGATAAATTTTTGTCAATGAAATCCTTAAGCAGTTCCTCAATGATTTCATCACGTTCTACTTTAGCAATAAGCGTTCTTGCTCCCATATGGTTTGTTATATAAGTAGGGTCACCGCTCATCAGATATCCGACTATCTGATTTACCGGATTATACCCTTTCTCCACTAAAGCAATATATACGGTAGAGATAACATTTCTCACATAATTGTCATCCCTTTTTTCAACCTGATAATACTGTGTTGCCATAATTACCTCCATAACACATTCGTATTTTATAGCCCTTGTCAAGTTTTGTAACAGGACATGGCTTTCTTACCCCAAAGTATAGAAATCCAAATTACCTTATAATCATACCATCATATGCTTCAAATCGCAATCTGTTTTTATTATACCTCACTTAAAATTCCATGTTTGGTCTTAACTCCTGACATAATAACATCAATGAGCGTATTTACAAGTTCTTCACTGCCTTTAAAGTATGTCTGAACATATTCTCTTGTATGTCCCGTACAATAAGTCACTTCATCTTCAGTAAAACATTCTTCAACCAATACCTGACATATATCCCCTTCAAAGCCTTTTTCATACTCGTCCCTAAGCTGTTTTTCCGTTTCGGAAAGCTCTGAAGCTCTTCTTTGCTTAACTGTTCCGTCTATCTGTTCCGGCATCGCAGCAGCCTTTGTTCCTTCCCTCATGGAATATGGAAATATATGAATTGCAGCAAACCTGCATTTTTCAGCAAAATCACATGTTTCCTTGAATTCTTCCTCCGTTTCACCCGGGAAACCTGTAATTATATCTGTTGTAACTGATGGCTTATAGAAATAATTTCTGAGAATTTCGACACACTCAAAATACTGCTCTGTCGTGTACTTTCTGTTCATTCTTTTAAGAACGGTATCACTGCCGCTCTGCAGAGACAGATGAAAATGCGGACAGAATTTTGTACATCGTGAGAGTCTTTCTGCAAATTCTTCAGTAACGATCCTTGGTTCAACCGAACCGATTCTTATTCTTTCCAAACCGTCTATTTCATTAAGCTTTTCAATCAGATCTACCAAAGGCATACTTCCGTCATTTGTTTTCAGTGCCGCAATCTCTGAAGGAGATCTGTCGTCCAAACCATAACTGGATATATGAATTCCGGTAAGAACCACTTCTTTATATCCTCTTTCTGCAAGATTCTTAACTTCATTAATTACTTCCATACTGTTTCTGGAACATATTCTTCCTCTTGCATACGGAATTATACAATATGAACAGAATTGGTTACATCCGTCCTGTATTTTAATATCCACCCTTGTTCTCTGATAATCACTGAGAAACGACATATCTTCATATTCGTCAAGATTTTCGTCAACTATAACCAGCTTGTCATTTCTGCAATCGGCAATATATTTATTGACAAATCCCGCAATCCGCTTTTTCAGACGGTTTCCTATAAGTATGTCAACGGAATAATCCTCTTTAAGTTTGTCCGCACTTTCCTGGACATAGCAGCCTGTTGCCACGACAATTGCCGATTCATTCATTGATTTGGCTTTATGAATCATCTGTCTTGATTTTCTGTCGGCAATATTGGTAACCGTACATGTATTGATTACATATATATCTGCCGGTTCATTAAAAGGTGTCACAATACAGCCGTAAGACTTAAACTGTTCCTTTATTGATTCCGTTTCGTATGAATTAACTTTACAGCCCAGGGATAAGAATGCAGCCTTCTTGCCCTTTAATTCGTTTTCTGTCATTTATGTCCTCATTTCCTAAGTTGTATCCGTTTCCTCTCAACAATTATACATTGAATTTACTCCAATTATATTGACATTTCAAAATTAAAAAAGTACAATGAATGAAGCAAAGATAATTTAGGAGGAGTTATTTATGGAAACAGTTCAGATTATGCTTAACTCAATTGATAAGGTTAAAAATTTTGTAAATGACATTGCAAGATTTGATACTGATTTTGATTTAATATCCGGAAGATATGTTATTGATGCAAAATCAATAATGGGTATCTTCAGCTTGGATTTATCAAAGCCAATCACTCTCAATATTCATGCTTCAAATGACCTTGATAAGATTCTTGAGACTCTGAAACCATATATCGAATAATCAGATTAAATCATAAGGAGTGTTCCAACAGGGACACTCCTTTTTTTGCAATCCCATTGAAGTCAGACTTCAGTTAAGCAAAATTTACACGGCCGGTATGAACCTGTGATTCTTTCGGCCGTTATTTGTTAATCAGTCGGCATTAACCGTTTATTCTCAATACTTCCCTGGTATCAATCGCTGTTTTTACCATTTCATCAATTTTTTCCGATAAAAGAGTTTCCGATTTCTCAATGATGTGAAGAATAGGTTTGGTTACCGGATGTTTTGCAACAAAAATAGTACAACAGTCTTCGTAAGGAAGAACACTTGTTTCAAATGTATTGATTTTTTCCGATATTTCAATTATTTCATTCTTATCAAATCCGATAAGAGGTCTGAATACAGGCATGGTACAGACCGCATTTGTACAGTTTAACGACTGCATGGTCTGACTGGCAACCTGACCGATACTTTCTCCGGTAATAAGAGCAATATCTCCGCTTCTTTCAGCAAGCTTTTCGGCTATCCTCATCATATATCTTCTCATAATTATTGTGAGTTCCTCATGAGGACATGTCTCATATATATACATCTGTATATCAGTGAAATTAACGATATTGAGATTTATCGGACCTGTATATCTGCTTATAAGCTTTGCAAGATCCACCACCTTCTGCTTTGCCCTTTCGCTTGTATATGGTGGTGCATGAAAATATGTTGCATCGATTGAAACGCCTCTCTTTGCAATCATATAACCGGCTACCGGACTGTCAATTCCGCCGGAAAGTAAAAGCATTGCCTTTCCACTGCTTCCAACAGGCATTCCTCCCGGTCCCGGCAGGCAATCTGAGTATATATAAGTTTTATTTCGCACCTCTACTGTGATTTTCTTTTCCGGATTATGAACATCTACCTTAAGTTCCGGATAGGCATTAAGCAATGTCTCTCCTACCTTTGCACATATTTCAGGCGAAGGAATAGGATATGATTTATCTCCTCTTTTACAAAATACCTTAAAAGTAAAATTCATACTGTCAAAGTATTTTCCAACATAATCAATTGCTCCCTGGAGCACATCCTCCCATTTAGTTGATTCAACAACATAAACCGGAGCATATCCGGAAATACCGAAAACGGTTCCTAATGCTTCAACAGTGTCATCATAGTCGTATCCATCAGGGCATTCAACAAAAACCCTTCCCTGCTCACGATATATTCTGTACTCTCCAAGTTTTGAAAGAACATTCTTTATTCTTGTAACAAGACATCCCTCAAAGAAGCTTCTGTTCTTTCCCTTTAAGCCGATTTCGGAGTACTTAATTAAAAATGCTTTGTACATTTTAATCCCCATTTCTGCGCACACTTTTGGGATATGCGAATTGTGTTATGTGCGCCGTACACAAACCGCTCATATATTCTTGGCAACTCATTGCCGTTTTTTACTCTTATAAACCTGAAACAACAATTCAAACAGCTTTATTTTTTGAAAAATCGTTGATAAACAGGAAGCTGTTCCTTAATTACACGTACCGCATAATCTATTTCATCTTCTGAATTATCCGGACTGAGACTGAATCTTAATGTCGTATCCAGATACTCATCGGCAACGCCTATTGCCTTTAACGCCCCGCTTATTGCAGGATGATTTGAAGAACAGGCCGATCCGCTTGATGAATAAACTCCCTGCATCTCAAGTGCATGAAGAAATACTTCGCTCTTAACTTTAGGGAAGCTTACACTGATAATATGAGGAGCTGTTTTATGAATTCTTTCGTCAAAATCAGTTTCTTCATCTGAATAAACAGCATTAACAACAACTCCTTCAATTTCAGAAACGCCCTCTATAAAGCGTTCCTTTAAACTGTACATTTTTTCTACATATTCATTACGCTTTGAGATATACAAAGCCAAAGCTTCACCCATTCCTGCAATTCCCGGTACATTCTCTGTTCCGGATCTCATATTGCCCTGCTGGCCTCCGCCTAAAATCAATGGCAGAGTTTTAAGCTTGTCCTTAATATAAACAAAGCCGCATCCTTTAGGACCGCCAAATTTGTGTGAACTCACTGATAATATGTCGATACCATCCCTTTTAGGCACTATTTTGTATTTTGGATATGCCTGAATTGCATCGCAATGTACTATTAAATTCGGGTTAACTTTCTTTGCAGCATCAGACAGTTTTTTTATGTTAAGAACAGCACCGACCTCATTGTTGACCATCATCATCGAAACCATAATGGTGTCCGATCTTACGCATTCTGCAAGCTGCTCCGGGCTTATCTGTCCGTTCACATCAGGACGAAGATATGTTACTTCATAACCCTGTTTTTCTAAAGCTATCAGAGGATTATATACTGATGCATGCTCAAATGCAGTTGTAATGATATGCTTTCCTGACCTTGCATATGCCATTGCCGTTCCGAACAGAGCCATATTGTTGGATTCCGTTCCTCCGGAAGTAAAGATTATCTCTTTTTCCATACATTTTAAATCGTCGGAAATAAGTTTTCTGACCTTTTGAATATATGTTGACGCATCAAGTCCCTTGCCATGCAGTGATGAAGGATTACCATAATCATCAAAATAAACTTTTTTCATCACTTCCATCGCATTCTCCGATAAACGCGTTGTAGCCGCATTATCAAGATAAACATCCATCTTAGTTTCTATCATCAGTGACCTCATTTTCAAACATCAGAAGTGACAAAACCGTCAGTCCCGCTGTTTCCGTTCTTAAAATTCTTTTCCCTAAAGTAACTGTTTTAGCACCCTGTGCTTCCGCCGCGTTAACTTCATCGGAGGAAAATCCGCCTTCAGGTCCAATAATAACAGCAACTGTTTTCTGTACTGCCGCCTCTTTTATAAGTTCAGCAGATTTCCTTATTCCGTCAGCATTCTCATATGGCAGAATAATCATATCCATGTTACTGCACATTTCCAAAGCTTCCCTGAATGATACCGGAGTATATACTTTCGGTATGATGCCCCTTCCGGATTGTTTTGCGGCAGATTCCGAAATCTTATTCCACCTTTCGGTTCTGGCTTCAGCCTTCTTTTTGTCGAGCTTAACAATGCTTCTTTCCATATTTACCGGAACAATTTCCGCCACGCCCAACTCTACCGTCTTCTGCACAATCATGTCCATCTTATCGCCTTTAGGCATACCCTGAAAAAGTGTGATTTTGACGGAAAGCTCACTTTCAGACAGTTTCTTTTCCAAAACCGACAGTTCAATAACAGTCTCTCCCATATCCTCAATCTCACATGAATACACATTTCCGCTACTGTCAGAAACTTCGATTTTATTCCCCTTTTTATATCTCAAAACATTTTTGATATGGTTCACATCTGAGCCATTGATTATAATTCTGTTTTCCGATATGTTTTCGGAAGGGATAAAGAATCTTGACATACTTCCTCCATTACAATTCAGCGTGCAACTATTCCTGACCAATCACCCATATGGATAATCTCTACTATTTCAAAGCCGTTTTTCTCAAGTCTTTCCATAACCTCGGGTTCACGGGTTGTAAGAATTCCCGAAGAAATAAACAGGCCACCATCCTTCATATTGTCCCTTACTACATCCGACAAAGGCATGATAATATCAGCAAGTATATTAGCTACAACAATATCGTATTTTTTCAGACCGGCTTTTTTTCTGAATTCTTCATCACTGATTACATTTCCCGTAAGATATGTTACAAGTGATTCTTCTGAAAAATCCTCACCTTCTGCCACTGATATGTTATTTATTGCAGTATTTTCTCTTGCAACCGAAACCGCATTAGGATCAATATCCGTTCCACAGACAATCGAAGCTCCGAGAAAACCTGCTGCAATTGACAATATACCGCTACCGCATCCGACATCCAGGATACTGTCACCCTTTTTTATGTATTTCTTTAATCCGGTCATGCACAATCTTGTGGTTTCATGCGAACCTGTTCCAAATGCCGTGCCCGGATCAATTTCAATTACAATGTCCGATTCCCTGGTATTTTCAAGTTTTTCCCATGTAGGCTTAATTACAATATCGTCATCCACTCTAAACGGTTTGAAAAACTCTTTCCAGTTGTTCATCCAATCTTTATCTTCCGTTTCAGACACATTTATTTTCACATCCGAAACATCCATGAACAAGGATAAATCCTCAAGGCCACCGTTAATAAGCTCAATTTTCTCATTAACGTCTACATCAGGATCTATATAACAATTTACAATAGCCGTCTTGTTATTTTCATCCAATTCCGGCGGTATGTCAATAAACATTTTAGCCCTGTCAGTTTCACTAAGCTGGACATTATCGATTATTTCAATGCCCTCAAAGCCAAGTTCACAAAGCATATCTGCAATAAGAGCCTCTTTATCATCACGTGTTTCCAGAGAAATTCTGGTCCATTTCATGGGCAACCTCCCTATTTGAAAAATTTATTCTTCTTTTTTCCTTCGCCGGAATCCTTGCCTGTCATTGCCTCGTTAAATTTCTTCAAAAGTTCCTTCTGTTCGCTGTTAAGTTTAGTAGGAACCTGCACAACAAGCGTTACATAATGATCTCCTCGTATATCCTTATTTCTAAGTGACGGAACACCTTTTCCCCTGAGTCTGATCTTTGTATCCGTCTGAGTTCCCGGCTTAACCTCATAGAGCACATCACCGTCTATGGTTGAGATTTTAACCTCGCCACCGAGTACTGCAGTTGCATATGACATAGGAGCCGTAGAAAAGATATCTCTGTCAGACCTCTGAAAAATAGGATGGGCGCTTACATTTACTTCAACAAGAAGATCTCCTCTTGGTCCGCCGTTTACACCCGGCTCTCCCTTTCCTTTTATTCTTATGCTCTGACCATGGTCTATTCCCGGAGGAACCGTAACCTTAATCTTCTTTCTGTTAGTCACAAATCCTGTTCCGTAACAATCCTTACATTTATCCTTTATGATCTTTCCGCTACCCTTACAGTTTGGACATACTCTCTGGTTCTGAACCATTCCGATAATGGACTGCTGTGTATATATTACAGTTCCTTTACCATTACAGTTTGAACATGTATCTACCGTTGTTCCCGGCTTTGCTCCGGTACCGTGACAGGTAGGACAATCCTCTTTTATATTAAGCTCAAGCTCCTTTTCACAGCCAAAAACAGCTTCTTCAAACGTAATTCTTATTGATGTTCTTACACTGGCACCAACCCTTGGTCCGTTTGCTCTTGAGCCCTGTGAACGGCCTCCAAACATATCGCCAAAGCCAAATAAATCGCCAAAAATATCGCCAAAGTCAAAATTTGAATAATCAAAACCGCCTGAGCCGCCGCCCTGTTCAAATGCAGCATGACCAAACTGATCATACTTTGCACGCTTATCCTTATCACTGAGCACGGAATAAGCTTCACTTGCTTCTTTAAACTTTGCTTCACATTCCGCATCGCCCGGATGCATATCAGGATGGTACTGCTTTGCAAGTTTTCTGTATGCCTTCTTTATCTCGTCGTCACCGGCCGTTTTTGCCACTCCCAGGACTTCATAATAATCTCTTTTATCAGCCATAAAACCTCCATAGGTAAACACCACGAAAGGAGCCTCACAAATTTTGTAAGACCCCTATCCGTAGTATTAATTGCTTCTAATTTTATACTTCTTTGTATTCGCCGTCAACTACATCTTCATAGCCGTCCGGTGCGCCTGTGCCTGCATTTCCCATATCAGGGCCTGCTCCGGCCTGAGCCCCCTGTGCCTCATACATTTTCTGAAAAAGAGCCTGTGCACTTGTCATAACCTTTTCTTTTGCTGCCTTAATGTCCTCAACTTCACCTTCAGACATAACCTCAGGATTTGATTTTGCAATAAGATCCTTAAGGTGATTTAAATCAGCTTCAACTTCACTCTTAAGTGAAGGATCAAGTTTATCACCAACTTCTGACAATGCCTTTTCAGTTTGGAATACAATTGAATCAGCTTCGTTTCTTGTATCAATTGCCTCTTTTCTCTTCTTATCCTGTGCTTCATATTCTGCAGCTTCCTTAACTGCCTTTTCAATATCAGCATCTGAAAGATTTGAACCGGCTGTAATTGTTATATGCTGTTCTCTTCCCGTTCCAAGATCCTTTGCAGAAACATTTACGATACCGTTTGCATCAATATCAAATGTAACTTCAATCTGTGGAACACCTCTTCTTGCCGGTGGGATACCGTCAAGTCTGAACTGTCCGAGACTCTTATTATCTCTTGCAAACTGTCTTTCACCCTGAACTACGTTGATATCAACAGCTTCCTGGTTATCTGCAGCAGTTGAGAAAATCTGACTCTTCTTTGTAGGAATTGTTGTATTTCTTTCGATAAGTCTTGTTGCTACACCACCCATTGTTTCGATTGAAAGTGAAAGAGGTGTTACATCAAGAAGAAGGATATCTCCTGCTCCTGCATCACCTGCAAGCTTGCCACCCTGAATTGAAGCACCGATTGCTACGCACTCATCAGGATTGAGAGTCTTGCTTGGCTCATGTCCTGTAAGCATTCTTACCTTATCCTGTACTGCAGGAATTCTTGTTGAACCACCAACAAGAAGAACCTTTGAAAGTTCTGAAGCCGTAAGACCTGCGTCACGAAGAGCATTCTGAACCGGCTGAGCTGTTCTTTCAACAAGGTCAGAAGTAAGTTCGTCAAATTTTGCTCTTGTAAGATTCATATCAAAATGCTTTGGACCTTCTGCTGTTGCAGTAATGAATGGAAGGTTAACATTTGTTGTTGTCTGAGAACTAAGTTCCTTCTTTGCCTTTTCTGCAGCTTCCTTAAGTCTCTGAAGACTCATCTTATCAAGTGAAAGATCTACGCCTTCTGCCTTCTTGAATTCATCTATAAAGTATCTTGTTATTCTTTCATCAAAGTCATCACCGCCAAGATGGTTATCACCGCTTGTTGCAAGAACTTCAATTACGCCGTCTCCGATTTCAATAATGGAAACATCAAATGTACCACCACCAAGATCGTATACCATAATCTTCTGTTCCTGTTCGTTATCAAGTCCGTAAGCAAGAGCTGCTGCTGTTGGCTCGTTAATGATACGCTTAACATCAAGACCTGCGATTTTTCCGGCATCCTTTGTTGCCTGACGCTGTGAGTCATTAAAGTATGCAGGAACCGTAATTACAGCCTCTGTAACCTTTTCACCGAGATATCCTTCAGCATCACTCTTAAGTTTCTGAAGAATCATTGCTGAAATTTCCTGAGGAGTATATTTCTTGTCATCAATTGAAACCTTAAAATCTGTTCCCATGTGTCTCTTGATCGAAGAAATAGTCTTGTCAGAATTTGTAACAGCCTGACGTTTTGCAGGTTCACCTACTGCTCTTTCTCCTGTTTTTGTAAAAGCAACAACAGAAGGAGTTGTTCTTGATCCCTCTGCATTTGCGATAACAACAGGCTTTCCACCTTCCATAACAGCTACACAGCTGTTTGTTGTACCAAGGTCAATACCGATAATTTTTCCCATAATATATGTCCTCCAATTCTATTAATTAGCAACCTTAACCATACTGTGTCTGACAACAGTACCCTTATATAAATAACCCTTAAGAAAATCTTCACAGACTGTATTTTCTCCGAAGTTTTCATCTTCAACATGCATTACCGCATTGTGAATGTCAGGATTAAATTCATTTCCCAAAGCCTCGATAGGCTCAACACCGACTTCTTCGAGAACCTTTGTAAGCTGTTTATATGTCTGTATGATACCTGCAGCAAAAGGTTCTTTAGATGATTCCTCATCCAGTGTTCCGATACCTCTCTCAAGATTGTCAATGACCGGAAGCAGTTTTTCTATCATTGTCTTGGCTCCCATATCAAACATCTGAGATTTTTCACGTTCGGTTCTCTTACGAAAATTATCAAATTCTGCAAGATTTCTCTGCAATCTGTCTTTGAGATCCGCAATTTCCTCATCACGTTTATCTTTTTTCTTGGACTTCTTACTTTTCTTTGATTCCTTTTCTTCGCCTTCTGAAGCTCCGTCTCCGGTTTCAGTATCTGCTTCTGATGTTTTCTCATCAGTGGAATCAGCATTTTCTTCCTGTAAGACTTCATCCGTGTTTTCTGCTTCTTCAACATTTCCGTTTATTTCTTCCTGAAATGTCTCTTCATTTTTTATGTCTTCCAACACTATCCCTCCACATTTCTATTATAAAGCAAATCTTAAAATGCTTATTTTTTGAATATATTATCGAGATCCATCATTAGGTTCTTTAAAGAATCAACTACCTTTTCGTAATCCATTCTTTTCGGCCCGATAATTCCGATTTTTCCATACACGCCTTCTTCGATCTGATAGGTTGCCGTAACAACCGAACAGTTCTTCGTTGCTTCTATCGGCGACTCATTACCGATATAAACCTGTATGTTTCCATTATTGCTTCCAATTGTTTCAGAACAGATGAGCTCTTTTAACTGATCCTTGTCCTCTATAACAGAAAGAAGATTCGTCATCTTATCATGCTGTTCCGAAAGTTCCGGATATTTAAGAATATTCGTCGCACCGCTTGTAAACATCTCAACATCTTCATTTTCGTTGAATGTTGTAGCAACAGCATCAATTATGTCGCTCACCACTGAAGTATAACCCTGTGACTCTTCCTTCATTTTTTGTATAAGACCTAAACTTATCTGATTCTGATCGAGACCCTGAAGGAAAGTATTCAGCATTATGTTAAGTTTTAAGACCGTTTCAGATTCCAGATGCTCATTCAGCTTTATCATCCTGTTCTTTATGATGTTGCCTTCGAGTACAATGATAAGAAGCAGTGTATTTTCATCAACCAATGAGAGCTGAAGAAACTTAAGTTTCTTTTCCGTATAAGTAGGTGTCGTAATCATTGATGCATAATTGGTACTGTCAGCAATCAACTTTGCCGCTTCCTTAAGAACTATGTCAAGTTTCTGTTCCTTCTTTGTCAGGAACACTTTCATGTCCGATACTTCCTGCTCTTTATCCTCCATCAGAAGATCCACATAATAGCGATAGCCTTTATCAGTAGGAACTCTTCCGGCAGAAGTATGGGGCTGCATTATATAGCCCATATCTTCAAGGTCACTCATTTCATTTCTGATTGTGGCTGAGCTTAAATTGATTTCTTCATACTTGGAAATCGTTCTGGAACCTACCGGCTCTCCGGTTTCCAGATAATTTCTTATGATTGAAATCAGTATGGCTTTTTTTCTGTCATCAAGTCCGTTCTTCATAAGTCTTCCTCTTCTTGTTAGCACTCATTTATTTGGAGTGCTAACATCTATGTCTATAAATTATCACCATGTTGCTTTTTTGTCAACAGATACTTTCAGATATTTTATAAATAATCGATAAACTCGGATAAAATTGTATTGCTTACAAGGAAGCCTTTTGACGTAAAAGAATACATTCCGTCCTTAAACGTGACAAATTCCGGCATATAGGTTTTAAATATATCCCTGTACTTCCCGGGAAATTTCTCTTTAAACCTCCTCTCATATTCCGAAATACTTATTCCTTTTTTCATTCTCATACCGAGAAAAATAAACTCAGATTTTTTTTCTTTCTCACTGATTTCTTCAATAATAAACTCATGCGGATTCTTTATATAGGAGTATATGTCCGAAGCTTTCTTTTTTCTTATGTTATCTTTGTATCCGACAGCACCGGTTCCGCACCCAATGTAGGATTTCCCCGACCAGTATCCGCTGTTGTGCACAGATTCGTATCCCTCTTTTGCATAATTTGAGATTTCATACTGTCCATACCCTGATTTTTCGAGAAAAGCCACTGTTTCTTCATATATATCAGCTTCCGTATCTTCCGAAAAACAAAATCCGCTTCCCGGACCATAAAGATTCCAAAAAGGAGTTCCTTCTTCTATGATAAGTTCATATGCTGAAATGTGCTCCGGTGACAATTCAACCGCCCGACGGAGATTTTCCAGAAACTTCTTCATTGTCTGTCCTGGTAATGATTGTATAAGATCAATGCTTATGTTCCTGAATCCCGCCTCCCTAAGCATATAAAATGACTTTTCCGCATCTGAAGCAGTATGTGCCCTTCCCAGAATTTTAAGTTCATTATCGTCAAAAGACTGTACTCCCATACTGATACGATTAATACCCGATTTGAGATATGATTCAGCTTTTTCCCGGGTAACAGTACAGGGATTTGTTTCAATTGTTATTTCAGCATTTTTTTCGATATCAAAAGACTGTTTTACACATTGCATGACATCTTCAATATATTTTGCATCAGGCAGCCCCGGTGTTCCTCCGCCGATATAAACTGTTTTCAGCCGTTCGCTGCACAACTTTCCTTCCTGCCTTATATCTTCCTGCAGGGCCTCAAAATATTTTCCCATGCAGTCCCACTTGTCATCCCATGACAGAAAATCACAATACTTACATTTTTTCCTGCAGAAAGGAACATGTATATAAAGCTCCATTTTCTTCTCCGTTTCCACTCACGTTCTTTGCGCACAACTAATTCATGTCATACGTGCCCAAACATAAATCACATGTGTAAAAGACTTCCACATAAAGATTTTACACTATTTCTCCATCATTTAAAAATTCCCGGAGAATCAAATATAATTCTCCGGGAAAACAACCGTTGGTTTTATTCATCGTCAAGCTTAAGTACACTCATAAATGCCTTTTGAGGAATTTCGACATTACCAATCTGTCTCATTCTCTTCTTGCCTTCTTTCTGTTTTTCAAGGAGTTTCTTCTTACGTGAAATATCGCCGCCATAACATTTCGCCAATACATCTTTCCTCATGGCCTTTACTGTTTCTCTGGCAATAATCTTTCCCGATACAGCAGCCTGAATCGGAATCTCAAAAAGATGTCTTGGGATCTCATCCTTGAGTTTCTCACACATTTTTCTTCCTCTTTCATAGGAGGAGTCTGCATGAACAATAAATGAAAGTGCATCAACCATTTCTCTGTTTATGAGGATATCCAGTTTTTCAAGCTTACTTGGAACGTATCCCTTTATTTCATAATCAAAAGATGCATATCCCCTTGATCGTGATTTCAATGCATCAAAGAAATCATATATTATTTCATTAAGCGGCAGCTCATACTTAAGAAGAGCCCTTGTTGCTTCAATATATTCCATACCAAGATAAACGCCGCGTCTTTCCTGGCACAGTGTCATTATGGCACCTACATATTCCGTTGTTACCATAATTTCAGCATTAACTATCGGTTCTTCCATATGTTCAATTTCTGAAGGATCCGGAAGATTTGACGGATTTGTGATATCAATTACTTCTCCATCCGTTTTATACACTTTATAGATAACACTCGGAGCCGTTGTAACAAGATCAAGATCATATTCCCTTTCAAGTCGTTCCTGAATTATTTCAAGATGAAGAAGTCCCAGGAATCCGCATCTGAAACCAAAACCAAGTGCAATACTGGTTTCCGGTTCATAAACAAGTGCAGAATCGTTAAGCTGAAGCTTTTCAAGTGCATCTCTCAAATCCTCATAGTGAGCTCCGTCTGCCGGGTACAAACCGCAATAAACCATAGGATTAACTTTTTTATATCCCGGAAGTGCTTCTGCGGCAGGATTTGCGGCATCCGTAACAGTATCACCAACCCGTGTATCCTTAACATTTTTAAGTGACGCCATTATATATCCTACCATTCCCGCTGACAGTTCCTCACATGGAATGAATTTGCCCGGTGCAAACGTTCCTATTTCAACAACCTCTGCTTCCGCTCCCGTTGCCATCATACGTATTCTCGTATTGTTGGTTATTCTGCCTTCCTTAATTCGACAGAATATGATTACGCCTTTATATGAATCATAAACGGAATCAAAAATGAGTGCCTGAAGAGGTTTTTCCGGATTACCTCCGGGTGCAGGAATTTTTTCAACTATCTGCTTTAAAACATCTTCAATATTGATACCGTTCTTCGCCGAAATCAGCGGTGCATCATGTGCCTCAATTCCGATAACATCCTCGATTTCATTGATAACTCTTTCAGGATCGGCGCTCGGAAGATCTATTTTATTAATTACCGGCATAATCTCAAGATCATGATCAAGTGCCAAATATACATTTGCCAGGGTTTGCGCTTCAACACCCTGTGCAGCATCAACAACAAGTATGGCACCCTCACATGCAGCAAGACTTCGGCTTACCTCGTAATTAAAGTCTACATGTCCCGGAGTATCTATAAGATTAAAGAAATACTCCTCTCCATTCTCGTCTTTATATACGGCTCTTACCGTTTGAGCCTTAATTGTAATGCCTCTTTCCCTTTCAAGATCCATATTGTCAAGAACCTGACTCTGCATCTCTCTCTGGGTCAACACTCCCGTTTTTTCGATTATTCTGTCAGCAAGTGTTGATTTGCCATGATCTATATGGGCAATTATACAAAAATTTCTGATTTTGCTCTGATCGTAATTCATCTTTCCTCCGTATTACGTTGTACACCGTCAACATATATAAATATATTGATTCCAATGTATATAATTCATCAAATTATAGCATAGCAAAAAGGCATTTACAAGAAAAAGCTGATATAATGCATCCCATATTTCAGCCGGAAAGAACCTTATCAAGGCAATCTGCCAAAACAGGCATTGCTCCATAAATCTCTTCAACGGTATTTTCCTCCGTACCTGTTTCTATAAGCATGCTTTTCCCTCTGAGATGCATATTGAATCTGTAATTTTTTAAATATATCCTGTTCATAAATCCGGGATAATAATGATCGGCAACAGCCTTCATTCTGTAACTGATTGCCAGATTTTCAGTTCTGTTCGGATTTGGAAGATATGATATATCCCCATTTGAGTCATAGGACAATCCATTGAACATCATCACTTTTGCAACCTTCTTCCCATCTATTTCAACCACCCTTTTTTCTCCACTGTCACGATGAAGATCAATTATCACGTCTATTTCCGGATGTTCCGCCAAATCCGAGGAAAGTCCTTCAAGTCCCTGAGAATAAGCAACTTTACGGTTTTCTACCCCATCCTTCCTGTCATAATAGGTTTTATCATGTATGACACTGTATCCCTTTTCCTTAAGCAGTTCGGCAAGGTAATCACCTGCCCCCATGATTGTATCATGCTCTGTACCATCCGAATCAATAAAAGCCTCGGAGCCGTGTGTATGATATATCAAAATAGTCTTACTCTTATCCATGGATGAAGAAATTTCACAAAAGGAGTTTAAATCAATTATGCTTTCATTAACACATGTACTGGAATCAACTATATAATTTGCAGAAACAAACTCCGAAAAAGTTTTAGAAGCGTATAACGCAAGGTGTGCTTCCATTATTTTGTTGATATTTCCATCATTTGACCCAATGACACCCTCATTCTGTTTTTGTATTTTTTCAATGCTTTCCGGAACAAGATAATTAACACTTAGCCTATCCTCATCCCCTATAAAATCAATCGTTGTTTCATCATCTGCCACACAAAAACTCACAGGGCAGAAACCTGACATGACATATACCATATATGCTGACAGTCTGCCGTACTTATCCGACCTCTTACCCTCCTTAAGCAATATTCCCTTATCATTCCACAAATAAACTGCCGTTGACAACAGAAAAAGACAGATAAAGCATGCAACGATTTTATACCCTGCATATTCTTTAAATCTTTTTATCCCTACTTTTTTTCTACATAAACCCTGTTTATTGCTTCTGATATTATCCGGCTTATGCATACAACCTCCTCATCAATATTTTTTGTTGTTACATATTTATCAGACACATCACCCAAATCAAGCTTGGAAAAAATGCGGTTAACCTCACCTTCACCACTCTTATCCATAAGCTGTTCAATACTCTCGAGAACTATTGTGCGTGCTTCAACAACCGTAGGAACGCCTATCGACATCACCGGAACTCCGAGAAATTCTTCGTCAATTCTTTTTCTCTCATTACCTAATCCCGAACCCGGAGATATTCCGGTCCCGCTTAATTGGAAAGTAGCATTTATCCTGTCCATGCTTCTGCTTGCCAGGGCATCTATGACAATAACAAGCTGAGGCTTTGCATTATTGCATATTCCTTTAATGATATCACCCGTTTCCATTCCCGTCTGTGCCATGACTCCCGGTATAATTGCACACAACGAACCCATTTCATTGGACTCATCAGGAAAATACTTTTTTATATGACTTGTTATATTAAGCTGTTCCACCGTTCTTGGGCCGACAGAATCAGAGGTTATGTTTCTGTTCCCTATTCCCGCAACCATTATAGGCGACGGAAAATCACCGTTACACATTAACCTGTTCATTCTTTTCAGCTGCTTACACAAAATCTCTATTACTTTTTCCGTTTCACTCTCCTCCATGTTTACACATTGAGAAGTTTCAATTGAAATATACTTTCCGACAGGCTTGCCCATCACACGGGCTCCTTCATCCGAATTTATGCATATCTCGCTTATAATACAGTTTTGCTGCTTTTCGGTTTTTACCACAACTCCGTTTATCCCATTATCTTCTTTATTACTTTCATGAATCTCCGTCGCCAGATCTGTTCTGATTTTTGTATTCAAACCCCACACCCCTTTTGCCTTATGCATATATATCCTTAATTGATATACAGCATGTCTTTTGGGATATATTATCTCCGGCTGTTAACATTTATATGAAAACAAGAAAAAAAAAAGACCTATCTTTCGACAGGTCTTGAAAAATCTAAAAACAGGTTCTCAATTACATTGCATTAACAGCTTTTGTAATCTTGGAAACTTTTCTAGCAGCGTTGTTCTTGTGGAAAATTCCCTTTGAACATGCCTTATCAATTTCGATTGTTGCAGCCTTAAGAGCTTCAGTAGCAGCAGTCTTGTCGCCGGCAGCCACAGCAACTTCAACTTTCTTTACTAAAGTCTTAATCTTAGACTTTATCATCTTGTTTCTTAAAGTCTTTGTCTCGATTACATTGATACGCTTCTTAGCAGATTTAATATTAGCCAATTTAGGTTCCTCCTGAATAATTCTGTTTTATTAGTTTATTCGCATGAGAGTCTGTGCAAATCCGGACACGGACGCTTTACACAAACATACTCATCAATAATAGTCGATACTTTTAAATATGTCAAATGTTTTTTTGAGATTTTTTAAGTTTTTTTCGCGAATCTGTATTTCCATAAGCGGTTGTCCCGAATAAACAGCAAAAAAGTCAGCTCCGGGTGTGTAAAGCACTTAACAAATGGAACAAATTCACTATGTTTTATCCTCACTCAGATGTATTGAAATCCTTCAACACACCTTTAATTTTACAAAATCTCAATCATTTAAGCTTAATTTAAGCAGCCGATTGCATTATAGCATCATATAAGCTAAAATCTCAATAAAGTTTTTGCTTATATGTAAATAAATTTAGGAGGTTAACGATGTCAAATCCTTATTTACCAAACAACGAATATATACCTGACGGTGAACCAAGGGTTTTTGGTGATCGTATTTATGTTTACGGTTCTCATGACCAAGCTTCATCCGATAAATTCTGTGACTACAAACTCAAAGTCTGGTCAGCTCCGCTCTCCGACCTGAATAACTGGGTATGCCACGGCGACGCATTTCATACAAAAGCTGACAGAGATCATCCATCAGATACGGATTGGACCGATGATTCAAATGACTGCTATGCACCGGACGTAGTTGAGAAGGACGGTAAATACTATCTTTATGTCTACATTATGGCAGCAAAAGGCTGTGTAGCAGTCAGCGAACGTCCCGAAGGACCCTTTAAACTTATATCAAAATATAAATATAACATAGAAAATCATCGTGACAACGGTACCTTCATCGATCCGGGTGTATTGGTTGATGACGACGGCCGTGTATATGTATATTGCGGATATGAAAACAGTCACATGTGTGAGCTCAATCCCGAGAATATGTACGAAGTAATTAATGAAACATATATGGAAGACATAATTCCAAAAGAACAACCCTTTAATTTCTTTGAAGCATGTTCACCTCGAAAAGTAGGAAATACCTACTACATGATCTATTCTCCATGTGCTCCTGTTCTTCCCGGTGAGGGAGGCGGAAGCCGTTTGTGTTATGCAACCTCCGACTCTCCAAGAGGACCTTTTGAATATCGTGGCACAATCATTGATAACGGAGTAGATTTCCCCGGCGGAAATAACCACGGCTCAATATGCAATATAAACGGTCAGTGGTATATTTTTTATCATCGTATGACAAACGGAACCATTATGAGCCGCAGGGGATGTGTTGAAAAAATAGAGATTTTAGAGGATGGCACGATACCTGCAGTAGAAATGACAAGTCTCGGATTTGAGGAATCTCTCAATCCTTACTCTTCCACTCCGGCTGACATTGCCTGTGTTTTAAAAGGAGGCTGCCTGATAACCGAACATAATGTTTTTGAAAGAGTTGTTACAAACATAACGGACGATTGTGTAATAGGATATAAATACTATGACTTTAGCGATGATTTTTCAAGCAAAACAATGGAATTTTCCGTCAGAGTTAAAGGTCTTGGTATGAAATCAATCATAGAAATACATATTGATTCTGAAGACGGACCTGTTATCGGCACTTGCAATGTAGGAACCGACAGCGGTGTATACTCATCCGTTGTTGATTCCGTTTCGGGAAGACATGCCATTTTCTTTAAAATCAAAAGAGACTTCGGCGGATGGTTTAAATCCATGACCGACGGCCGTCACCTTTTTGATCTTTCGGAATTTATCTTTATAAAATAAATAAAATAAAAAGGAATTACCTTTAACTCCTCAAAATGGAGTCCGGATAATTCCTTTTTTTATCACGCTTTCTTTATCTCAAAATAATTACCGTCCAAGCAACCGTCCATGACCTGAATGCGTATCGTCTGCTCACCGACTACAAGATGAACCTTATCTGAGAGTACGTTTTCCCAACTGTCACACGATATCTTTATACCATCAACAACCTTACGCTGATTTGCCATAACATCAACCGTTCCGTTTCCACGAACTCTAAGCTCAAATACATACATTCCCTCTTTTATTACGTTAACAGTATATTCAAGCCACTCACCGGCTCCGGTATTCTTTACGCAAAATCCACATCCGATATCATCACAGTCTCTGATACAGACAGCCTCATTTCGATATATTTCATCAGGATTTTCCGGCTGATTTTTATGATATGCAATTCCCTCTCCACCACGGTCAAAGTTTTCAAATGCAATTTTACATGGAATACTTGCCGCAGGAAGGATGTATGGACTCTGTCCGCACTCAGAAGAAGTATCTTCATAACGCTGTGGTTTTTTTATTACGCTTTTTTCCGCATATTTAATCGCTATTCTGTTACTTTCAGAAGATGCCGCAGCTATATACAGTGTTCTGTTAAAGTCATCATAAAACCATCCGTCTGCCTTGCGAATTTCCATCAGATGACCGTACGAACTGATTGTATCGCCATTTACATGAACTGACACCGGAACAGCATTGACATGAATTTTAAGAAAAACACTTTCAGCCGCAAATCTGTTGTCTGATGCTTTTGTTTCAATAACCGTACCCGTTTCAAAAGAATCTTCACATGTTATTTCCGTAAGCGTAAACTCTCCTCTTTCATAAGCGTTGCTTAAGCCGTCATCTGAGTAAATGGTAAAACAGCTTTTTCCCTGAGGATAAATTTCGGCACACAGTTTTTTGTTATCGAGCTCTGATGTATTATAAATCTGCTCTGAGAATGGAATTATCGCTCCACCCTTAACTAATACCGGAATTCTGTTTTGAGGTGCATAAATACTGTAGCTTTTTCCTCCTTCATACTCATATCCGTAATCAAAATCATACCATTTACCTTCAGGCAGATAAACCTCACGTTCACAGCTTTCTTCTTCATGAACAGGTGCAACAAGAATTTCTTTTCCGAACAGGAATTCATCTTTGATATCATAAACATTTTTGTCATGCAGATATTCATATACCAGCGGACGCATAATTGATTCTCCGGTTTTGTGCGTTCTATATGCATACGAATAAATGTATGGAAGAAGCCGGTATCTTAACCTGACATAATGTGCCACTCCGTCACCAATAAGCTCTCCAAATGCATAAGGTGCGGATTCTCCGGCATGATGAACTCTCATTACCGGTGAAAAACAGGCAAACTGAACCCAACGCTCATAAAGATTTGCATGTCGTGCCACATCATTTTTGTAAATGTTTCTGTTATCATTCGCATTACTTGATGAAGATATAAATCCGCCGGCATCACATGTCCAGAGCGGAATTCCTGACATACCGGTATTTAAAGCTTCCGGAATATGTGCTGAAAATGTCCTGTAATCAGAATAAACATCTCCTGACCATATTGAAGTACAATATTTCTGAATTCCTGCCGTACCCGTTCTGGTAAGAATAAACGGTCTTATATCTGGACAGTGTTTTTTCGTCACCTCACAATATGTTTTAGTATTTAAAAGTGAGAATATGTTATGTACTTTGTTACGCTCACCATCATAATATACAGAGTTTTCAGGGTCTCCCTCCGGTTCCGTAAGGTCAAGCCACCAGCTTTCAACACCATCATCAAGTATCCTTTCTAGCTGCGGTCTTAACCAGTCTATCGTCTTAGGATTTGAGAAATCTATAAGCTCTCCTCCGTAATGACCGCAGGTAATTGTTTTTCCTTCCGTGTCACGAACCAGAATGCCCTCGTCAACGGCACTTTGAAAAGTATCGCTGTCTTTCATTAACATAGGTCCGGAATTTGATACCATGAAATGCAGTCCCTGCTTTTTATATTCAGCTATTTTATCCGGTGATTTTCCTTCCCATCTTCCATTCCATTTATAATTGTTGAAAAACTCAGCCCAATCATAGTCAAAAACAATACAATCAAGAGGTATTCTTTTTTCCCTAAGTGTCTCGATTATTTCATCAACCTGTGTCCAGTTCCAATATGAGCAGCGGCATTGAATGTAACCGAGAGTCCAAATTGGCGGCATCGGCGGTTTGCCCGTAAGATTTGTATACTCATTCAGAATGCTTCCAAAGTCATCACCTGAGAAAAAGTAAAATACCAAATCTCCGCCAACGGCACGCTGACAGCATTCATCCGGCTTCTTTTTTCCTATATCATAAAACATAAAATACGAATTGTCGGTAAAAATTCCATAAGGCTTATTTCTTCCGGTACTCATATAAAAAGTAATCGGAATATCTGCCGTAACCCTGCCGATATTTATCTTCTGCCCTGTGATCATTTCTCTTGTACTTCCGCGTCTGTCAAGATTTCCGCCCGGGACGTCATTATCTTCACCCAATCCGTAAATATGCTCATCATCCGACAAAGCATGCGACATATATACCGAACCGTCGTCATTCCTGCCAATTTCCCTGCACTCACAGACTATTTCTTCCTTATCATCAACAAAAACGGGTTTTATTCCTTCTTTATAAACGCGAACACCTGACTTTCCGGTTGAAAGAAGATAACAATCCTCGTTCTCTGTCACTGAAATTACTGCTCCTGTATCAGGAATTTCAGTAATGGCATACGATTTGTTACATTCATTATTACCGTCAAAGTCAAACCAAAACTTTATGGTCTTTTCTGATATTGCCGTTATATTTATGACACATGCCATATCGGTTTTTACTACGGCATGATTTCCAAGCACTTCAATGCTTCTAATATTTAATTCGTCTAATTTCATAATTTCCCCCGATCCCATATTGACAGAATTCAAGCTTCCTTTCAGCTCACTTCCACCTTTTATGTCATGCTTACAGGTAAGATTTCATCTTCCTGAAAATTCAATTCATCCATACAGAGCACACGATGCCCGGCTTCCGTATCTCCGATTATCCTCCTGTGATAAACAATCATCCACTTATCCGTACCTGCAATATTAATATAACCGTTGTGACCAGGTCCGTCGGCTAAATCTGAGGATTCAAGAACCACACTGCCTTTTGGATTAATTTCCAATGGATTGGTGCTGCAGCTTGAACATACGTGATATGTACCGTTTACCCAATCACCTTCCGACCACATAAAATGATACTTTCCGTTCCGCTTAAGCATACATGGTCCCTCTACGTAATTCTGTGGTGTAACCGGCTTAAACAACTCACCGTTTTCAAATGGTATAAAACCGTTCATTTCCTCGTTCATCACTGCAACATTGCAGTGCTGCCAACCTCCATAATAAAGATAGATTTTGTCATCATCATCCTTAAACAAGTGTGCATCAATGGGCTGTGCATAATTAATGAACCTGTCAACCAACGACCCTTCCGTAAAACTTCTGAAAGGTCCTGCCGGCGAATCTGACACGGCGATTTCCAGGCCACCCTTTTCTTCATTTGACTGTATGTCATTAGAGGCAAAAATAAGATAATATCTGTCATTTTTCTCTACAATAGTCGGAGCCCAGACAGCCCTGTAAACATGCGGATACCCTGACATGTCAATAATATCCTCATGTTTCTCCCAATGAACCAGGTCACTCGATGAAAATGCATCAATATTAAGCTGCTTTCCATACTCGGAAAATGACTTCGTTACATAGATATAGTACTTTCCATTATAAAATCGTGCCTCTGGATCGGCATACCAGCCGCTAACAATAGGATTCATATGTAAACAACACCCCCATTCATAAGTTTATCATGCGTAATTATATTCTCGTCCGTTTCACCATTTTCCAAAACCAGACGTTTACCGTTTCCCAATTCAACCAAAACCTTATCTGCACAACAGACACCCTTAACATATTCACCGTTTGAAGGACATATCGGATAAAGTCCCATAACACTGAAAACATACCATGCGCTCATAGAACCGTTATCCTCATCACCCGGGAATTTTTCTTCGGTAAAGCCCTCTGCAGTAATCCTTTTTATCCAATATTTTGTTTTTTCCTGACAGCCCAATGCCGAATAAAGGTAAGGAATATGAAAACTCGGCTGATTAGAGATTGCACACTGACCAAAGTCAGCATTTGCCATTTCAGTCATTTCATGTATTTCGCATTTATATGTTCCCACTTCAAACACCGGAGGCATGGAGAAAAGTTCATCCAGTTTTCCGCACAAGCCCTCTCTGCCACCGTACAGCATTGCCATCCCATCTATATCATGATACACGGCAAAGGCATTCTGCCATGCTCCTCCTTCACAGTATTCACCACCCCATTCAATTGGTGAGAAGTGGTCATCCCGACTTCCATCCGCTCTCCTGCCTCGGATAAATCCAGCCTTCTCATCAAAGAGCAAATGATAGTTTTGTGACCGTGCAAAATATTCTCTGCTTATTTCTTTCTTTCCAAGCTTTTCCGCAAGAATTGCAATACAGTAATCGCAAAAGTATGCATCGAGAGAATTATTAACACTCTCTCCGTACATATCGCACGGCACATATCCCAGGAGATTATATTCCTTTACGCCTATACGCCCATTGTTTTTGGTATCACTTTGGACTGACGAATTCCTTATCATTCCTTCAAGTGCAATTTCCATTTGCCCGTTTGTCAATATGCCTTTTACTGCCGCATCTGAAAGAACCGCATCAATAAGCGTTCCGGGCATTATGCCGCGCTCTCCGGGTGAGACCCATTTAGGCAGCCAGCCTTCCTCTTTGTAAAAATTCAGATATCCGGACATCATTTCCTTAACCCGTTCCGGAATAAGCAATATGAACAATGGATAAAGTGTACGGTATGTATCCCAAAATCCATTATCCGTATACATAAAGCCGTTTTTTATTTCACCGCTTTTTGTACTGTAATGAACCGGATTCATATTCCCGTCATACTCATAAAAGATTCTTGGAAACAGAAAACAACGATATAAGCACGAATAGAATATTCTTTTTTTCTCCGGCGTATCCCCGATTTGGATTTTTGACAGCAGCGAATTCCATTTCTCAGTCGTTTCTTTACTTATATCACCATACTCTTTGTCTCCAACTTCATTTTCCAGACTCATCTCTGCAAATTCAACGGAAACAAATGAAGTTGCCAGCCTGACATTCAACTCTTCTCCTTTAGAAATATTAAATGCAAGGCTTAAACCCATTCCTGTACCGGAATGGATTTTTCCATTCAAAACTTCATTTCCATTCGGCAGCAAAACTGTTTTATTCATATCAATCGTACTGTCAAATTTCATATGGAAATACATTTTAAAATCTTTACGTGTACCGTCTCCATAGTCATTTACAAATCCGGACACTGCTGATTTTTCAGCATCAACAACAAATTCCATGGTACGGTTAATCGGAAGCAGGGTAAAACGGTGAGTTCCGTCAGTATCCCATTTCACATTTATGATACTGCATCTGTCTGTCGGTGCAATAGCTACTTGAGCCTGATATTTTCTAAGATATATTTTCATGAAAGAAGGCTTCATATCTATTTCATCATATTCGGAACGGATTTCTTCATTAAAACAGTAGTCACCACTCTGCGGCATGAAAATCATGCGGCCATAATCCCCTACCCAAGGACTTGGCTGATGTGTGAGACGTATTCCCTCACACGATCTGACATTCGGATTGTAAAACCATCTCTCATCACTGCCTCCCGTCTGTATACAAAACCCATTCATACCAAACGGTGCTGCCACATAGGGAAGTGTATTTCCGACCGAGAAAGTCATTTTTGAATCCGTTCCCTGTTTTATATTTACGTATTCAATATAGTCAATCATAATCAATTCCTCTTCTACAGTTGAATATTTCATGCAGGCATGATATAAATAAATCAATAATCATACGTAAAAAGTGAGGTATACCTGCATGGAGCATATTGTATCATTCGGAGAAAAAATCACTGAGCAGAATCGTCCGTTCTATATAGAAATGAGTGGAATTACTTATCCTGACCCCAACTACCATATTCGCAGACATAATTCATACATCCATTGTTTTGAATTTGTTATCGATGGTGAAGGCGTTGTAAAAGTTGACAACCGTACAAACTATCCTGTTAAAGGCGACCTCTACATTCTTCCTAAAGGCAGCAATCACGATTATTATTCGCTTCCTGACAATCCCTTCACCAAAATCTGGATGAATGTCAGCGGCCCTCTCTGTGACGAACTAATACATGTATACGGTCTTACCGGTATTCTTATCGTTAAACAGATTGATGTACTTCCGATTTTTAATGAATTTCTAAAAATCTGTGAAGACAAAACACTGTCATTGGATGAGATTCATTCCCAATGTTCACTTGTTTTTCTTAAGCTGATTATGAAAGTATCTGAACATTTAATGTCCATGGACACACGAATTGCTTCTGATACTGCCAATATAATCAAGTCCTATATCGACCGCAACATATACGAACGACTGACAATCGAAACTGTATCCCACCAAATCTGTCTTTCGCCCTCACAGATAAACCGTATTTTCAAGAAAAACTTTGACATCACGCCCTACGAGTACATTCTCAACAGAAAAATCGAAACTGCAAAGCTTCTGCTGAAAAACACCTCTCTCTCGGTAAAGGAAATTGCGTATAAATTAAACTTTGCCGATGAGCACTATTTTTCAAATATATTTCTGCAGAAAACAGGTTCACGTCCAAAAAAATTTAATACAGTGCAGGCAGATTCTCCTTCGTAACAGCATAAGGGCTGTTATACATTTCTTTTAAAGCCTCATTTGTATTAAATTCTTCACCGATACAAAATGCATGTGACCACGTCATATAGCTTGCCCATCCTGCACCTTCTTCAATGACAGCTTTCGCTGACGGCAGAGTTCCTGTCTCACCAATAAGGGTTATTTTAGGCTCTTTTGTTATCTTTGTGAGTTCATCATACATTTCAAACTGACTTGTATGTTCATGTGCAGGCGGATACATGTCTCTCGAGATAATATCGACCACATCATCACCCGGGTAGCATTCAGGAACCGGTGAATTCCATACCCATATAAGATTGTTTAAGCCATGTACATTATTATATCTTTCATACATGATACGCCAGAGTTTTTTTAACGTTTCAGGTCCTTTTACACCCCACCAAAACCAATTTCCGTCGCCTTCATGAAAAGGTCTCCATAAAATCGGTATCTGTCTGTCACAAAAAGGACGAAGTAACCCGGCCATCATATCCATGTCAGAAATGAGTGCAGCATTTTCAGGTGTACCATCTAAAACCGCTTTATCGGCATCAAAATCCGTATTATCCGTAAAAAATGATTTTGAGTGTCCGCCAAGCGGAGAAAACCAATGCCATGTAAAAGTAATCAAGCCTTTCTTTTCAGCCCATTCCCATGCTTTTTTTAGAATTCCATAGTTTTGAAGAACCTCTTCCATACACTCATCATCAGTATCCAGATAATTAATATTAGGTGAATATGACAACAACTCGAAGCCCAAAAGAGCCGGCTGTTTTCCCGTAACCGTCTCAATATATTCAAGTTCCTCCTGCTTCATTGTCTGTGTATGCTGTCCGGTAATGATTTTCTTAAACGAAATGTCCGACAGATACTTCATTACATTCTTCACACATTCCTGTGCATTTTCATTTACCGGTTTATAAACCTTTTCACTCATATAAAAGCCTCCTTTATACCCTTTTTCTGATTTCTTCAATTGACACTTTCGGCTCTCTGTCACATGTCAGAAGCCCGTTTGTTTCCTGTTCAACATCCGTAAGCTGTGTATAGCAGTATCCGCTGATATTCATTCTTTTTATAGCATCAGTTAAGGATTCAAACCTGTCCAGAAACTCCTCATCATTATGAACTGCCGCTCCGTATCCCCAGCCTTCCGACATGGCATAATGAGTACCTCCGAACTCACTCATGATAATCGGTTGTCCTTCATATTTGTAGTTTTCAGCATAAGGAAGAATCTGTGAATTACCACAGTCACCTTCTGTAAGTTTTGTCCTGCTGTCATACATTGAATACAGATATTCTGCATTCTGCTCGTAGTTATGCAATGTGAGAATGTCACTCTTTGTATGCATCCAACCGTCATTTGAAATTACAGGACGCATGCTGTCTATACTCTTTGTCATATAATACAGTCCCGTTGCATAATTTCCCTGCTTTGGATCATTTGCAATTCCTTTAATTCCCCAGCTTTCATTAAAGATTACCCAGGTTACAAGCGAAGGATGATTATAATTCTGTGTTACTATATCAAGCCATTCTCCGGTTGTCTGTTTAACCGACTCATCATTCAGCCAATGATTTGAAGGAAGCTCACACCATACCGTAAACCCCAAAATATCAGCGTAATAATAGAAACGCTCATCCTCATTCTTCTGGTGTTTACGACATCCGTTAAATCCCATCTCTTTTGCAAGCATAATATCTTTAACTATTGCTTCTTCATCAGGAGGAGTTATTCCCGAATCTTTCCAATACCCCTGATCCAAAATCAGTTTGGCATAAAACGGTCCGTTATTCAGCAATATTTTTCCGTCTTTTACCGTGTATTCCCTTAAGCCGAAATAACTTCCGACTTCATCCGTTATAATTCCATTCTTCTTTACCGTCACATCCACATCATAAAGAACCGGATTCCATAGCGACCAAACTTCCGTCTGATATGTAATATTCCTGCTATTCAGATTTACGGATACCGTATTATCTGTGTCCGTTGCCCAAACCGATACTTTCTGTATGTGTCTGCCATCAAAAGATACATCCAGTATTACTTCCACATCATCTGCCGGACTGCTTACACTCAAGTCAAATTTTACCGAACAGTCGTTCAAATTCGGAGTAATCTTTAAGTCTGACAGATATACTTCATCTACGTATTCCATCCACACGGTTTTATAAATTCCCGTAGTCTGGACATACCAGCAGCCATAGCTTTCCCTCTCCCATCTCTGTTTACCACGAACCTGTACCGGCAGATTTTTATCAATGCACTTAACGGCCAGTCTGTTTTCTCCCTCTGAAAGAAAATCCGTTATATCAATTGAAAAACGGCTGTATGCTCCTCTGTGAATTCCTGCCGGTTTTCCTTCAACATAAACCATGCAGTCATAATCGACTCCTTCAAAGTTCAGTATTGCGCGTTTCCCCCTTTTTCCGGTTATCATTCTTGAATACCAGACAGTCGAATGCTGTGAATGATCCTCTATTCCGCTCATATGAGTTTCATATGAAAATGGAACATTTATAACCCTCGGAAGGTTACCGGAAACCCCATCCTCTTCCGTAACCTCTTCTCCAAATCCAAATTTCCATTCTCCGTTCAGATTCACCCAATCTTTCCTGACTGACTGCGGACGCGGATAACCCGGAATATAACATTTTGTATGTTTCATTTTGCTAACCCCCATAAAAAAACTTTGTAATTTCAAGTCAATAATAATACTGTTGTATTTAAATTGTAATATATTTTGCAACCACTAAAGTGAGGATTTCAAGCATTTAGAGATTTATTTAACAACTATGTCTTCCTTAAAAAATCAGTGTTTTCCCGGTTGGAGAATATACAATAAAAAGGTGGAATTCCAACAAAAAACCTCCTTACCGCCATGTCCGGTAAAGAGGTTTAATATCAGATATATTTTCTAAATATACTTTAAAAGTTCTTCCCTTACGCTTTCAAGTCTGCTGTCGGATAATCCGAAGTCCATTTCTTTATAGCTCCATGCACTTCTTGAAATACCATATTTTTCAAAGACACTGTTTACACATTTATACCACTTCACAGTATCTTCAGGTGATACCACATCAATAATTCCATACTCACCGCAATAAAGCGTTGTATTATTCTTCTCAGCAGCTTCAATTGCAGGAGCAAAAAGTTTTTCAAAGAATTCAGGAGTTATATTGCTTTCTTCAAAAGTAAACCTGTCATCTTTATTAATTTTATCAGTCCAATATGCTCCCTGATGAGTAAATATAAGCGGCTCATAACAATGGAAATTGTAGATTACATTGTCATCATACGGTCTGTCAAGATCCGGAACAGCCTCAGCACTGTTGTTCCAATAACTTCCTACCAATATAAGTGTATCCGGAGCATACACTCGAATTCTCCTTATGCACTCTGCCGACACCTTATTCCAGGTATCGATATACTCCTTATCCGTCACCTCATTAAGAAGTTCAAAGGCAACTCTGTCGCTAAGCTTTCCAAAGCGCTTTGCAAACTCCTCCCACAAACGGTAAAAACGCTCCTGGAGTGACGCACTGTCAAAAAACCCCTCCTCGCTTTCACCATAGCTGTCAAAAGAATAGCCTGCGGTCTTATGAAGATCGAGCACTGCATTCAGATTGTACTTTTCACATAATTTAAAAGCCTTCTCTATTCTTGCAAAGCCTTCCTCTTTATACGAACCATCTTCGTTTTCAAAAACATTATAATCGACCGGAATTCTGACATGATCAGCTCCCCACTCAGCTACTTTTGCGAAATCCGGTTCTGTTATAAAGTTGTTCAGCCTGTCCTCACTATAATCACACTGGGAAAGCCAACCGCCAAAATTAATTCCTCTGTAAAAACCCTTATCTTTTAACATCATTTTCTCCTTTCAAAATATCCGTAACACGGAAATCTTATCTTTGTCATGAATTTATCACATAAAACACGCACCGTCAAGTTTGGTATTAATAAACAACCACTGTCTGTTTAGCAATTACTTTAGAGGGGTAATCCATAATCGTAATAAAGAGCCGTACATAAAAAACCTCTCCCGTCCGTTCAGACAGAAGAGGCTTCAGTTACGGAAGCGGTGGGATTCGAACCCACGAGCCCCGGAGGGCTACCTGATTTCGAGTCAGGGCCGTTATGACCACTTCGATACGCTTCCAAATGTCACTCACCCATTATATTACATGTTTGAATATTTTACAACAAAAATTTCTATTGCAAATCTGTCATTTAATTCACCGCTCTTAATCCTGCGATCCATATCAAGTCCATCCTCAACAATCTGTCTCAGTTTATCTATTGTTACGCTTCTCCTGAGTCTCAGATATTTGTCAACCATAAAGTCCCTGATTCCGGTCAATTTAACAATATAAGCTTTATTCTGACCTTCCGATGCAAGAAGCAGTGTCTGATAGAAATTATAATAGCTGAATATCAGTCTCGTAAAAATGCTTCTTGGTTCTTCATGTGCAAGGATCAGTTCATAATAAAGCTCCAGTGCCCTTGTGCTGTCTCCCTGCATCATCAAATCTATCATGCGGTAAATCTTGCCTTCCGGTATTTCCGTACATACTGTGTCAACATCCTCTCTTGTAACTTCCTTCTGTCCCAAACAGTATGCCGTAAGTTTATCAAGTTCTGAATTTACCCTGCCCATGTCGGTACCGACCTTTGTTACAAAATAATCGCAGACTGATTCCGTAATTAAGAGCTTTCTGTTTTTTAATGCTGCTGCAACCGATCTTTTTATGTAATCGGTTTTCTGCACTCCTATTTCACAACAGTATCCGTTTTCAGAAACAAATTTGTAAAGACTCTTTCTTTTATCGGCAACAGACTCGACAAATATAAAATAACTCGTTTCCGGTGCATTTTTCAGATAATCCGCAACCTGATTTGTATTTTTGAACCACTCTGAGTTGTTTATTACTATAAGTCTTCTTTCAGCAAAAAATGGCAGTGTTTCACTTATGGAAATAACTTCATTCAACGGTATGTCCTTACCGGTATAGCTGTTGTAATTAATCCCTTCCTTGTCAGGGCATATTGCTGCCGTAAGTTTTTCTCTGTATAGATTTTTAAGAAAATCCTCCTCACCATACAAAAGGTAAAACCTTTGAAGTGAATTATTCCTTATGTCTTCCCTTATTCTGTCCAAAGCATTACCTCTTTCTGCACAGATATTCTCTGCTTTTCAGGATAAATCCTATTTCACTGAAACAACTGTAAAATTTTCACCTAAAATTTTTTTACGGATTATGTAAGTAAATCCTTCTCCATCCTGTAACAGGATAATTTTATCAGATCAGCTTTCCTATATGTTCACACATCAGTACAGGTGTTTCATAGCCTTCTTTTGAATTCCTAAGAATATCCTCATCCGGTAAGAATGCATCTTTTTGGAAAAGAAGTACTATTGAAGATCCTCCGAACTGGAACTCTCCTTTTTCTTCTCCGATCACTACATGTGCTTCCCCCCTTACATGGTTTACGATTCTGCCGACACCCATGGCACCGACCTCCATCATCGCAACACATGACCCGTTTGAGGTATTTATCAACGACAGGCTTCTTGCATTTTCGGAATATACCTTTACATAATCCAAAACCTGAGGGTTTACGGTATGCAAAAACCCATCCAAATACCTGTCGCAGGCTTTTATGCCTGATACCGGATAGCTGTAGTGATGATAATTATCTACACACAATCGTACCAGTACAAAATAACCATCCTTATAATTTTTCGCCAAATCCGCATTTCTTAAAAGAGATTCTACCGTATAGGTTTTTCCTTTAATCCTAAATTTGGAATTATCACTTATTTTTCGGACTGTAATCAGTCCGTCTGCAGGAGATGCTGCTTCATTCTCTTCAAAGCAGGTCTTTCTTGAATTTCGATAAATCTGTCTTCCGAAAAATTCGTTAAAACTTGCATACTTTGTGGGAATACATCCTTTCAATGAAATACCGTTCATTTTTATAAAAGGATCTATTGCCAATGAAGACAGTCTGCTGTCAAGAAGCATACGCTCTGCATTTGAAAATGGCTTGGAGATAAGAAACTTGAGCAGCATTCTTCCGACTTTTGTTTCGTACAAAATTTTTGTGGCTGCTCCCCCTGCGGATTTTTGAGGTACAATAACCCCCTGCCTTGTTTTATAAACGTCTGTTTTCAATTCCATTCTCCTGTTTTATGAAATATGAGTCATAAACCTAAGCTCTTCAGCCGGAATATGACTCATTAAAATCTGATCTGTTATATTGTGTCAAAACCATTGCCCGGCACAATTTTTAAACAATTAATACAGCAAAGAACAACAGAAATGCCAGGATTATAATTATGAAATTACCCTTTCCATAAACCTTTGGTACTCTGAAATTATATATGAAGAGAAATGCCGTAAGAATCAGAATTGCACTGTAAACGAATGGCAGATAGCATCCCTTTGCAATTATCGAACCGATACAATATGCAAAAGGGGAAATTATTGCCGAATTCGTTACCGGAAGACCCTCATAACTGTGTCTTTTTTCGTTTGTTTTGCTCTGTCTCTCTTCTTCCATCACATTAAAGTATGCCAGACGTATTACGGCTCCGAGTGCTAATGCTGCTCCCGCAACGAATCCGATAAACTCATACTCGCTTTTTTCATAAAGGCATATACCCATATATCCCGGAGTCACGCCAAAACAAACTAAATCACAGAGTGAATCTATTTGAATTCCAAACTTTTTCTCATAATCATTTCTTTTTATTTTTCGGGCAATTGTACCATCAAACATATCGCACAGACCTGCAAACATAAGACAGAAAAATCCCCAGTTAAAAATCGAATGATAAGCTAGAAACATCGCCAGTAAAGCTGACGTGAATCCTATGTATGTTAATATTACGGAAGGATTATAAAATCCAACAAATCTCTTCTTCATATGGTTCTCCATTTCGCAACAAATTGCTCTTTCACAGTAAAATCCATTAAAGTATATACTTTGAGAGCTTTTTTGTCAATGAACATAAGTGTCATGAGATACATTATAATCTTTTCTTAAAGAAATACTGCATTCACCATTCCTATCCGTCCTAAATATTTTAACATCAAAGGCTTCCAATTTTTCAATGGTTTCCTTATGGGGGTGTCCGTATGAATTGTCAATACCGCAGGATATAATTGCCGTATCTGTTTTTATGTGATTAAGCAGATATTCTCCGGTACTTGTTTTACTTCCATGATGACCGGCTTTTATCGTATTCACAGAATTAATTCCCATATTCTCCAGGGATTCGACTACGGTTTTCTCCTTTGTTTCCGGCAAATCACCCATAAACAATTCTCTGAATTCCTCATATTCCAATAGCATCACCATTGAAGAATCATTTGAGGTCTCATAGTTATTCCCCTCTCCCGGGTACAGACAGGTAAATATCATATCTGAAATTTGAGCCCTTTGCCCCGGTGTCATGCTGATAATCTGTGCGCCGCACTCTTTCACTTTATTGAAACCTTCATCATTAATCAAATCAGGTATTATTATTTTAACATTGCTGCTCTTCTCTGTAAAACATTCCTCCATCAGCCCATTTACATGATCTTCATCACCATGACTTAAGAAAATATAATCAGGATATTCATATCCCATATAGTTTAAATAGGATTCCACCGTATAATGGTATATATTTTTTATGTCACTGCTCCCGCAGTCCATGATTATGGCATCTTTTCCGCACGTAATAACACAACAGTCTCCCTGACCGACGAACAAATGTGCAATTTTAAGATTATCCGACTTGAATGGCAAAATTAAAGTAAATATCAACGGAAGCAGGAAAAAAGCCTGCTTAAGCATATGCTTCTTTACCAGAAAACAAATGAATAAAATACCTAAAACCAGTAATCCTGTGCGTTTATATCCTATAACACCGGTATATACTTCTGAAAACGGAAGGCTGCCGGCGATATCACATGAACTTTCATAAACTTTCAAAATAAGGAGTGACGGAAAAGCTGCCACTTTACTTATTAAAGCCGATATACTGCCAAGTCCGGCTCCTGCCATACCTGAGACCAGCACTATATCCACTACAGGAAGCAAAAGAGAATTCAAAATGAATGAATACGGACAGTATTTATAAAAGAAATGAAGTTGAACAGGCATTATACAAAGCTGAATAAACACAGAAAATGCAGATGCTTTTACCACTCTTGCCTTTATTTGACCGATTGCGTTCTTTCTTTTATCCCTGAAATCTTTTTCACCCCTAAATATTTTATCAATTTCTTTACCAATGGGTTGGTATAAAACTATTCCCAAACCTGCCGTATATGAAAGTAAAAATGATATATCATACAAGTATGCAGGGGTCTTTATCAGAATGAGAAGAGCCGAAAACGATAACGTCGTCAAGCCATCGTTCTTTCTGCCTAAAAAAGAAGAAAAAATTGTAAATATAAGTGAAAATACAGCTCTAACACAGGACACCTGCCCTCCTGTAAGCATGCTGTACATACAAAGAATTATTAAAGTCATCGCTGACGGGAATAAGTATTTTGTCTTGTCTTTTTGTATTAACTTAAAAAGGCTCATTCCAAGGATACTGATGTGAAGCCCCGAAATAGCCAGTATATGAGCAAATCCCGTATTCTGAAAATCTTCCTTTACATCTGCATCGATATAGCTTTTGTCCCCGGAAAGCATTGATATTATTATACCACTCTCTTTTTCCGGGAGAGCCCTTTCTGTGTTACTGACTAATTTTTCGCGGATAAAGCAAATCCCAGCTTTTAATTTACCGACCGGGGATTTATTTTCCTGAATTATTGAAATGTTGTCGGAATATATGTATGCTGCAATATTTCTTGTTAAATAGTAATTCCTTATGTCAAATTCGCCTTCATTCATGCACCCGGCATAGAACTTAAGATTTCCATAAACCGTTACCGTATCACCTGCCGCTATATCTTCTTTTTCCGTATATACAAATATTTTTTCACTTTTTACATTTATTTCTGTCTGACTTTTTTGAATGCTTAAATCAGACAATACAACTTTTTTTCCCTGTTTCTCATATAAAATATCATCAACACAGCCACAGATTTTTATATTTTCTGTCCCAATTGATTCCATCACAGTCTGTAACTCCGAGACCTCTTTTATACAGGAAGCCCTGGACTTACCTAAGAAAACCATAACAAATCCGATTGAAATAACAAATAAATGATAGACAAATTCCTTTTTCTTACACTCATTTATTCGGGCTGCCAAAAGATATACCGCCGCCAGAATAAAAAAGAACGGTAATTTTATAATTGAATATTTTTCTGATAATACACCTAATACATACATTCCCGCCGCTATACATAATGGGCGGTACATAACCCCTCCTATTTCTGATCCTCTGCAACTATATCATAATTTGAAACAAGCGGATCAATGCAATTCATTGTTCTGTAACTGTCCAGCTTAACACCATCAACCGAAATAACAATGCTGCTTACCCCCGGCAGCTCAGACAGAGAATTTACAACCGAGTAAACAATCATCGAATCCGGTATACTGTCTATACCATTGGTAAAGCTGCTGTTGAAATTTACATAACAAATCATGTTTTTAGTTACTATATTAATAAGTTTCGTTCCTTTCGGAACAGAGCCTGACAATTCTTCATTGTCCGTACCCTTTATAAGTTCCTCAATTACAATCTGCTCATCCGTATACATACTGTCGTAAGACACTTCCCTCACAACCTTATGAAGCTTTTCGCCATAAACATCGGGAAAATAAAGTGTAACCGTTGCTTTTGCCTCCGAAACCGACATGTCATATATAAATGATTCTCTGTTCATTCTTCCTACAAGCCGACCATTTACCATAAGTTCTGACTCTCCGACATAGAAAAGAACATCCTCAACGCCTGAAATCTGGCATAGTGTACTGACAACCGCTGCTCTCACCAAAGCTTCATCGGTTATTCCAAGTTCATAATATCCCTCATCAAAATAAACAGAAATAGTATTATCATTGAATTCGTAGAACTTCAGGTCAATGTTTTTATATATCGGTGAAGTATATTTTTCACTTTGATAATCAACAAGAGCATCCAACAATTCATCAATCATTTCCTCATCACTCTGAGATTTGATATCATAAGGAACCTTGGCAAGACACATTTCATTTTTGTCTACTACCATAAGGAAGTCACCATCTGTATACTTTTCTTCATCCGAATTACGGTTTATGCATGAGGAAAGCGCAATCGTACATATCACAACAACCAATACCAAATACTTCTTCATTACACAATTCCGCCTTTCCTCATATTTTATCACTGAATTCCATTCTTACTTCTTTTACGGTAGGAAATTGGAATTCTGATAGTAAATGTTGTTCCCACATTTTCCTGACTGTGGACCTTTATTACTCCATTATGCATTCTTACAATGTCATTTGCTATCGAAAGACCGAGTCCTGTACCACCGGTTTCTCTGTCTCTCGCTTTATCAACTCTGTAAAATCTGTCAAACAAGTGTGGTATTGCTTCCTCAGGAACACCAACTCCGGTATCTTCAACAGTAACATAAACATATTGAGTATCACTGTTAAGCGTTATTCTTACTTTACCATGTTCCCTGTTATACTTCACGGCATTTTCGCTCAAATTCGTAATTGCCATAATCAGCTTTTTATCATCAACCTCGGCCGAAATCTCCCTGTAACTTTCATACATCACTTCAATTTCACGCGCCTGGGCTAAAGGTGTTACCCTCTTTATAACAACATCCATAATGTTATTCATGCTGCAGAGGGCAATATTAAGCCTGTCGGCTTTTTTATCCATTCTTACAAGGGTAAGCAGGTCGGTAATTATACCATTTTCACGGTCAATCTCTTCATTTATGTCCCTTAAAAACTCACGATAAACGGCCACATCAGCCGTATCCTGCATAAGAAGAGAATCCGCCAAAACTTTCATTGATGCCATTGGTGTTTTCATCTCATGCGATACATTCGAAACAAATTCCTGCTGTATTTCTTCTGTTCTTTTTACCTTTTTTAACATTTCATTAATGGCAAAGAAGAAACGTTTAAACTCATAAACTCCTCTGACCTGAATTTCAGTATCAAGATTACCATTTGAGATTTCCGTAAGAACCTTCTTAGCTTCTTTGAGCGGTCGGATTATAATAATCACTGCAACCACTGCCAAAAGCGCCAAAACTATAAGCGATATATACAAAATACTTCTGGAAAACATCAAAAGACGTTCATAAAGTTTACCTTCTTTTTCAAGGGAATAAATAAAGAGCATACATCCGGAAACACTTCCGTCTTCATCATTTTTTATCGTATATGTTAATTCTGCAATACCATTATTTATGTCCGAACTGCCATGGTCATCTCCATTAAAAGCAGCAGTAATCTCTCTCATAATGGCAGTCTTGCCTAAATCACGGCCATAACTGTCATAAATGATTCGAAATGCTGAGTCAACAACAATAATGCGGCCCCCAAAAAGTTCGGAAGCCACATCAAGCTCATCATCAATTGTATCATTTGTTGAACTGAGATAATCAGTTATTTTTATCTGATATGCAATTCTCGCCGCATATCCGGACACTTCTTCTGATTTAAGTTCCGTCGTGTATGACATGTACTCCCTTATAATCAGGGATGATGCAATATATACCGCAAAAGTACCTGAACATACCAACAGTAAAATTATAAAAACCTTTAAATTGTATAATTTTCCTGATAATTTACTAGTCATTAAAGTAATATCCTACTCCCCATTTTGTATGAACATAAACAGGTTCACTCGGATTGGCTTCTATCTTTTCACGTAATCTTCTAATATGGACATCCACGGTTCTTACATCCCCCGGAAAATCATATCCCCAAACAAGATTCATCAGATTATCTCTCGAATAAACCTTACCCGGATGAGTTGCGAGTAAATCAAGAAGATCAAATTCTTTAGCCGTAAGATTAATTTCTTTTCCGTCAACAAAAACCCTTCTTGAATCCCTGTCAAGCATCATTCCATTAGATTCAATTACATTACCCGGTTTGTTATCAACCGAACCCTTCTTGCTGTTTCGTCTGATTATGGCTTTGATTCTTGCCTTAACCTCCAAAATATTAAAAGGTTTTGTTATATAATCATCTGCACCATACTCAAGACCAAGAATTTTGTTAATATCTTCGCCCTTAGCCGTAAGCATTATAATCGGTACATCAGAAAACTCTCTTACCTGCTGACAAACCTCGAATCCAGTCTTTTTAGGAAGCATTACATCAAGCAAGACAATATCATACTGATTTACCTTTATCATTTCAAGCGCACTCTCTCCATCATACGCACACTCCACTTCCATACCGTCCTGTTCAAGGCTGAAGCGTATTCCTTTTACAATAAGCTTTTCGTCATCAACTACTAATACTCTTTTTGCCATATTTTCCTCGTTATACAGTAATTAATTCTTTAATTTGCTCGAATAACCGTTCCCCGATACCACTGACATTTTTTATATCCTCGATTGAAAGAAACTTCCCATTACTTTCTCTGTATTCTACGATTGACTTTGCCTTGGACTGACCTATCCCCGGCAAAGATGTAAGCATGTCTTCCCCTGCCGTATTAATATTTACCACGGGGGATGACGACTCATCCGACGAACCGTCAATCGGCAAATAACCTTTTTCGTCCGTTTCCTCGACGGTAGGCACATATATTTTAGAACCGTCCGCAACAGGTTCCGCAAGATTCAGATACACTTCATCCGCCTCAAGAGTAAATCCTCCTGCCATACTAATGGCATCACCTACTCTTGCTCCTTCTTCGAGTTCGTAGACTCCCGGTTTCGATACTGCTCCACATATGTAAGCAGTGACAATATCGTTGGCAGCTTTCGAATCAGTTTGAGAAACAGGGCCGGTAGCCCTGCTATCAGAATTATCTTCCTGACCACTCTCACCGGTAATAAAGCTTCCTTCGATTTTTTCTTCTTTTTTTTGCTCATAAAACAATACTCCAAGACCAAAAACAAAGAAAATAACAATAATTACAGTTCTGCGATTCATTTAACCTCCACATCTGCTGTAATCATGCCTGCATCCGAGCTTATTGTAACTCAAACCAAGTTTTAAAACAAGGACTTATATGAATTTATCAATAACTTTTTTGAAAATTGATATCATTGAATCAACATCCTCTTTTGTAATCACGAGCGGAGGAACAAATCTCACAGTATTGGCTCCGGCAGATGCAAGAATAAGACCCGAATCAATGACATCTGCCATAATTTCCTTTACAGGTACACTGAATTCAAGTCCCTGCATGAGTCCTCTTCCTCTGTGATCCGTTATAATATCATATTCATTTTTCAATTCTTCCAGTTTATCATAGAGATAATCTCCGGTTTCTATTACATTCGCAAGAATATCATTCTTTCTGAAAAGCTCAAAGACTTTTGTAATTGCAGCACATACCAGAGGATTTCCTCCATATGTAGTTCCATGATCACCGGGAACAAACGCTTCGGCAACCTTTTCAACAGCACAGAATGCACCGACCGGAACACCGCATCCAAGTGCCTTTGCAGTAGTCACAATATCCGGTTTTATGCCATACTGTTCATATGCATACATTGTTCCCGTACGTCCCATACCACACTGTACTTCATCAAGTATCATTACTATATCACGCTCATCACAGATTTTTCTTATTTCTGCAAGAAACTCAGGTTCGGCATTATAAATTCCGCCTTCACCCTGAATTGTTTCCAAAATAATTGCAGCCGTGTTGTCGCTGAGACATGCTTTAACACTTTCGATATTATTGAACTCAGCCCACTTTACTCCACCCATAAGAGGCTCAAAAGGTTCTCTGTATTTATCAGTTCCTGTTACGGAAAGAGAGCCGATACTCCTGCCATGGAATGAGTGTTTCATGGCAATTATTTCACTTCCAGCTTTTCCGTTTTTATTGTAAAAATACTTTCTTGCAAGCTTAATGGCACCCTCATTGGCTTCTGTACCACTGTTTGTAAAGAACACTCTGTCCATACCCGTGTATTTAACCAACTCCATTGCCGCAGTTGTCGCAGGTTCACTGTAGTAATAATTTGAAGTGTGTATCAGCTTATCTATCTGATTTTTTAAGGCATCATTGTATTCCCTGTTATTATATCCCAAAGCAAATACAGCAATTCCCGCGCAAAAATCAAGATACTTTTTACCATCAGTATCGTACAAAAATACTCCGTCACCTCTGTCCAGAACTATTTTGTATCGGCCGTATGTCTTCATAAGAGCACTTTCGGCATTATTAATTATTTCCCTGGTTTCCATGTTTTTTTCACTCCGCTATTCAAGTCTGTCGTCAATAATTGCAGTTCCCATCCCCTTATTTGTATAGAACTCAAGGAGCAGACAGTGTGGACTGCGTCCGTCAATAATATGAACTCTTGATACACCGTTTTTAACTGATTCGATGCAGTTTTTAAGTTTAGGAAGCATTCCTCCTCCGATATATCCGTCCTCAATAAGTTTTTCAGCCTCCGAAAGGGTTAACTGGGTAATAAGACTGGACGGATCATTCTGGTCCTTATATACACCCTCAATATCAGTAAGGAATGCCAGTTTTTCAGCTCCCAGAGCTGCAGCAATTGCACAGGCTGCATCATCAGCATTTATATTATAGGAATTCATGTCGCCATCCATTCCTATAGGAGCAATTACAGGTATATAGTCATTCTTTATTAATGTATCTATGATATCGGTATTAACTTCCGTTATATCACCTACAAATCCAATGTCTTTGCCATTAACGGTCTTCTTTTTGCAATAAAGCATACCACCGTCTTTTCCGGATATACCGCAGGCTTTAACTCCAATCTGCTGAAGCATCTGAACCAGACTCTTGTTAACTCTGTTGAGAACCATTTCAGCCACTTCCATTGTATCCGGATCCGTTACTCTCAGTCCCTCAACAAATACTGCTTCATGTCCCATTAAAGAAACCCACTTACTTATTTCTTTTCCACCGCCATGAACAATTACCGGATGCATTCCGACAAGCTTTAAAAGCGCCACATCCTTAATAACGTTCATTTTCAATTCCGGATCAAGCATTGCACTGCCGCCATACTTAACTACTACAATCTTATTGTTAAATTTCTGTATATAGGGCATTGCCTCTATAAGTGTTTCTGCCTTTGAATAGACCTGATTAAGCTGTTCTGTCATTTTTACTCCTCACTTCCGAGCTGTCTGACACAAAAAAAGCATCGGATACTTGTATTCTTTTTTACCCTTTAAGCATCACCGCCTGTCATATTTAAACAACAGACGGATACAATCATTACATGTTTTTACTAGCTTCTGTAATCTCCATTTATTTTTACATAGTCATAAGTAAGATCACAGCCCCACGCAGTAGCTTTTTCATATCCCGCTTTTACATCAATTTTAATCGTAACTTCTTTCTGTGACAACAGATATGTAGCATATTCCTCCGAGTAATCCACTGCCATTCCGTTTTTAACGATCTGAAGCTTTTCTTCTTCCTCGCCATTATCCGTTTCTATCAGAATATCTACCTTTTCAGGATCAAATTCGGCTCCCGAATATCCTAAGGCACAAATGATTCTTCCCCAGTTTGCATCTGAACCATAGAATGCTGCTTTTACAAGATTTGAGCTTATCACTGATTTACTTAACTTAACGGCATCTTCTTTTGTTTTTGCATTTCTCACCTTACATTCCATAAGTTTGGTTGCACCCTCACCATCAGCTGCCATCTGTTTGGCAAGAGATTTACATACAACCTTAAGTGCAGTTTCGAAATTATCGTAGTTTTTGTCTTTTTTTGTAATCTTTTCATTACCTGCAAGACCATTTGCCAAAACCACAAATGTATCATTGGTTGAAGTATCCCTGTCTACACTTATCATATTAAATGTCTCACTTACAACCTTTGATACTGCCTCCTGAAGAAGTTTTTCATCAATATTCACGTCTGTTGTAACAACACTGAGCATTGTTGCCATATTCGGATGAATCATACCCGAGCCTTTTGACATTCCGCCCACAAATATTTCAAAATCTTCTATGGAAAAAGAAGCTGCTGCCTGCTTAGGATATGTATCTGTTGTCATTATTGCTTCTGCTGCTGCAAGTGCGTTTTCCTCACTGCTTCCCAAGGCATCAACAATCTTTGGAACTCCTGCTTTAATTACGTCCATCGGCAATGGCTGCCCGATAATACCCGTAGATCCGACAAAAAGTTCTTCAGGTTTACATGAAAGAGCATCCGCAGCAGCCGATACAAATTCATAGTTATCATCTTTACCCTGCTGACCCATGCAGGCATTAGCGATACCGCTGTTAAAAATCATACCTCTCTTGGATTCGCCGTTTTTTAAAATCGACTGACACCATACAACCGGTGCCGCCTTAACACGATTTGTCGTAAAGGTACCTGCTGCAACACAAGGAACCTCACTGTAAACAAGGGCTACATCCTTCTTCTTTTTTCTTATTCCGACATACACTCCTGCCGCCTTAAAACCTCTGGCTGTGGTAACGCCACCTTTTATTTTCCTCATCCTGTACCTCCGAATCGTTTTTATAAAATCATTGGAACATAGTTAAGTCCCGTCTTCTCATCAAGTCCAAACATGATGTTCATATTCTGAACCGCCTGACCTGCCGCACCCTTAAAAAGATTGTCCATTGCTCCCATCATGATAACGCGGTTTGTTCTGTTATCAATCTTAAAGTTGACATCCACAAAGTTGCTTCCTGCAACACATCTTGTCTCAGGGCAGACATTTTCATTAAGCACTCTTACAAAATATTCATCCTTGTAATACTTATCATAAACCGCTTTAAGTTCTTCATATGTATATGTACCCTTTAAATCAGCATAAGCTGTTACAAGAATACCTCTGTTCATAGGAACCAGATGCGGTGTGAAATTAATCATTACGTTTTCTCCGCAGGCATAGGAAAGCTGGTCTTCTATCTCCGGAGTATGTCGGTGAGTGGAAACCCCGTATGCCTTAATTGACTCATTAACTTCACAATAAAGATTTGCAACCTTTGCACCTCTTCCTGCTCCGCTTGTACCACTCTTGGCATCGATTATAATGGAATCCTTATTTATGATGCCTTCCTTAATAAGAGGATATATGCTGAGTGTTGAACATGTAGGATAGCATCCCGGGTTAGCCAAAAGTCTGGCTCCTTTTATCTGTTCCCTGTTAATCTCACAGAGTCCGTATACTGCCTCTTCGATGAATTCGGGTGACTTATGGGTGATTTTATACCACTCTTCATACCTTTTTACATCTTTTATTCTGAAGTCCGCAGATAAATCAATAATTTTGACTTTCGACAATATTTCCTCATTAACCAGAGATGAACAGAGTCCCTGTGGGGTTGCCGTAAAAATTACGTCTGCTTTATCTGCAAGTTCATTTATATTATCGCCAAGACATACCTCATCAACAAAATTGAACATGTTCGGAAATACATCCGAGTATTTTTTGTCAATGTAGCTCTGCGAACCATACCATACAACCTCTGCTTCCGGATGATTCAGTAAAATTCGTGCTATTTCCTGTCCGGCATATCCGGTAGCTCCTATTATACCTGCTTTAATCATAAGGCTCCTCCTTAAAATATACATTTAAAATG